>JBOFUO010000001.1:0-13806 GCA_051652625.1 Cetobacterium sp.
AAAAGAATATTCTTTTTTAGGCATAGACAAGCTATGTCTTTTTGTGATATCATTTTTTTACAAAAATATTTCAAGTCGAATATCTTTATCCCTTTTCAAAGAACTGGACATATTTTCATCTTTAGTTAACAGATTCGAAAATATAATTAAAATATACTACTGCTTACTAATAAAATCAAGAAAATAAAAAAAATAGCCTAAATTATAAATTTAGACTATTTTAAACTATTGAAATATTTCAGTTGCATTTTTTACAGGTTCATTTAAAACTACTTTTATTGCAACAATAGCAACTTCGAGTTGATCAAGATCAGGCTCTTTAGTTGTTATCTTTTGTAAGGCCATTCCAGGAGCTGCAATCAACTTAACAAACCAGTTATCTAAATGATTACTTGTATATCTTTGAAGCTCATAAGAAATTCCAGCAATCAAAGGCATAAATAAAATCCTTAAAATTACTTTAGTAAGTAATTTTGCAGTGAAATTACTTGGTGGTGGAAGAATAAAATCTAAGCTTGTAAAAACAATAATAGCAATAAACATTACTATCAGAAGAAAACTAGTTCCACATCTAGGATGCAAAGTAGTAAAGTTTTTAGCATTTTCAGAATTTAAATCCAATTTGTTTTCGTAAGCATATATAGATTTATGTTCTGCTCCATGGTATTGAAACACTCTTTGAATATCTTTAGAAAAAGAGATAAGAAATATATATAATACAAAGAATGATAAACGAAGACCAGCTTCAGATAAATTACTATATAGTTTATTGTCTTTAAATAAAAAACTACTTATAATTGAAGGAAAAACAATGAAAAGTCCAATTCCTAAAGCTAAAGAAACAACAGTTGTCATGACAGCTTCTTTTTGAGAAAGTTGTTCTTCTTCAACTTCTGCTTGATTAGCTGAGAATGTAAGTTCCTTTACGCCTAAAACTAAAGAGTCAAAGAGAGTAATAGCACCTCTAAGAAAAGGTATTGTAGAAAGTTTATTTCTACTTTTTGATATAGTTGTTTTTTTATAAACGATTTCACCGTTAGGTTTTCTGACAGCAGTAGCAAGAAGATTGGCATTTCTCATCATAACTCCTTCTATAACTGCTTGTCCACCGACACTTGAAAATTTCTCTTTACTCATCTTGAACACCCCTAATTAATTAGATTGTATTTTTATCATAAGGTTTTCCAGAAGCACTTGGTGCAACTGCTTTACCAACAACTCCAGCTAAGGCTAGAAGAGTTAATATATAAGGTATCATTTGTATAAATTGAGGCGGTATAAATGTAACGTATTGTTGTATAACTGTTTGTCCAGCATCAGCAAATCCAAATAGTAAACTTGCAAATAAAACACCTTTTGGTTTCCATTTTCCAAAAACTAGAGCAGCTAAAGCAATAAAACCTCTTCCAGCTGACATCTCTTTAGAAAATTGACTAAGAGCACCAATAGATAAGTATGTACCACCAAGACCTGCAAATATTCCTGAAAGAACCACACCTAAGTATCTAACATTTGCAACACTAATACCAACAGTATCAGCAGCTAAAGGATATTCTCCAACAGCCCTCATTCTTAATCCTGTAACTGTTTTATATAAAAAATATCCAGACCCAATTGCAAGCCCGTAAATAATGTAAGTTAATAAAGAAAAATTAAATAGTAGAGGAATTCTAGTTGCAGATGGACTATTTGAAGCTTGTTCAAATAAAACTCTAAGCATAAAAATAGTAAATCCAGAAGCAAAAAGATTGATAGCAACTCCAGACACAGTTTGATTACCCTTGTATTTGATACTAATTATAGCATGAACTAGTGCAACTAGTCCTCCAGAAATTGCACCAGCTAAAATACCAAGAACCCAACTTCCAGTGTAATAAGAAACTACAGCAGAAGAGAAAGCACCAATAAGCATCATTCCTTCAAGACCGATATTTACAACACCACAAACTTCAGAAAACATACCACCAATAGCTGTTATAAGAATTGGAGCAGCTTGCCTAATTGTGGCTAAAATTAAACTAAAAAAAATATTTCCCATTATTCAGCTCCTCCTTTAGAACCTTTTTCTAACCAAGATCTAATCATGTTTTCAGCAGCAATTAATAAAATTATAATAGCTTGAATCATAATAACCATTTGACTTGGAATGCTTGTATTAAATTGCATAGATCTTCCTCCGACTCTAAGAGCAGCAAATAAAATTGCAGCTAGTAAAGCACCAATAGGATTATTTTTTCCAAGTAAAGCAACAGCAATTCCATCAAATCCATAAGTTGCAGTTAGACCAGTTTTATATGCGTATTGTCCAACTCCTCCAAGAACTCTTTCAACTCCTCCAAGTCCAGCAAGGATTCCAGATATACCAAGAGTTAAGGTAATTATCTTTTTAACATTGATACCGTTATTTTCAGCAGCAGTAGGATTGTAACCAACCGCTTTTATATGATATCCTAAAACTGTTTTTTCAAGAATAAACCAAACTAAGAAAACACAAACTAGTGCGATTATAAATCCATAATTTAATGGAACTCTAACATTTAAGATTTTTCCTAATCTTGCTGCTTCAATAACAGCAGGGGTCTGTGGATTGATTCCGGGAGCTTTAAGTGGATAATTTAAAGCATATTGTTCAAAACTAACTGCTATATAATTAAGCATGATAGTAGAAATAACTTCATGAACCCCTAATTTAGCTTTTAACCAACCAGCAATTGAAGCCCATAAGAATCCAGCTAGTGCTCCAACTATTAAGATAATAAAAACATTACTTATAAAAGTATTTGCAACAAAGCCACCAACAGCTGCAGCAGCTAAACCAGCCATAGTCATTTGACCTTGAGCACCAATGTTAAACATTCCACCTTTAAATGCCACAAGAACAGATAATCCAGTGAAAATAAGAGGAGTAGCCTCTAAAAGTGTTCTAGCGATAGGAGTGATTCCATCAAAAGCACCAGTGAATAAGTAATAATAAGCCTTTACAGGACTCTCGCCCATATATAAAATTATTCCAGCTCCAATTAATAATGCCAATAATACAGCAACAAAAGGAACAAGTGTGTTTAAAAGTTTTTTATTTTTAATCAAGTTTACCACCCGCCATAAGAATTCCGATTTTTTCTTCATTTGCTTCTTCTCTAGAAAGAATTCCTGTTATTTTTCCAGCACACATAACTGCTATTCTATCTGAAAGGTTTAAAATTTCAGATAATTCAGATGAAACAACCATAACAGCCTTACCTTTTTCTTTTTCATTTAGTATAAGTTTATGAATTGATTCAATAGCACCAATATCAACACCTCTAGTAGGTTGACCAGCAATAATTAAACTGTTGTTTTTCTTTTCTAATTCTCTAGCAACGATAATTTTTTGTTGATTACCACCAGAAAGTCTACCAAAATCAGTGTCAACACTTCTCGGTCTAACATCGTATTTTTCCATAAATATTTCAGCATCTTTTCTTAATTTAGAAAAATTAAGAAGGCCAAATTTTGAATATTCATCTCTTTCTAATCCAAGAGCAAAGTTTTCCATAACACTAAATTGTGAAACGGCAGCTCTTTTATGTCTATCTTCAGGAATATGAGCTAAACCAAGTAAAGATATTTTACGTGGAGTTTTTCTTTTTAATACTACATCGTCAAGAATCATTTCACCAGAAAAAATTTCCTTAAGTCCAGTTAAAGCTTCGACAAGTTCTGTTTGTCCACTGCCTTCAACTCCAGCAATTCCTAAAACTTCGCCTTCTTTTATTTCAAATGTAGCATCTTGAACTTTGATAACTCCAAACTGGTCTTTAACACCAACATTTTTAACTGTTAAAACAGTTTTTCCTATTTTAACTTCAGGTCTTTCTGTTGTAAATAAAACAGCTCTTCCAACCATAGCGTTAGCAATTTTTTCTTTAGTAGCGTCTTTAGTAGCAAAGTTTGCGATATCAGCACCTCTTCTAATAACAGTTATGTTATTTGAAATATCTAGCACTTCTTGAAGCTTATGCGATATAAAAATAATAGTTTTTCCTTCTGCAATTAAATTGTCCATAATTTTATACAGCTCTTTAATTTCTTGAGGTGTTAAAACAGCAGTAGGTTCATCAAACACTAACAAATTAGCACCTTTAAATAGTATTTTTAATATTTCAACCCTTTGTTGCATACCAATTGAAAGATTAGAAATTAAAGCGTCAGGATCAATTTCAAGACCATATTTTTTTGAAACTTCTAGAACATCTTTTCGAGCTTTATTAATATCTAAAGATAGTCCTTTTTTTGGCTCTACACCTAAAATCATATTTTCGGCAACTGTTAAAGTAGGAACCAACATAAAGTGTTGGTAAACCATACCAATACCTAATTCTGCAGCTTTACCTGGTGAATTTATTTCTACTTCTTTTCCTTGGTAAAATATTTTACCAGAAGTTGGAGTATAAAGACCATTTAACATTTTCATAAGTGTTGATTTACCTGCACCATTTTCACCAACAATAGCATGTTTTTCACCTTCTAAAATTTTTAAAGTAATATCGTCGTTAGCGATAACTTTACCATCTAAGAAAGTTTTTCTGATGTGTTGCATTTCTAAGATATAATTATTCACTTAGAATCCTCCCTGAATTTTTTTAAAAATTACTTTGAAAAAATAACCTCGTAAAATTATATTATGTTATATTGAAGTAGTCAACTTTTTTTATTCTTCTCTTTTTATTACTACAAATGTAATGTCATCATTTTGTTCACAATCATCTTGAAAATTATTAACTTCAGAAAGTAATCGTTGCTTTATTTCTTTAGATGAAAGAGAAGATGACTCGGTTAATATTTTTTTTAATCTTTCAATTCCAAAAAGTTCTTTATTAATATTTTCAGCTTCGGTAATTCCATCAGTATAGTAGATTACAATATCACCAACATTAAGTTTTATTTCGCCTTGTTTGTAGTTGTAATCATCTAAGAATCCGATTGCAACTCCTTTTACAGAATGAGATTCTATTGATTGAGTAAGACTATTATAAACTATTAAAGGGTTATGACCAGCATTTGAATAAGTTAATATTTTAGTATCATAATCATATTTACTATGCATCATAGTTATAAACATATCTTCGGTAATATCTGGGTATATCAATTTGTTAAGTTTTTTCACGTTGAAACAAGGTTCTTCACCTTGAAGTTCAAGAGTTTTTAAAACAGACCTAACCAAAGCCATCAAGAAAGCAGCTGGAACACCTTTTCCACTTACGTCAGCAATTGTGATACTAAAAGTTTTTTCGTTCAGAAGAGAATAGTCATAGTAATCACCTCCAATTTCTTTTGCAGGTTCAAAAAATGTATCAACATCGAGCCCTAAAACTTTTTTTATTTTTTTTGGAATAATTCTTTTTTGAATTCTTGATGCTACTTCAAGTTCTTGTGACATTCTTTCTTTGATAACTAAATCTGAATAAATTTGAGCATTATTAATAGCAATAGCAACTTGTATTGTTAAAGCAGAAATAGTTTCTTCGTCACTTTTGATAAGTTTAGATTTATCTTCAATTATAAAAATAACACCAAGTTCTTTTCCTTTTACAGTAAGTGGAGAAGCAATAATTTTTTCATCTGTTGTAAGAGGAAAACCTTTAAGAAGCTCACTATAAACTTTTTTATAATCTTTTCTAGTAAATTGAGATAAAACTTCTTCTGGATAACTTAATTCACCTTTAAAATAGATATCCCCTTTAATTCTTTTGTTTTGAAGCTTACCATCTTCCCAAAGGTATAAAGAGATTCTTTTTGCTCCAGTAAGAACAAAATAAGCATCTAAAATTGTAGAAATAATTTTATCTAACTCCATAATGGAAAGAACAGTTTTAGATAAAGAGTTAATATTAGAAAGACTAGCTACTCTTTGTTCTAAAATTTGATTACTGTATTCGAGTTGTTTGGATTTAGTTAATAGAGATTCATAAGTAACTTCAAGTTCTTTTTTGTAGTCTTTAAGTTCTTCAATAGAATTGTCTAGTTCTAAGTCTTGTTTTTTAATAGCTGCAGTGGCTCTTTCATAATCGTTTTTTAAATCTTCTGATAAATCCTCTAAGAAATCTTTGCTTACAAAACTTTTTAAAATCTTACTTGTTTCTTCAAAATTTTTTTTTTCCATTTTCTTTACGATAAGAAAAAAAATAAATAATAAAATAATAAAAGCGAAATATGTAATCAATTATTTGGCCTCCCAATTTGAAAACTGAGTATTGAGAGAATCAAATTCATTAGTTTTTTTTGATTCTTTTCGTTCCCAGTTCAATAAATTTGAAACAGAATTAGAATTTCTAGAAATCTCTTTTAATTCAGTTAATTCAGTTACAGTAACTAAATTTGAAGTAAGAATAAAATCTTCTGTTGATAAAGTATTTTTACCATTTCCAACAAATAAAACCAATAAATTAGGAAGAACTTTAAAACCAGAATTAATAGAAGAATTTTGGAAAATCACAAAATTATCAGTGTTTTCAGTCGTTTTATCTGAATCTAAATATAATGGTTTATTTTTAATTTTAGATTCTTCTAAATATACAAAGTTATTTTCTAACTTACGAAGAGATTGAATAGTTTTTTCTCTGTTTATTAATATATTTTGCATAAGTAAACTTTTATCAAGTTCTGTATATAAAAATTCAGAGTTATACATATTTTCATTTTGTGTAAGTTTTAAAAGTAAGTAATATTGTAAATTAAGTAATTTCTGTATATCACCAGCATTTGTTGGAGTGATAACATTTAATTTTTGGAGAATTTCCTTATCGTTTTCATTTAAATCTTCAACGATTTTCATTCCTAAAATTTCACTGTCAAACCAACCATTTTTTAAAATTGAATTAAAATCATTTTGCATATCTTTTGTTATAAGAAGGTTAATATTTTTTATTTGAGTTTCATTAAGCTCAAATAAGCTATTGTTTAAATTATTGTAAAAGTTAATTTTATCATTATAAAGCTTTGGATAAGGTGAAGATATTAAAGTAAAATTATGTTTTCCTTTCAAAAGAGAACTTTTAAAAGAGATATTCTGACTATAATCTTTTCTATTCGAAAATTGAGAACATCCAATTAGTGTAATTAAAGAAAAAAGTAAAAGAATTTTTTTCATATTATTAAATCATCTCCTTATATTTTTGCTGCTGAATTCTTAAGAATTTATTTGTAGAAAATATAGAGCAAAAATGCTACCAATTTCCTCTTTCTTTCTCTCTATGTACAGAGTAAATATTGATGTCAGATACATTCTTTAAATCTTTCTGGAGCTTTCTAACAAAAGAAACAGATCGATGTTTTCCACCACTGCATCCAATACTTATAGTAAGGTGCCTTTTTTCATCTTTTATATAACCTGGAATTAGAAATGTTATTAAGTCAAGAATTTTATTATATAAAATTTGAGAAGATTCAAAACTCATAACATACTCAAAAACCTCTTCGTTAAAACCTGTCTTTTCTTTTAATTCATCTAGATAATATGGATTAGGAAGAGTTCTTACATCAAATATCATATCTGAATCAATAGGAACGCCATGTTTAAAACCAAAAGATTGCAGGTGAACATTTAAAAGAATGTTTTTTGAAAAAGAGGCGATAGCCATTTCAATTTTTCTTGAAAGTTCTTTTCCACTTAAAAAACTAGTATCAATAATTAAGTTTGTTTTCTCCTTCATTTCTTGCATTAAAAAGATTTCATCCTCAATACTCTGAAGAAGTGTATCCTTAGTTAGAGGATGTTTTCTCCGAGTAAGATTATATCTATTTAAAAGACACTGGATAGAAGCTTCTAAAAAAATTATTTTGTAATCAATTTTTAAATTGTCAATTTCTGTAAAAAAAGTATTAAAATCATTTGCATCAATAATAGTTCTAACATCGAGTCCGAGAGCAATTTTTTTCACTTCTTTATTTTTAGTCGAATTTTTTAAATCTTTTAAAATTAATCCTGCAAATCGGAATGGAATATTGTCCATTGTAAAAAATCCTAAATCTTCCAAAGTTTTAAGACCTGTTGACTTTCCAGAGCCGCTAAGTCCAGTTAAAATAATCAACTCCATAGTAATTTCCTCCAAATCTAGTTTAGTTTATTATACAATAAACTAGATTAAAATTATATAAGAAAATAAAAAATGAATAGAAAAGTTATTGTATTTATCTAATTTTATTTTTAAATTATTGTTTGCAATAAAAAGAAAGCAGTTCTAAAATAAAAAAAAGTTGTACTTTAAATGTACTACTTTGTCTAATAGTGTACAAAAAAAAGAATTGACATTTTTTTAGGATTAGTATATACTCTTTCTTAGAGTAAAAAAAGGAGGGGTGAAATATGGTTTTTAAAAATGATAGAAAAGTTAAAAAGAAAAAGAAAAACTGTTTATCATTATTAATTCTATTTATTTCATTTTTCAATAATTTATTTGTGTTTTTCAATTTTATAGTTATTAATTTTAATATTTATATAGATAAGGAATATGATTTTCATATTCCTTTTTTTATGCAAAAATTTTGGGAGGTTTAAATGAAGGGGAAGTTAATTCTTGAAAACGGAATGTGTTTTGATGGAAAAATTTTTGGAGAACTTGGTGAAAGTGTAGGAGAGTTAGTATTTAATACAGGAATGACAGGTTACCAAGAACTATTAACAGATCCATCATACTATGGACAGATAGTTGTTATGACTTATCCAATGGTTGGAAATTATGGAATAAACTTAGAGGATATGGAATCTACAGGAATAAAGTTAAAAGGATTCATTATTAAAGAAGATGCAAAACTTCCAAATAACTTTAGATGTGAGATGACATTAGATGGATTTTTAAGACAACACAATGTTGTAGGATTCAAAGGAGTTGACACAAGACACTTAACTAAAATAATCAGAGAAGAAGGAGCTATGAAAGCTCTAATAACTGCAAAAGAGTTAACTCAAAAAGAGATAGATGTACATTTTGCTAAATTTAATAATAGTGATGCTGTAGAACAGGTAAGTACAAAAGAGACGTATGAAATTCCTGGAACAGGAAAAAGAATAGGTGTGATAGATTTTGGGGTTAAGAAAAACATTTTAAGATGTTTTGAAAAAAGAGGTGTTCATCAAATTGTTTTCCCATGGAATGTAACTGCAGAAGAGTTGCTTTCTCATAAGTTAGATGGAGTATTTTTATCAAATGGACCAGGTGATCCAGCAGAATTAACAGGAGTAATTAATGAAATAAAAAAATTAGTAGGAAAATTACCGATTGTTGGAATATGCTTAGGACATCAATTATTAGCTTGGGCTTTAGGTGGAACAACAACAAAATTAAAATATGGTCATAGAGGATGTAATCATCCAGTTAAAGATTTAGAAAAAAATAGAATATTCATAACTTCTCAAAATCATGGATATGTTGTAGATAAAGTGCCTGATTCAATGGAAGTTACTCATATAAATTTAAATGATAACTCAATAGAAGGAATGAGAAGTAAAGAACATAGAATACTATGTGTGCAATATCATCCAGAAGCTTGGCCAGGTCCAGCAGATTCAGAGTATTTATTTGATGATTTCTTAAAAGTAATAGAGGGATAAGAATTTAGGGATTATTTTAGTAGAATTTTCAGGAGGAGAATAAATGTTAGATAAATCAATTAAAAAGACACTGGTGATCGGATCAGGACCAATTATAATAGGACAAGCAGCAGAATTTGACTATTCAGGAACACAGGCATGTGAAACTTTAAAAAAAGAAGGAATAGAAGTTGTTTTAATTAATTCTAATCCAGCTACAATAATGACTGATAAAACTGTTGCGGATAGAATATATATAGAACCAATTACAGCAGAGTTTGTTGAAAAGGTAATTGCAAAAGAAAGACCAGATTCAATTTTAGCTGGAATGGGTGGGCAAACAGCTCTGAATATGGCAATTGAACTTGATGATAAAGGAATACTTCAAAAATATGGAGTGAAAGTTATCGGAACTTCAGTTGAATCTATCAAGAGGGGAGAAGATAGAAAATTATTTAGAGAGGCTATGGATAAAATAGGAGAGCCTGTAATAGAAAGTAAAATAGTTGAAAGTTTAGAAGAAGGATTTAAGGTAGCTAAAGAAATAGGGTATCCTGTAGTTGTAAGACCTGCATATACTCTAGGAGGAACTGGAGGGGGAATTGCAGACACACCTCAAGAGCTAGAAGATATATTATTAAAAGGATTAAAACTATCTAGAGTTGGACAAGTTCTAATAGAAAAATCAATTCTAGGATGGAAAGAAGTTGAGTATGAAGTAATTAGAGATAAAGATGGAAATTGTATAACTGTTTGTAATATGGAAAATATAGATCCTGTTGGAATACATACAGGAGATTCAATAGTTGTAGCACCATCACAAACTCTTTCAGATAGAGAATACCAAATGTTAAGAACATCAGCATTAAAAATAATAAATGAAATAGGAGTTGTAGGAGGGTGTAATGTTCAATTTGCACTGCATCCAAAATCATTCCAATACGCAATTATAGAGATAAATCCAAGAGTTTCAAGATCATCAGCACTAGCTTCAAAAGCTACGGGGTATCCAATAGCTAGAGTTGCTACAAGATTATCTTTAGGTTATACTTTAGATGAAGTTATTAACGAAGTAACAGGAAAAACTTTTGCTTGTTTTGAACCAGCATTAGACTATATAGTTGTTAAAATACCTAAATGGCCATTTGATAAATTTAAAAAAGCAAATAAAAGATTAGGAACTAAAATGATGGCTACAGGTGAAATAATGGCTATAGGTAATAATTTTGAAGCTGCCTTCTTAAAAGGATTAAGATCACTTGAAATAGGAACTTATAACTTAGAGCATCCTGTTGTTAAAAAAATGACAATGGAAGAGCTAAAAGAGATAGTAGTAAGACCTGATGACGAAAGAATATTCGTAGTAGCAGAAATGCTAAGAAGAGGTTATGTAAAAGATAAATTGCAAAAATTAACTGGAATAGATAAGTTCTTTATGGAGAAATTAGAGTGGCTTGTTAGACAAGAAGAAATAATGAAGAAGATGGAACTAAAAGATTTAGATGAAAAATTCTTAAAAAATGTAAAGAAAAAAGGATTCTCAGATAAGGGAATAGCTCAACTTTTAAATGTAACTGAACAAGATATTAGAAGAAAAAGAAGAGATTTATCAGTAAATCCAGTTTATAAAATGGTTGATACTTGTGCTGGAGAATTTGCAGCAGATTCATCATACTTCTATTCAACTTACGATCAATTTGATGAAGTTGAAGTAACTAATAACAAGAAAGTAATAGTTATTGGTTCTGGTCCTATCAGAATAGGTCAAGGTATAGAATTTGACTATTGTACAGTACATTCTATTAAAACTTTAAGAAATATGGGAATTGAAAGTATCATTATAAATAACAACCCAGAAACTGTTTCAACGGATTTCTCTACAGCAGATAGATTATACTTTGAGCCGTTAGTAACAGAGGATGTTATGAACATAATTGATAAAGAAAATCCAGAAGGAGTAATTATTCAATTTGGAGGTCAAACAGCTATAAAACTAGCTAATGATTTAAGGGATAGAGGAGTTAAAATATTAGGTACATCAGCAGAAATGGTAGATGCTGCAGAAGATAGAGAAAAATTTGAAGCTATAATGGAAAAATTAGATATAAAAAGACCTAAAGGAAAAGCTGTTTGGGATGTTGAAGCTGGAAAGAAAATAGCTATTGAAGTTCAGTATCCTGTTTTAGTAAGACCTTCGTATGTTTTAGGTGGTCAAGGTATGGAAATTTGCCATGACGAGTTTAATTTAGTAAATTACTTAAAAGCATCTTTTGAAAGAGATCCAGAAAATCCAGTTTTAATAGATAAATATTTAAATGGAATAGAGGTTGAAGTTGATGCAATTTGTGATGGAGAAGATATTTTAATACCTGGAGTTATGGAACATTTAGAAAGAGCTGGTGTTCATTCAGGAGATTCAATAACAATATATCCTCCACAAAATCTTTATGAAGGAACAGAAGAGAAAATTGAAAAGATTACAAAAAGTTTAGCTAAAGAATTAAATATTAAAGGTATGATGAATATTCAATTTATTGCTTATGAAAATGAATTATATGTAATAGAAGTTAATCCAAGATCTTCAAGAACAGTACCTTATATAGCTAAAATATCAGGAGTTCCTGTAATTGATTTAGCAACAAAAGTAATAATGGGTCAAAAACTTAAAGATTTAAGTTTTGGAACAGGAATATACAAGAAACCATCAGTTGTAGCTGTAAAAGTACCTGTTTTCTCTACAGAAAAACTTTCAGGAGTTGAAGTTTCTTTAGGGCCTGAAATGAAATCAACAGGAGAAGTTTTAGGAGTTGGACATACAGCAGACGAAGCAATCTTTAAAGGTCTTTTAGGTGCAGGAAGAATTCAATGTATAAGAAATAAAAAAATTCTTTTAACAATAAGAGATAAAGATAAAGATGAGTTTTTACCAGTAGCAAAATCTCTGAAAAACTTAGGATGTCAACTGTTTGGAACAGAAGGAACACAGAAATATTTACAAGAAAATGGAATAGAAGCAGTAGCTGTGAAAAAGATAAATGAAGAATCTCCAAATATTTTAGATTTATTAAAAAATAGAGATGTTGATTTATTGGTAAATACTCCAACAAAAGCAAATGATGCACAAAGAGATGGATTTAAAATTAGAAGAACTGCAATAGAGTATGGGGTAGAAGTTTTAACGTCAATTGATACATTAAGTGCAATTATAAAAGTTCAAGAATTAAATGTAGATAAAATGGATTTAGACGTATTCGATATATCTAAAATATAATATTGTTATTCAAAAATTAGAAGTTATATATCTAAATAATAATAAGACTTTAAGCGTAGGAATTAACCTTAACTTAAAGTCTTTTTTTTATTTTAAAATGAAAGTGAAGATGAAATTAGTAAATAAAATAAAAGAAAGGACTTTGAAGGAGGAGTTTAATGAAAAATTTTTATTCTAAGAGTAAAGAAGAACTAATGGGGTATTTCAATACTTCTGAAGATGGATTAAAAAATAATAGTTTGGAAAAATTAAAAGAAGAATATGGTAGCAATGTTTTGAATACAAAAGAAAAAAAAAGTGGTTTTAGAATTTTTTTAGAACAATTTAAAGATTTTTTAGTGATTATTCTACTTATAGCAGCAATAATATCTTTTGTTTCTGGAAATAAAGAAAGTACATTGGTAATTTTAGCTGTTATAACAATGAATGCCATATTAGGAACTGTTCAACATTTGAAAGCTGAAAAGTCATTGGATAGTTTAAAAAAAATGTCTTCGCCAAAAGCTAGAGTGATAAGAGATGCTCAAAAACAAGAGATAGATTCTTCAGATTTAATTCCTGGAGACATAGTGCTTATTCAAGCTGGAGATATAGTTCCAAGTGATGCTAGAATATTGGAATCGTACTCACTAATGGTAAATGAAAGCTCTTTAACTGGCGAATCAGAAAGTGTTGAGAAAATATCTATCGTTATAGATAAAGAAAGTTTAGCTGTAGGTGATCAAAAAAACATGGTGTTTTCTGGGAGTTTGGTTACTTATGGACGAGCAAAACTTGTTGTTACTTCAATAGGAATGAAAACAGAATTAGGAAAAATAGCTTCATTGTTGGATGAAACAGAAGATGTAGCTACTCCTTTACAAAAATCTTTAGAAAAATTTGGGCATAAGCTTTCAGTAGCAATAATAGTTTTATGTGTTGCTGTATTCTTTATGGGGATAGCAAGAGGAGTAACTTTGATAAATTC
>JBOFUO010000002.1:0-10415 GCA_051652625.1 Cetobacterium sp.
TCTTCCAACAGTTCCATCTAACAGTCTTACTTTAATTCCATGAGGATGATTAGCAGAATTTGTTAAAATATCTTTAACAACTCCTTCAGTGAGTTTACCAGTTCTTTGGTCTTCCTTTTTAACAATTTTCACTTTTATACCAGCTTTTATATTAGCTCTATTTTTTCCGTTCATAAATCTCTCCTTTATTTCATTATAGTCTATTCTATCATACTGTGATATTTTTTCAAAAGATAACTTTCAGAGGATTCAAGTTAAAACTATACTGAAAAAGTTGACAAACTTTAGGAATATGGTATAATATTTAGATACAATTTTATTTAAAAAGAGGAGAAAAAATGAAAAAAATTATATTGTTATTAGCTTTAGTTTTATCATCGTTAGTATTTGCAGACCATCTAGAGGACAGTTTAGAAATGAATCTTATGAGAAACTACCCAGAGTTAAGTGATGGGAATTCAAAAGTATTTATAAAAGAATATGATGTAGATATAAAAAAAGATAGAGTTAAAATAGAAATTGAATTATCTAAAGGAGAAACTAGAAATAAATTTGAAAAATTAAGTAGAGTTGGATTAGACAGAGAATTAAAAAATATTATTGCAACAGTAAGAAAAGAACTTAATAATAGCAATCTTCCTGTTAAAATAGAAATTGAATTAGATGAAGACTCATTCTCAAAAAAAGTTTATAATAAGTATTTATAAAAACGCCCTAAGAAAACCTCTTCCTCTGTAAGGGAGAGGATGAATCAGGGCAATCTTTTTAGTTTTCAGTACCTTCGATTCGATGTACCGCTTAATAGTTTCAATTGTTGCTCCACCAGTGCTTAGTATGCAATAAGAGTTACTCGAAAATAAAGGTTTCTAATAATAGACTTTTTAATTTTTCTTTTAAATCTTCTAAAATTTCATCTATAACAACTTTAAAATATGATATAATAATGCTACATAATTTTAATTTTGAGGAGGTGTAAACTATGAAGAAATATAATTTAGCTTTTAGATTTAGAATATATCCTAACAAAGAACAATCTAATATTATCAATACAACTTTTGGATGCGTTAGACTCATATATAATAAGTTTTTAGCCAAAAGAAAAGAACTCTATGAATCTGAGAAGAAATCAGTAACTTATAATACTCAAGCAAAGGAACTACCATTGCTTAAAAATGAATTACTCTTTTTAAAAGAGGTAGACTCTATTGCATTGCAACAATCTCTTAAAAACTTAGATACTGCGTATAAGAACTTTTTTAAGAAATTCGCTGATTTTCCAAAGTTTAAATCTAAAAAATCTAGTAGAAAATCATATAATACTGTTTCTACAAATGGAAATATTAGAATTGAAAGTAATTCTATAAAACTTCCTAAATTAGGATTAGTTAAAATTAAACTTCATAGAGCGATACCTCAAAATTATATAATCAAATCTGCCACTAAAAGTTAAATTCTCTAGCAACTGGAATAAGGCTAAACTGAAAGTTGCTAAAATCCACCAATCTATTAAAAATAGTAGAAAAGATTTCCTTCGTAAACTATCAAGAGAATTAGTTACAAATTATAATGCCATTATCATAGAAGATCTCAACATGAGAGGTATGAGTGGAGCATTAAACTTTGGTAAATCTGTTGCTGATAACGCGTGGGGTAACTTCACAGTTATGCTAAAATACAAAGCTATGTTTTGTGGTAAACAGGTTATAAAAATAGATAAGTGGTTTCCATCTTCAAAAATTTGCTCAATTTGTGGAAATATTAAAACAGAATTATCATTGTCAGAAAGAGTATATAAGTGTGAACAGTGTAACTCTGAGATAGACCGAGACTTAAATGCAAGTATAAATATTCGTGAAGCTGGTAGAACTCTACTAGCTTATTAATATATATCCAGGAGAGGGACTCTCCGTAGAGCGTGGTCAATATATTTTAGGTTGCTAAGATACTTCTCACGAAGCCCCACCCTCTATTAGGGTGGGGTAGTTCACAAAAAGGTAACTAATGTTACATATTTTATTTTCTCTACAGTGTATAATAATTTCAAAAGAACATAGGAGTGATTTTGATGAATGAAAAAAACAAATTATATGATATATCTAAACTTCCAGAAGGATTAGAAAAAGTTGGAGAAACACCATTTATGACTGATAAAACTGTTTTTCCTGATATTTTAAAAAACCATATGGCTCCAAAGAATAAATTAGGCTATATAGTTGTAAAAGAAGGAGAATTAGATTACGTGTGGGAAGATGAAGAGGATAATATTTATACAGTTGATGCAGAGCATCCTCTTGTAATATATCCAGAAAGATACCATCATGTAATATTAAAAGGTGCTGTTCAGTTTAAAATAGAATTTTATAAATACGAAATTAAAAATCCTCATGATTCTACAGCTCTTAGACCTGGAGAACAGTTTGTTTAAAAAATATTGATAAAAGGAAGCTTTTTAGTAGCTTCCTTTTTTCTTTTTTAGTGAGATGAGTTATAAATATTTAAAATTTGCATCATAACACCATTTTGAATAGAATCTTCATCTATGTCAAAATTTCCATTATGAGCTTGATAAGTTATATTTTTTTCTTTATTTTTTATACCCAGAGTAAAAAATGCACCTTCAGTATTTTCAATAAAATAAGCAAAATCTTCAACACCCATGTTAGCTAATTTTTTAGTATAAATTTTATTTTCACCGAATAATTGAGAGGCACTTTTTTTGATAATATCTACAGATTTATCGTGATTTATTAAAGCAGTGTAGCCTGGTTCAATATCAATTTCACCTTTTCCACCAAAAGCTAAAGGAAGAGTTGTAACAATTTCTCTAATTCTTTTTTTCATTAGAGTTCTAACATTAGGGTCTAAAGTTCTTAAAGTTCCTTTTAATTCAATTTCATTTGCAATAATATTTCCAGCAGTACCACCATTAATTGTTCCTATCGTTATAACACCGGATTCTCTAGCATCTAAATTTCTACTTATAATACTTTGTAGAGCAACAATAATATGAGAGGTAATTAAAAGAGCATCAACCCCTCGGCTTGGATATGCTCCGTGACAGCTTTCTCCAGTTATCTTTATTTTTAAAGTATCAGAAGAAGCGTTCATAGCCCCATACTTTATTCCAATTTCGCCAACGTCTATTGTTTCGTCAACATGTAAACCATAAACAGCATCAACGTTTATTAAAGCCCCATCTTCAATCATAGGTTTTGCTCCACCAACAGTTTCTTCTGCAGGTTGAAATAATAGCCTTATATTAACTGGAGGTTTTGTTTTTGTTTCGAAAAAATATTTAGCAACTCCAAGAACAATTGTAGTATGTACATCATGACCACATGCATGGCATACACCAATGTTTTTAGAAGAATATGAAACGTTTTTTTTATCCAAAATAGGAAGAGCATCTATATCTCCTCTTAAAGCGATAGTTATATTTTTATTTAATCCTTCAATATCTGCAATTACACCAGTATTGAAAGACGTTCTATAGTTTATATTCATACCTTTTAAATATTCACAAATTTTATCGTGAGTTCGAAACTCTTGAGTTCCGATTTCAGGATAACTATGAAAATCTCGTCTTACATGAATAAACCAATCATTCAGAGCAAGAACTTCTTTCTTTAAAATTTCTATGTTCATTTACATCACCTTATCCTTACTTGTCAGAATTTATTTTAACATATTTTTTACCAAAACATAATATTATATTAACATCACTATGATATTATGTAAATATAATAATAAAATATTAGGAGGATTAAATGAAAAGATTAAGTAAAACTGCATTAGTATTTTTAGCAACAGGAGTTTCAGCATTTTCATCAGTAAAAAATGTTATATACTTTATAGGAGATGGATTAGGACCATCACAAAGACAGATAACAGAATATTATAAAACTGAAGTGCTAGGACAAGATGGAAAGTTAGCTATGAATAGTATGCCAGCATTAGGAATAACTACAACTCATGCAGCAGATACTTTAATCACAGATTCAGCAGCCGCTGGAACAGCTTTAGCAACAGGATTTAAAACAAATAATGGAATGATTTCAATGTTACCATCTGGAGAAAAATTGAAATCTTTAACAGATATAGCTAAAAATAAAGATATGAAAACAGGGATTATAACATCAACAAGATTAACACATGCAACACCAGCAGTATTTGTAACAACCAACTCAAGTAGAGCTAATGAAGCTGAAATGGCAGAAGATTTTGTTAAAGCTAATATAGATTTTTATGCAGGTGGAGGATATAGATTCTTTGTTCCAAAAACAGGAGAGTTTAAAAGTTCTAGAAAAGATGAGAAGAATGTAGTTAAAGATTTAGAGAATAATGGTTACAAAACATTTATAGGAGAGGGAAGTTCTAAAAATCTATTAAGTTACACTCCTAAAAGTAATGAAAAAGTATTCGCAGCTTTAACGAACTCACATCTGCCTTACGAAATTGATAGAGTGAAAGATAATAGTACTCCAAGTTTAGCAGAGTTAACAAGAAAAGGAATTGAAGTATTAAGTAAAGAAAATAATAAAGGTTTCTTCTTAATGGTTGAAGGTGGAAGAATAGACCATGCTTCTCATGCACAAGATGCTGTAGGAACAATAATGGATACAATAGCTTTTGATGATGCAATAAATGTAGCTTTAGAATTTTATAAAAATGATCCTGAGAATACTTTGATAGTTGTAGCAGCTGACCATGAAACTGGTGGAATGGGATTAGGTTATGGAAATAATTACTCTTTAAATCTAGAAGCTTTGAAAAATATTAAGTTATCTGTAGAAGATAAATTACAAAAAGCTTATAAAGGAAATAAAGAAGAATACTTTAGCTATTTAGATAAAGAACTTGGGTTAAATAATTTAACTGTTGTAGAAAAAGAAAGTATAGAAAAAGCAATTAAAGCTGAAGATAATAAAGACACAACAGCAATAAATAACAGTTATGGTGGATATGCACCTACTGCAATCTCTGTAGCACATATAATATCTCAGAGAGCTGGTCTTCAATGGACATCATTTGCACATACAGCAACTCAAGTGCCATTATCAGCTACAGGAAAAACTTCTGAAAACTTTGTAGGATTCAAGGATAATACTGATGTAGCAAAAGAGATTGCTAACTCTATGGGAGGAAAGCTGTAAGAATGAAAAGATTACTATTGGCACTTATAACAATATTATGTATCTATGGTGGATCAAGCATTTTAGAGCATAGCAACTATGAAAGAAATGAGTTTAAAAGTAAAGTTATAAGTGTTGATAATAGTGGCGTTATAACAGCAGGAGTTTCAAACTTAGGTGAACAAAAATTAGTTGTAAAAATAAAAAATGGACCACATAAAAATAAAGAGATAGAAGTTCATAATTTTTTAAGTGGAGCTTTAGAATACGATGAATTTTATAAAGCTAAAGATAAAATCTTAGTTGGAGTATTTGAAAGAGGAGGGCAACTTAGGGGTAAAGCCCTTTCTCTTTATAGATTTGATTCAATATTAGTTTTGATTTCAATATTGTCAACAGCATTAATTATATATGCAGGAGCAGTTGGGATAAAATCTATAATCTCGTTTTTAGCAAGTTTATTTGTTGTCTGGAAAATATTAATTCCAAATTTAAATGGAGATAGCAATGTATTCTTTTTAACTATTTTAATATTATTAATACTTTCTGCAATAATAATATTTTTAGTAGCTGGTTTTACTAAAAAAGGATTAGCAGCATTTTTAGGAACTCTATTTGGATTTTTCATAACAACACTGCTAACATTTATGTTTGGTGATATGATGAGACTAGATGGAATGAATCAACCTTTTGCTCAAGGAATACTACTAACTACTAATTTAGGTGTGAATCTATTAGAAATTTTCTATATTACAATTGCATTGGGGGCTAGTGGAGCAGCAATGGACATAGCAATGGATATGGCAGCGACAGTTGAAGAAGTTCATAAAAATGCACCTCATCTATCTAAAAAAGATTTGATTAAATCAGGATTTAATGTTGGAAAAGTTGTTATAGGCACTATGACAACAACATTATTATTAGCGTATTCTGGTGGATATTTAACTTTATTAATGATGTTTTTACAAAGAAATGTTTCTATAAGTACAATACTTAATATAAAAATTGTTTCAGCAGAAGTTGTAAAAATTTTAATTGGAAGTATTAGTTTAGTAGTTGTAGCTCCTTTAACAGCTATAATCTCAGCTTATATATATAAAAGAGAAAAAACAGGAAAAAATATTAGTTAAAAAAATGAAATAAAAAAACGGTAGAAAAATCATTAAGATTCTTCTACCGTTTTTATTGTTGTTTTAAAGTTGGTTTTCTGAAATTCCTTTTTTAATAAATTCATCTAAATTCTCATAAGAGATTTCGATCATATTAGTTAAAGCTTCATCAGTATACGAACCAATATGAGGAGTGATTAAAACTTTTGGATAAAAATCTAAAAGTTTTTGAATATTTGAATCAATATTTTTGTTGCTCATATCTTTAAAGAAGAAATCCTTTTCATTTGAAAAGACATCAGTAGCGTATCCTCCGATTTTACCGCTTTCTAGTCCTCTAATAATAGCTTCAACATCTTGAAGCTCGCCTCTAGCAGTATTAATTAGGATAACATCTTTTTTAGCTTTAGAAATTAGTTCATCATTTAATAAATTATCATTTTGACCTGCAATATATGGACAGTGTAATGTTATTATATCTGATTCTTCAATTAGTTTTTCCATTGAAACATATTCTAAAATATCTTTAGCATTTTCATTTTCATAGATATCATAAGCCAGAATTTTAGAACCAAGACCTTTGAAAAGCTTCGCTGTTGTTAAACCGATTTTACCAGTTCCAACAATTCCAACAGTTAAGTTTCGAATCTCTCTACTAAACATAAATTCATCAACAACAAAGTTTTTTTCTCTAGACCTATTAATCATATAAGTTCCTTTTCTAACTAAATTCATAGCAAAAGTAATTGCTAGCTCACCAATTGCATTAGGAGAATAAGTTGGGACTCTAGCTACTTTAAATCCAAATTCTTTAGCAGAATCTAAATCTATATGATTATAACCAACAGTTCTAGTTAAAAGATATTTAACACCATAGTTTTTAAAAATTTCTAGATTCCCTCTATTTCCAGGACAATTTGCTCTTAGCATAATAGCATCGTGACCTTCAACCCTATGAATATTACTATCGTTTAATAACTCTTCTATAAGAGTTAATTCGTATCCAAATTTATTTAATTTTACAAAAAAATCTTCTTCTACTTTTCTAACACCAAAGCATATTAATTTCATACATCCTCCTATAACTAGTTTAACTAGATTAATCCCGTTCAAATTTTTAAAGATTACCCAAAAATTTCTAAAGATTTAATAACTTCTAGAATAACAATCCATAATGGCATACATATTACACTAAAAACTGTTGAAAGTAAAGAACAGTTTGAAGTTAGAAGAGACTCTTTATCAAATTTAATAGCATAGGCAGCAGCAACAGTAGCTGTAGGAGTTGCCATCATAATAACGACAGTAGCTAATCCTACAAAAGAAATAGGTAGGATACTTGTAATGTTTAGAATATATAAAGCTACTATGTTTATAGCTGGAATTGCTAGAACTTTTATAAAGCTATAAGTCCAAGAATCTTTTGATGAAAAAGCTTCACTAAGAGATATATCAGCTAATTTTCCTCCGATTGATATCCAAGCTAATGGTGAACATAAAGCTGCTAAATATGTCATAGGTCTAAATAGCCAAAAAGCAGTTTTATCAATTCTTAAAAATGCATAACTTTTATCAGCAAGAGATATTTGTGGTAAAGAGTTTTGAAAAACCCATATAAACATTCCTAAGAATGTAGCTAAAACAATTGGATTTAAGAACATTTGAGCAATATTTTTTTTATCTACTTTAACACCAGACATTTTGATATAACCATAAGAGTAAAGGAAAACCCTGTATGCAATATTAAAGATAGAAGCATACATAACCCCAAGTTCTCCATAAACAGCAGCGATTATTGGAATTCCAAAGAAAGTTGTAGAACCAAATATAGTTAAAACTTCTAAAACGGATTTTTTATCTCCTTTATACTGTATATATAAAATTTTTGTTAAAAAGATTAAAATAATGTAGATTAAAAATCCCCAAATCAAAAGATTTATTCCTTGTTCTAAGCTACTTTTATTAATATCTTGCATAAATGAGTTGAAAGCTAAAGCGGGTAAAGATGCAGAAAGAATAACATCACTAAGAATCTTAGAAGTGTTATTAGTTAGAACCTCTTTTTTTCTAAGGTAAAACCCAAATAAAATAATTAAAACAGATGATGAAATAGCTCCAACAATACTATTATTTTTTAAAATACTTGAAAAAATTTCACTGAAATTCATAATATCCTCCTATTAAAATTTACAATATTTTACAAAAAATGCTATTAACTTCCTTTTTTAAGATATTTTTGAAATGGTAGGTAGTGCCTTTAACGTGTGAATATGATATAATAAATCAGTATTTTTTTATAAGAATTAGATATAAAAGGAGTTGTTGTGATAAATTTAAGTTATTTTTTTAAGAAAAAAGATGTTCAACCATCTGTAAAAAAATATTTTATAGATGCTTTAGGAGCTATGGCACTTGGAATGTTTTCAACGTTAATAACAGGGTCTATTTTGAATATGATAGGTGAAAGGGCGGGAGTTCTATTTTTAACACAAGTTATATGGCCTACAGCTAGAAACATGGCAGGACCGGCTATAGGAGTAGCTATAGCATATGCATTAAAAGCACCACCGTTAGTATTGTTTTCTTCGACATTTACTGGAGCAGTAGGATATTCTTTAGGAGGTCCTGTTGGAAGCTATATAGCATCTTTAGTTGGAGTAGAGCTTGGTAAATTGATTTCTAAAGAAACTAAAATTGATATTATTTTAACACCAGTAATAACAATGATAACAGGAGGGTTAGTAGCAATATATTTAGGACCAATTTTAAATCAATTTATGACTGGATTAGGTTTTATTATAATGGAGTCGACAGAGTTGCATCCATTGTTTATGGGGATATTTATATCTGTATTTATGGGAATGGCTTTAACTTTACCGATTAGTAGTGCTGCAATAGCAATGATGTTGAAATTAGAGGGTTTAGCTGCTGGTGCAGCAACGTTAGGGTGTTCTACACAAATGATTGGGTTTGCGGTAATAAGCTTTAAAGAAAACGGTTGGGGAGGTTTGCTAGCTCAAGGATTAGGAACTTCAATGCTTCAATTTTCTAATATAGTAAAAAATTGGAAAATATGGATACCACAAATTTTAGCTTCAGCTTCACTGAGTCCTTTAGTAACGATGGTTTTCAAAATGGAGAATACCTCTGCAGGAGCAGGAATGGGAACTAGTGGTTTTGTAGGATTATTTGAGAGTTATGTAGCTATGGAAAAAATAAATCGTGGTGGAATAAGAATGGTATTTATTATAATTTTTATATATATTATTTTACCAGGAATTATAACATATATTATTTCAATTTTTATGAGAAAAAAAGGATTTATTAAAGAAAATGATTTGAAAATAGAGAATTAATAGATTGAAAGGTAGTAGAGTTATTTAACACTACTACCTTTTTTATCATTTCAACCTTTTAAATCGTTATATTCTTTCATAACTTTTTTTACATAGTTTTGAGTTTCTTTAAAAGGAGGAATTCCATTATATTTTTTGACATTTCCAATTCCAGCATTATAAGATGCTAGTGCTAAAGAAATGTTGTTTTTATTCTGTTTTAAACACCAAGCAATATATTTTGTACCACCCTTAATGTTAGAATTAAGATTGTTTGGATTAACATTTAAAAATTTTGCTGTTTTAGGCATTAACTGCATAAGTCCAGTAGCTCCAACGTGTGATTTAGAGCTTTGTTTAAAATTGCTTTCAACCTTTATGATAGCTGCAACCAATTCTGGTTCAACATCATGTTTTTCAGAGTGTTCAATAATACTGTTATATATATTAGTAGCTGTTGTTTCAGTTTTAGTATTTTCTTTTACATATGTTTTTATTTTACTTGAAGAATTATCCTCTTTAGAAAAAACACAAATTGTTAATAGTAAAAATAATGCAATAAATTTCAACCTCAATAAAATCACCTCTTATAAAAATTTCTTTATATATTGTAACACATAAATTACAAAAATGGAAATTTTTGGGAATTTTAAAAAGTTTAGAGTAGCTAAAAAACTTCAATGGTTGGCTTTTTTTAAGAGTAAAAAAAAATATTATTTTTCGAAAAAAAAGACAAAAATAGCGGAAAAATAATAGAAAACTTCAAAGAAATAAGTAATGTTATTCGTGTTTTATATTAAATAGATAAAAACTTTAAAGCTAGCTGTTAAAATAAGAGT
>JBOFUO010000003.1:0-21689 GCA_051652625.1 Cetobacterium sp.
AGAGTTTAAATCGTATTGAAGAAGACAACTTAGATGGAGATAGAATTTTTCAAAAAAATAGCCTTTATTTAAGAAGTTCAAAAGATGCTGAATTAAGATCATTTTTATTTTTTTTAAATTATTTCTCTAAAAATACTATAGTAGAAGATATATCTTCAAAAGTAAAAATAAATACATCTAAAGATGATGTGAATATAGATTTATTTTCTAAAAATGAAATCGTAGAAAGTAATTTAGAAAAAAAACAGTTTTTATATGGATATTTAGATTTTAATCTAAAAGATAAAAATATAGGTCAAATTGAGCTAAAAGGATTAGCTGAAGAAAATAATTTGAAAATAAATACAGTTTTAGATGAAAAAACAACGATTAATTTATTGAAGACAGTTAGATAGGAGGCAAAAAATGATAAAAATATATAACACACTGAAAGGTGAATTAGAAGAGTTTAAACCTTTAAAAGAAGGAGAAGTTTCGATGTATGTTTGTGGTCCTACAGTTTATAACTATATTCATATAGGAAATGCAAGACCAGCAATATTTTTCGATACAGTTAGAAGATACTTTGAATTTAGAGGATATAAAGTTAAATATGTTCAAAACTTTACAGATGTAGATGATAAAATGATAAAAAAAGCTAATGAAGAAGGAGTAACTCTTCAAGATATAGCTAAAAAATATATAGATGCTTATTTTGAAGATACAGCAAAAGTAAATTTAAAAGAAGAGGGCATGATAAGACCTAAAGCAACTGAGCATATAGGTGATATGATAAAAATTATAAAAACTTTAATTCAAAAAGGTTATGCATATGAGTCAAAAGGTGATGTATACTTTGATATAAACAGTTATAAAAAAGAGTATGGAGAGTTATCAGGGCAAAGTGTTGATGATTTAAAAAGTGGAGCAAGAATAGATGTTTCTGAAATAAAAAAAGACCCATTAGATTTTGCTCTATGGAAAGCTGCAAAAGAAGGAGAACCTTTCTGGAATTCACCTTGGGGAAAAGGAAGACCTGGGTGGCATATAGAGTGTTCTGCAATGTCAAATAAATTCTTAGGACCAACTTTTGATATTCATGGTGGAGGTCAAGATTTAATATTCCCACATCATGAAAATGAAATTGCTCAATCGAAATGTGGAACAGGTGGAGAATTTGCAAAATATTGGATACATAATGGTTATATAAATATAAAAGGTGAAAAAATGTCTAAATCTCTAGGGAATTTCTTCCTTTTAAGAGAGGTTTTAGAGCAGTTTGAAGGAAGAGTCGTAAGATTCTTTATACTTAGTTCGCACTATAGAAAGCCAATTGATTTTTCAGACAATGAGCTAATTCAAAGTAAAGCAGGATTAGAAAGAATTGAAAATGCAGTGTCTAGAGGAAAAGAAAAATTAAGAACAAAACCTTTCGATGGTGGGTCAGATTTATCTGAATTAAAAGAAGTTTTAGAGAGTTCAAAAGAGAAATTCTTAAAATGTTTAGATGAAGATTTTAATACAGCAGGTGGGATTGGAGCTATATTTGAACTTGTAAAAGAATTGAATAAAGCTTTAGAAGATGAAAAAATTTCAAAAGTTGGATTTGAAATAATTGAATCAGCAGCGGACTATATAAAATCTGTAATGGAAGAAGTTTTTGGAGTTTTACTAAAAGTAGAAGTTCAAGTAGGAGATATGACAACAGAGCTAATAGAGCTTTTATTAGAGCTAAGAAGAGAAGCAAGAGAGAATAAAGATTGGGCTTTTTCTGACAAAGTAAGAGACAGATTGTTAGAAATGAAAATCAAAATAAAAGATGGAAAGGAAAAAACAACATGGTCAATTTAGATGTGCGTGAAGCAAATGGATTAGTTTTAGCATATTTAGGTGACGCTGTATGGGAACTTTCTATTAGAACTTATTATATAAATAAAGGTTATAATATTAAAAATTTAAATAAACTTGTGAAAGATCATGTAAATGCTCAAGCACAGAGTAGATATTTAAAAAATATAATAGAAGATTTAGATGAAGAAAAATTAATGTTGGTAAACAGATCTAAAAATAGTAATATAAAAACATTTCCTAAATCTTGTACTGTAATGGAATATAAAGAAGCAACAGCTTTTGAGGCTCTTATCGGAGCACTCTATACAGAGGGAAGATTAGAAGAGATAAATGATATAGTACAAAAAAACTTAGGGTAAGGAGTGATAGTAAGTGGGATTTAAATTTAGACTACCTGGATTTAGCAGAAGTATTGGAATAGATTTAGGAACAGCAAATACATTAGTATACAGTAAGAAACATGGAAAAATAATATTAAATGAGCCATCTGTTGTTGCAGTAGAAAGAGAAAGTAGAAAAGTTTTAGCTGTTGGAAATGAAGCTAAAGATATGTTAGGAAAAACACCAGACTCAATAGTTGCAGTAAAACCTTTAAGTGAAGGAGTTATAGCGGATTATGATATAACAGAAGCTATGATAAAATACTTTATAAAGAAAGTGTTTGGTAAATACTCTTTATTTATGCCAGAAGTTATGATTTGTGTTCCAATAGATGTTACTGGAGTAGAGAAAAGAGCTGTTTTAGAAGCGACTTTATCAGCTGGAGCTAAAAAAGCTTATTTAATAGAAGAAGCAAGGGCAGCAGCTTTAGGTTCAGGAATAGATATATCAGCACCTGAAGGAAATATGATAGTTGACATCGGTGGAGGTTCTACAGATGTAGCTGTAATTTCATTAGGTGGAACAGTTGTAAGTAAAACAATAAGAACAGCTGGAAATAACTTTGATACTGATATAATAAAATATATTAAAAAAACTCACACATTATTAATTGGAGATAAAACAGCTGAAAGCATAAAAATGCAAATTGGAACAGCAATTCCAATGGCTGAAGAAGAAACAATGACAATAAAAGGAAGAGACTTAATAACAGGATTACCAAAATCTGTAACAGTAGGTTCAGAAGAGATTAGAGAAGCTATAATGGATTCTTTAATGGAGATTGTAACTTGTGTAAAAGATGTTTTAGAAAAAACACCTCCTGAATTAGCAGCAGATATAATAGATAGAGGAATAGTTATGGCAGGTGGAGGATCTTTAATCAGAAACTTCCCAGAATTAATCTCAAAACATACATCTTTAAATGTAAGGTTAGCTGAATCTCCTTTAGAAAGTGTTGTTAAAGGAGCGGGAATGGCTTTAGATCAAATATCTATATTAAGAAAGATTGAGAAGGCCGAAAGATAATGTTTCGAGATTTAAACTCTAATGAAAAAGCTATTGATTTTTTGCAAAAAGAGCTGAACTTTGAAAGGGAATCAGGAACATATCTATTTTATGGTGCAGATAGAGAACTTTTAAAAAAGTTCTCAAAAGCTTTTGCTAAAAGTTTGAATTGTGCTAACTATACAGATGATTTTTGTGGAACTTGTGAAAGTTGTATAAGAATTGAAAGTGAAACTCATGCTGACTTAGAAATTTTAGATGATATAACAGGAATTAAAATAGAAAAAATCAGAGAGTTAGTATATAAAGACTCAACAACATCTTATGAAGGTAGAAGAAGAATCTATATAATAAGAGATGTTGAAAAACTTAGAAAAGAATCTGCTAATGCTCTGTTAAAGTTGATAGAAGAACCAAATGTAGGAAGTTTTTTTATTTTACTTTCAAGAGGATTAAATATATTACCAACAATAAAATCTAGGTCTATTTTATTGAAGTTTGTTCAAGAAACTTCAGAAGAGTTAGAAGTAACAAAAGATGAATATGACTTTTTTTTAGGGGATTCAAAAGAGATAGAGAGTTATAAAAAGCTAAAAGTAAATTTAAATGAAGGTTATTCTTTTGAAATGATAGGTCAGAGTATAAAAGCTTTACAAGATACAAACGAATTCTTACATAAAATTGAAATATATAAAGCAATAAGAGATTTTATAAATACAAAAGATTATTTAACTTTAATAGATAAAGTTTATTTTGTAGAAGAAATTTTGTTAAATACTTCAGATAGAGAATTGATAAAAGAGATTATGAATTATACTGTAGTAATTTTGAAAAATAAAAATAGAAATTTAGAAAAGTTATTAGAGGTAAAAAATATAGTAAAAACACCTGTAAACTTAAAAAATTTATTAATAACTTTTTATACAAGTATTTAAGAGAGTGATTTTTTGTCACTCTCTTTCATTTATATTGTTTGTACATGATGAATTGAACTTTTATTCAAAATTAATATAGTTCAAAATAAAATATACTTAAAATTATTCTGAAAAAGTATTATAATATATGTAATAAAAAACGTTGAAAGAGGTAATTCGAATGTATTTCAAAAATTTTATTGCTTTTGGAATTACACATAAAAATTTAAATTTGTGCCAAAGGGAAAATTTTATACAAAATAATCCAAATTATATCGTTGAAAAGCTTTTTAAAGATGGAAAGATTGTGGGGTATGTAAATTTATCGACTTGTTTAAGGGTAGAGTATTATCTAGATTTAGCTAAAAATTATTCACTAGAAGAGTTTAAAAAAGATATGGCATTAGAAGATATATTTATAAAGCAAGGTCACGATGCTGTAAATTATTTGTTCAGAGTTACTTGTGGATTTGAATCTGTAATAAAAGGTGAAGATCAAATTTTAGCTCAAATAAAAAAAGCTCAGTTTACAAGTATGGAAAATAGATTGTCTAGTTCAAATATAAATGTTATTTTTAATAAAGCAATAGAGTTGGGTAAGAAATTTAGAAATCAAAGTAAAATTTGTCATAATGCTCTTTCTTTAGAGGCTATTTCACTAAAATTTATAAAAAACATAGTTTCTGATATGAAAAATAAAAGGATTCTTATTTTAGGACTAGGAGATTTAGCAAAGGATTTAATGGAACTTTTAGCAAAAGAAGAATACAACAGTTTAACAATTACAAATAGAAGTTATCATAAAGCTTTAGAATTTAGTGATATATACAATGCTAATGTCATTAGTTTTGAAGATAAATTAGAAGAAGTAGCTAAAAGTGATATTATAATATCTGCTACATCAGCACCTCATGCTATTATAAAAAAAGATGAGATATTACCTATGATTAATCTAGAAAAAGAATATGTTTTTTTAGATTTAGCAGTTCCTAGAGATATCGAAGAGGATTTAAATAGCTTAAAAAATATAAATTTATATAATATAGATGATGTTTGGGGAGTTTATTATGAAAATTTGGAAAATAGAGAAAATATTTTAACAAAATATGAGTACATGTTAGGCGAGCAAATGATAAATTTAAAAAAATGGTATAAATATAAAGAGGGGATTGCATAATGAAAAAAGTAGTAGTAATAGGGAGTAGAGGTAGTATTTTAGCTTTAGCTCAAAGTAAGATGATAAAAGCTAGATTAGAAAGTAATTTTCCAGAATTAGAGTTTGAAATAAAGGTTATAGTAACAAGTGGTGATAAAGATTTGGTTAGTAACTGGAATAACAGTGATAAATCATTAAAAAGTTTCTTTACAAAAGAGATAGAATTTGAACTTTTAGAAGGAGTTATTGATTTGGCAGTTCATTCAATGAAAGATATGCCTATATTATCTCCTCCTGGATTGATATGTGGAGCTACTCCAGATAGAGAAGATAATAGAGATGTTCTTGTTTCGAAAAAAGGAGAAGCATTAATGGATCTTCCAAAAGGAGCGACTATAGGAACGAGTTCTCTGAGAAGAACTATGGGAATAAAAACAGTAAGACCAGATTTAGTAATAAAACAATTAAGAGGAAATATACATACAAGACTTAGAAAGCTAGAAGAGGAAGATTATGATGCGATTCTTTTAGCAGCAGCAGGTCTTAAAAGAGTTGGATTAGGAGATAAAATAACAGAAGCGTTAGAGCATAGCATGATGATGCCAGCTCCAGCTCAAGGTGCTTTACATATTCAATGTAGAGAAGATGATACTTTCATAAAAAACATTCTACAAAGTATACATAATCCAGAGATAGAAGAAATTGTAAATATAGAAAGGGAATTTTCTAGAATATTTGATGGTGGATGTCATACTCCTATGGGGTGCACTGGAGAGAGAATAGATGATAAAATATCTTTAAAAGGTGTGTATTGTCATAATGATATTATGTATAAAGCTGAAGTTTTAGAAGACAGATGTTTAGGAAAAGAGATTGCTCATAAATTAGCTCTTAAAATAAAGGAGAAAATCAATGGATAATAAAAAGGTGGGGAAAGTTTATATAATAGGAGCTGGATGTGGAAATATAGATCTTTTAACATTAAAGGGAAAGAGATGTATAGAATCAGCAGACTGTATAGTTTATGATAGATTAATAGATTCAAAGGTTTTAAAGTTAGCTAAAAAATCAGCCGAAATGATATATCTTGGAAAAGGAAATACTGAAGGTGGAGTTATTCAAGATGAGATTAATAAAACTCTAGTTTCTAAAGCTTTAGAAGGTAAAATAGTAGCGAGAGTAAAAGGTGGAGACCCATTTGTTTTTGGTAGAGGTGGAGAAGAGATAGAAGAGATAGTAAAATATTCTATACCTTTTGAAATAGTACCAGGAATAAGTTCGTCGATAGGTGTTCCAGAATATGCAGGAATTCCAGTTACTCATAGAGGTCTAGCAAGGTCTTTCCATGTTTTTACAGGTCATACAATGGAGAATGGAGAGTGGCATGATTTTTCAACAATTGCTAAACTAGATGGAACCCTTGTATTTTTAATGGGAATTAAAAATTTAGATTTGATAACTAGAGATTTAATAAAAAATGGTAAAAATCCAAAAACTCCAGTTGCAGTAATAGAAAAAGGAACAAGTGAAAATCAAAGAGTAACTGTTGGAACTTTAGAAGATATAGTTCAAAAGTCTAGAGAGGATAAAATTGTTCCACCTGCAATAACTATAATTGGTGATGTTGTAAAAATGAGAGAAACCTTTAAATGGTTTGAGAATCAACCTCTTTCAGGAAAAAAGATTCTTGTTACAAGAGATGAAAATCAAGCATCGGAATTTTCTGAAAAATTAAGAATAAAAGGAGCGACAGTAAAAGAGTTGCCGTTTATAAAAATAGAAGATATTTCAGCTTTTGATGAGAACGAATTAAAAAATTATAGTGCAATACTTTTTAACTCTCCAAATGGAGTTAAATACTTTATGAATAATATAAAAGATGTAAGAGTTTTAGGTAATGTTAAAATAGGTGTTGTAGGAGCTAAAACAGATGAACTGTTGAGAGAGTATAAAATAATTCCTGATTTTATACCTGAAAAATATATGGGTTCAGAACTTGCAAAAGAAGTTATGAATTTTACAAAAGAAAACGACAAAGTACTTTTTGTAACTTCGGATATATCACCAGCTGATTGTGAAAAATGGAGTAAAGATTATAAAAGAGAATTTCAAAAAATGGTTGTCTACAGAACAAAGAAAAATATTCAAGAAAAAAATAAAGTTGAAGATATTTTAAATGAAGTTGAGTACATAACATTCTTAAGTTCTTCAACAGTGGAATCTTTTAATGAAAGTATATCTGGGGATTTAGCTCTTCTAAAAGATAAAAAGGTAGTTTCAATAGGACCAGTTACAACAAAAACATTAGTAGAATTAGGGTATAAAGTATCTTTAGAAGCGAAAGTTTTCCATGTGGATGGAATTATAGATGCAATAGGAGATGAAATATAGATGTTTAATAGAACGAGAAGATTAAGAGTGTCTCAAACTATGAGAAATCTAGTTAAAAATATAGATTTTTCTTTAGATAATTTAATATACCCGTTGTTTATAGAAGAGGGAGAAAATATAAAAGTTGAAATTTCATCTATGAAAGGACAGTTTAGAATATCTATAGACAGATTAGAAGAAGAATTAATAGAGTTAAAAGAGTTAGGTATAAAATCACTATTGCTGTTTGGGATTCCTAAAAAAAAGGATTTAGTAGGAAGTGAAGGTTATAGTGAAACAGGAATAGTTCAAGAGGCGATTAAGTTTATAAAATCAAAATTTCCAGATTTTTTAGTAGTGACAGATGTCTGTCTGTGTGAGTATACCTCTCATGGACATTGTGGGATACTAAGAGGTGAAGAGTTATTAAATGATGAAACATTAAAGCTTCTTCAAAAGGTAGCGTTATCTCATGCTAAAGCAGGAGCGGATATAGTTGCTCCTTCAGATATGATGGATGGAAGAATAGTTGCTATTAGAGAAGTTTTAGATGAAAATGGATTTATAAACTTACCTATTATGGCTTATAGTGTTAAATATGCATCTGCTTATTATGGTCCGTTTAGAGAAGCTGCAGATTCTGCTCCTGCATTTGGAGATAGAAAAACATATCAAATGGATTTTAGAAATTCAAAGGATTATTTAATAGAGGTTCAAAATGATATAAATGAGGGTGCTGATATAATAATGGTAAAGCCAGGAATGCCTTATTTAGATGTAGTTAAAGGGGTAGCTGATTCTATAAACAATCCTGTAGCTGTGTATAATGTTAGTGGTGAGTATTCTATGGTAAAAGCTGCAGCAGAAAATGGTTGGATAGATGAAGAAAAAGTTGTAATGGAAAATATGTACTCTATGAGAAGAGCGGGTGCTGATATAATAATAACATATCACGCTAAAGATGTAGCAAAATGGTTAAAAAAGGGAGATTAAAATGAGATATAAAGAATCGGAAAAAATATACAAAAAAGCTGTTAAAATAATTCCAGGTGGAGTGAACAGTCCTGTTAGAGCATTTAAATCGGTAGATAAAACATATCCAATATTTGTAAATAGAGGAAAAGGTTCTAAAATATATGACGAAGATAATAATGAATATATAGACTATATATGTTCTTGGGGACCACTTATTTTAGGTCATAACAATGAAGTGATTTTAAAGGGCGTAAGAGAAGCAATTGAATTAGGAAGTTCTTTTGGTTTGCCTACTAAAATGGAGGTAGAGCTTGCAGAGTTGGTTTGTAAGTGCTATCCATCTATGGATATGATTAGATTCACAACTTCAGGAACGGAAGCTACTATGGCAGCAATAAGAGTTGCTAGAGCATTTACGAATAGAAATAAAATTTTAAAATTTGAAGGGTGTTATCATGGTCACTCAGATTCTCTTTTAGTAAGTTCAGGTTCGGGGTTGTTAACTGATGGATATCAAGATAGTAATGGAATAACTGAGGGCGTTTTAAAAGATACTTTAGTTGCATCTTTTGGAGATGTAGAAAAAGTTAAAGAGATACTGAGCAGTAAAGAAGTTGCTTGTATAATAATGGAGCCAGTACCTGCTAATATGGGACTTATAGATAGTTCTAAAGAGTTTTTAGCAGCTATGAGAAAAGCTTGTGATGAAACAGAAACTTTATTAATATTTGATGAGGTTATCTCAGGATTTAGAGTTGCACTTGGTGGAGCACAAGAGTATTATGGAGTGACTCCAGATATAACAACTCTAGGTAAAATAATAGGAGGGGGATATCCTGTAGGTGCTTTTGGTGGTAAAAAAGAGATTATGGATATGATAGCTCCAGTTGGAAGGGTTTACCATGCTGGAACATTATCTGGAAATCCAGTTGCAGTAAGAGCTGGTTTTGAAATGGTAAGTTATTTGATGAAGAATAAAGAGACTCTTTACAAAGAGTTAGAAGATAAAGTTATATATATAACAGATAAAATAGACGAAATAGCTTCTAAATATAGAGTGCCTATAAAAATAAATAGATTAGGTTCGTTGTTTACAATATTCTTTACAAGTTTAGATAGAGTAACAGCATTAAACCACGTGATAGATTCAAACACTGACCATTATTCAATATACTTTAATACACTATTAGACAATGGAGTTGTAGCACCGCCATCTAAGTATGAAGCACATTTTGTTTCGACAGAACATACAAAGGAAGATTTAGATAAAACTTTAAAAATTATAGAGTTAGCATTCGAAAAAATCGGTGAATCAAGTGGAAAGTAAAAAAACTTTTTTCCCTCTTTTTGTAGATTTAAGTGGTAAAGAGTGCTTAGTTGTTGGTGGAGGCAATATAGCATTAAGAAAAATAAAAAGCTTAATCCAATATGGTGCTAAAGTTTTTGTTGTAAGCTTGCATATACTTCCAGAAATATTAGAGTTCGACTTAGAATTTGAGAAAAGAGCATTTTATATAAGTGATATAAGCAATAAGTTTTTAGTAGTAGCTGCAACAGATGATGAGAATTTAAATGAAATGATAGTTGATTTGTGTGAAACAAACAATGTTTTAGTTAACAACATAACTTCTAAAGCTTATATGTCGGCTAGGTTTTCAGCTCATATAGATACAGATGAATATCAAATTGCAGTTTCAGCAAAAGGAAATCCAAAAGAATCAGTAAAGCTTAAAAAAGAGATAATAGAATATTTGAAAAATAGATAAAAAAAATACTAGTTAGCAGAAAAATTTGCCGACTAGTATTTTTTTATTTACAAAGCTTCAAAAAGAGCTAAAACTGTTTTTGAATATTGTCCATTTTCATCATGAGAGATAAAAGGCGGTAGAATAGTTAAAGAATCTTTTCCGTTTCTTATTCCTTCAATCAAAAGAATTTTAGCTGGTTTATCAACTTTAGAATGACAAAATTGAATTTTTTTTGGAGTGATACCATGAGTTCTCATAGTATCTAGAATTTCTAAAAGACGGTCAGGTCTATGAACCATAGCAAAGTAACCTTTATCTTTTAAAAGTTTTGAAGCAACTTCAATTAAACTATCCAAGTTAATACTTATTTCGTGTCTAGCTAAAGTAAGTTGGTCTAAGTCATTTAGTTGATTTTCATTTCCATGAAATTTGAAAAAAGGTGGATTTGTAACTACGACATCTTGTGAGCCGTGATTTAGATATTTGTTCCAATTTTTCATATCATCATGTATAATTTTAATTCTATCTTCTAGATTGTTTAGTTCGATATTTCTAATTGCTAAATGAGCTGAAACGTCTTGAATTTCTATACCTGTAATTTTAGCATCTGTTCTTTCTGAAAGAAATAAAGGGATAGCACCATTTCCAGTACCTAAATCTAAAATTTTCTTAGTTCCTCTTGTTAAAGATACAAAGTTTGATATTAAAAGAGAGTCTAGAGAAAAATTAAAGAAATCAGGTCTTTGAATTATTTTTAAATCTTTATTAAGTAAGTTGTTAATAACTTCATTTTCATTAATTTTCATTTTATACCTCCAATGTTATTATAACAAAAAAGGTAGAAAAATGAAAATTATATATCTCTTGTTAGAACAATATTAGCACCAGTGTTTAAAATATTTTCAAAAACAACAGTTCCTATTCTTTGTGGAGATAAAACTTGAATATCTTTTAAAAGTTCCATACATTCAAAAACTAACTCTTTTGGGATAGGTTTATCTGTTTTAACAGGAACCATATTATGTATACCACCGTTAGCTCTAACTATAGAGGTAACCACTCTTTTAGGAGCGATAAGTTCCTCTTTACCATAAACCTCACCTTTTGGACATGAATTACCAGTTACTTTATAATCATTTTTTATATCAATATTTAAATGGCATCCCATAGGACATAAAATACATATCATCTCTTTCACAACTAAGCCTCCTGTAGCTCTATAGTAATATCTTTTGATATTCTCTTTAATAAAACTTCAGGCAAGAGAATTTTTTCCATTTCACCTGGAGCTAAATGTAATCTTTTAAAACTAGCAATAATATTATCTCCTTCTTTTACTACGATTTTTCTATTTTTATAAATATTATTTACTCTCATAAAAATTTCAAGCTTGTTTTGTAGGTTATCTAAGTTTATAACTTGTGGCACAGTATAAACAATACCTTCTCCATTTTTTACATTTGAAACATTTTCTATTTTACAATTTTCTTCTGCGATATAACAAGCTGCAAATTTACCAGCTCTTTCACCCTCTTCACTTACAAAATCAACTAAGTCATGAACGTGAACAACATTTCCACAAGCAAAAACTCCAGGAATGCTAGTTTCCATTGAATTACTAACAACAGGACCACTAGTACGTCTATCTAAAGTTACTCCTGCTTCTTTTGAAAGGTCATTTTCAGGAATTAATCCTACAGATAAAAGTAGAGTGTCACAATCATAATGAATTTCAGTTCCAGGAATAGGTTTTCTATTTTCATCAACTTTCGCTACAACAACCTTTTCCAATCTATCTTTTCCTTTAATATCTATAATTGTATGAGAAAGTAGTAAAGGTATATCGAAATCATCTAAACATTGAACAATGTTTCTATTTAAACCACCAGAGAATGGCATTAATTCAACAACAGCTTCAACTTTAGCACCCTCTAAAGTTAAACGTCTTGCCATAATAAGTCCAATATCACCACTTCCAAGAATTACAGCTTTTTTACCAACCATATAACCTTCCATATTTATATATCTTTGAGCAGCTCCAGCAGTGAATATTCCAGCAGGTCTTTCTCCAGGAATAGCTATAGCTCCACGTGTTCGTTCTCTACATCCCATAGCTAAAATAACAGAACTAGCTTCAATCTCCATATACCCATCAATAGGATTAATCATAGATATAACTCTATCTTTTGAGATGTTTAAAACCATAGTTTCTAATTTTATTTCAATAGGACACTCTTTGATAAATTCAATATATTTTTGAGCGTATTCAGGACCAGTTAACTCTTCTTTGAATCTATGAAGACCAAATCCGTTGTGAATGCATTGTTGTAAAATGCCACCTAATTCTTTATCTCTTTCTAAAATAACAATATTTTTTGCTCCGTTTTCATAAGCTGATTTAGCAGCAGCAAGACCAGCAGGACCTCCACCTATAACAACAACATCATATCTCATTATTTTTTCAACTCCTCTATTAGAATATAAGAATTAGCTTTGTCTAAGATAACGCTCTCTATATTTTTATTTAATTCTCTCGCTATAATCTCTTGAACTTTAGGTCCACAGAAACCACCTTGACATCTTCCAGAACCAGGTCGGCATCTTCTTTTAACAGCATCCATAGTAACAGCTTTAACAGGTCTATGAATAGCTTCTATAATTTCTCCCTCTGTAATCATTTCACAACGGCAAACCATTCTACCAAATCTATCATCTTCTTTTATTTTTGCAGCTTTTTCTTCTGAAGATAAATTCATGAAAAGAGTATGTTTTCTAGGAGTTATAAAGTTTTCTTTTTTAGTTAGTACAGCTCCACTATTTTTTAATAATTCTAAAGCAGCTAAAGTGATTGCAGGAGCAGCAGATAGACCAGGTGATTTAATACCAGCGATATCAAAGAAACCTTTAGTTGAAGATTCTTCTATAATAAAATCTCCTCTATCTGATTCAGCTCTTATTCCTGCAAAGGTTCTAATATTTTCTCTGAAATTTATATTTTGAATAGAGTGACTACCTTTAGATTTTATATAGTCAAGTCTTTCAGTTTTAGTTGAAACATCAAATCTGTTATCAATCTCTTGAGCATCTGGCCCTACAAGTAAGTTACCATGAACTGTAGGAGTAACTAAGATTCCTTTTCCAATTTTAGAAGGGCATTGGAAAACTGTTTGATTAACTCTTTTTCCTTCAGATTTATCAAGAACAAAATATTCGCCTTTTCTAGGAAGGATTTTATATGATTCTTCAGCAATCATATTATGAATTAAATCTGCATGAACACCAGCACAGTTAAATATATATTTTGTATGGAAAACTCCAGAAGTTGTAGTAACATTAAAAGCTTCATTACTTTTTTCAATGTTTTGAACTTCGGTATTTAAAAATAGCTCAACATTATTTTCAACTGCGTTGTCTATAAGAGCTTCAGCAAATTCCCAAGGAGAAACAATACCTGCAGATGAACAGTATAGAGCAGCAATAGCTTTCTCATCAACGTTTGGCTCGAGTTTTCTTAATTTGTCCTTGTTGATAACACTTAATCCAGGGACTTTATTAATGATACCTCTGTTGTAAAGAACTTGAAGATGATTAACTTCTTCTTCGTTGAATGCTAAAACAAGTGAACCATTACGTTTAAAAGGAACAGAAAGTTCCTTGCATAAATCCTCGTATAAAGAATTACCTAAAACATTTAATTGTGCCATAAGAGACCCCTCTTTAGCATCATATCCCCCGTGAACAATAGCACTGTTAGCTTTTGTAGTTTCGTTAGAAACATCAGTATCCCTTTCTACAACTGCAACTTTTAACTTATACTTTGAAAGTTCTCTAGCAATACCAGTTCCAACAATACCAGCACCAATGATTAATATATCGTACATAAAATTCCCTCCTAGTTTTTAGTAACAAAAAAGAGAGCACAAAAAGGTGGTAATTGAATTACCAACACTTTTTTAGCTCTCTTTATCTCTATTGCTAATATTTAATTTTCTTAATCTAAATATACTACTTTTTTTCGAATTAGTCAATATCCCAATTTAAAGATCTTTCAACAGCTCTTCTCCATTTCTGATGTTTTAAATTTCTTTCCTCTTCAGGCATATTAGGTACGAATGTTTTTTCTAAGCACCAATTCTTTTTTATTTCGTTTTTATTATCCCAGAAGCCAACAGCTAATCCTGCAAGATATGCTGCTCCTAAGGCAGTAGTTTCAACTGTAGATGGTCTATAAACCTCTTTACCTATAATGTCAGCTTGGAACTGCATTAAGAAGTTGTTTGCAGAAGCTCCGCCATCAACTTTTAAAGCTTTTAATTCAATTCCAGAATCTTGTTGCATAGCTTCTAAAACATCTTTTGTTTGATATGCAATAGATTCTAAAGTAGCTCTAATAATATGGTTTTTATTACTTCCTCTAGTTAAACCAAGAATAGAGCCTCTAGCATACATATCCCAATGAGGAGTTCCAAGACCAACAAAAGCTGGAACAAAATAAACTCCACCGTTATCTTTTACTGAATTTGCAAAATATTCGGTATCTTTAGAATCAGTTATCAATTTCAATTCATCTCTTAACCATTGAACAGCTGCACCAGCAACAAAAATACTACCTTCAAGAGCATATTGAACTTTACCATCTAATCCGATAGCGATTGTTGTTAAAAGACCATTTTTACTAGGGTACATTTTGTCACCTGTATTCATAAGCATAAAGCAACCAGTTCCATAAGTATTTTTAGCTTCTCCTTTTTCAAAGCAAGCTTGTCCAAACAGAGCTGCTTGTTGGTCTCCAGCAACTCCACAGATAGGAACTCTATGCCCACCTTTTCCTCCTAAGTTAGCGTATCCAAATGTTCCGCTAGAATCCTTAACTTCAGGAAGCATAGATTTTGGAATGTTTAGTTCTGTTAAAAGTTTATCGTCCCAACAAAGGTCTTTTATGTTGTATATCATAGTTCTAGAAGCATTTGTATAGTCTGTAAAGTGTGATTTTCCATTTGTAAGTTTCCAAATTAACCAAGTATCAACAGTACCGAATAGTAATTCGCCTTTTTCAGCGGATTCTCGAGCACCTTCTACATTGTCTAAAATCCATTTTATTTTAGTTCCAGAGAAGTAAGCATCGACAACAAGGCCTGTATTGTCTCTGATATAGTCTGTGAATCCTTTTGCTTTTAAGTTGTCACATATATGAGCTGTTCTTCTGCATTGCCATACAATAGCATTATATACAGGTTTACCAGTTACTTTATTCCAAACGATTGTTGTTTCTCTTTGATTTGTAATTCCAATACCGATAATATCATGTTGAGAGACCCCAGATTGAGCCATGGCTTCTGCTAATACTCCGCTCTGGCTAGCCCAGATTTCCATAGGGTCATGCTCAACCCAACCTTCTTTAGGATATATTTGCTTGAACTCTTTTTGTGAACTTGCTACAATGTTTTGATTTTCATCAAATATTATAGCTCTCGAGCTAGTTGTACCTTGGTCTAATGCAATTATATATTTCATAAAATCCTCCTTAGAATTAAGTTGTTGAATTTATTTTGTTAAAAGATAGCTGTAAATATTAAAGCTCCAATAATTCCGCCGCAAATAGGCCCAAGAATAGGAACCCAAGCATAAGACCAGTCAGAATCACCTTTGTTTTGAATAGGTAGAATAGAATGAATGATTCTAGGTCCTAAATCTCTTGCTGGATTAATTGCATATCCAGTTGGACCTCCTAAACTTAAACCTAAACTCCAAATGTAAAATCCAGCAAGTAAAGGTCCTAAAATACCAGTGAAACCTGTAGTAATCTCTCCGTTTGGAAGAGTTGTACTAAAAGCTTGATTGTTTATATGACCAATAGCTAAAAGACCAAAAACAAGCATAAAACTACCGATAGCTTCAGTTACAAAATTCCATTTTAAATCTCTGATAGCTGGAGCTGTTGAAAAAGAAGCAAGAATAGAACCACTATCTTTTGTTTCATCATAATGTCTTTTGTAAGTGAGATAAACGAAGATTTGACCAAGCATAGCTCCAAGAATTTGTGAAATGACATAACCAAATACAAGGTTTTTAGGGAAAAGACCAGCAACAGCAAATCCAATTGTTAATGCAGGATTTAAATGAGCACCACTAATCCAACCAACAGCATAAGCTCCTGTCATAACTGCCAATCCCCAAGCAGTTGTGATTACAATCCAGCCAGAATCCTTTCCTTTACTTTTGTTTAAAACAACATTTGCAACAACACCGTTTCCAAGTAAAATTAAAATTGCAGTACCTATAAACTCAGCTAAAAAAACATTCATAGAACCCTCCCGTGTTTATTATTGTTTTTATATTAAAAAAAGCTATTCAAAAAAAGAAGGATTTCTTTTAATTGAATAGCATCTCTAATATCTCTCGCTAAACTAATCTGTAATATTTATTTTTGTAGTAGAAATAGCTATAGCTCCACTGTTTAGAGCAAGAGTAACATCCTCTTCATCAGATATAAGGCCACCAGCAATAATAGGAATTGAACTTTGTTTTGAAATTTTCTGGATTATTTTAGGCATAACTCCAGGTAAAATTTCAATTGCATCTATATAGTTTTCGTTGAAAAGTTTTATAGTTGTAGCTAAAGAAAGAGAATCTATTATAAAACATCTTAATACAACTAAGAAACCTACTTTGTGGGCATACTTAGCGACACCGGATTTAGTAGAGATAATACCATCTGCAAACGTATTTTCTTTTAAGAAATCAATTGCAGAGTTTTCTCTTATATTAAGTCCACTTATCATATCGAGATGGATAAAACATATTTTTCCACTAGCTTTGATTAAACGAGTAGTTTCTTCGATAGAGCAGATATCACTGCTTAATAAGAATATAATTTTAGCAGAGCTTAAAAGAGCTTTTTTTAAAGACGCTGCATCTTTTACTGCTAATACTTTATTGTTTTTAATTAGAGTTTGCATAAATTCCGAGTTCATCATGTTCTCCTGTTGTACTTTATCAATAATAATTATACTATATTAAATTTAAATGTCAATATAAAAAACACTAAATTTTATTTTTGTATAAAAAAAAAGAGGTTAAAAAACCTCTTTTAAATATTATATATTTTTAATGGGTTTTGTAATTCCAATTAAAACACAAGTTATCAATGATCCTATAACAGCAGATAGAAGATACATTAAAGGATTTGTAATAATAGGAAGTACAAATAATCCACCATGAGGTGCAGGTAACTGACAGTTGAACGCCATAGCTAAACCACCAGCAATAGCAGAACCAACAACACAACTAGGTATTATTCTCATAGGGTCAGCAGCTGCAAAAGGAATTGCACCTTCTGTAATAAATGAAGCTCCCATAATATAGTTCGTTAATCCAGCTTCTCTTTCATCTTTTGTAAATTTATTTTTAAAGAATGTAGTTGCCAAAGCTATACCTAAAGGAGGAGTCATTCCACCAATCATAACAGCAGCATGTGGATAGTAATTTCCAGCAGCAATAGCAGCAATACCAAAAGTAAACGCAGCTTTGTTGATTGGTCCACCCATATCGATTGCCATCATTCCAGCAAGAACAGCACCTAAAATTATAAGATTTCCAGTTCCTAAGTTATTTAAAAAATTAGTTATTCCATTATTGATAGATGCAACTGGTGAAATAACAACACCATACATAAGAACTCCAGTTATTAAAATACCAAATAAAGGATAAAGTAATACAGGTTTTATTCCTTCTAATTTTTCAGGTAGTTTAGAGAAAATCTTTTTTAAGAAAAGAACAACATAACCAGCAAGGAATCCACCAACAAGTCCTCCAAGGAATCCACCACCGTTATTAGCTGATATAAGTCCAGCAACCATTGCAGGAGCAAAACCAGGTCTGTCAGCGATACTCATACCGATAAATCCAGCAAGAACAGGAACCATTAAGAAGAATGCATTTCCACCACCGATATCCATTAAAAGCTTTGCTATAGGATTAAAGCTAGCATCAGCGGGATTAGAAGCGTTAATTCCAAATATAAATGATAATGCAATAAGAATTCCACCACCAACAACGAAAGGTAACATATTAGAAACACCACTCATAAGGTGTTTATAGAAACCTTTTGATTCATTATTAGAAGAAGTTGAAGTTCCACCAGAAGAGTAAACATCAGCTTTTTGATCTACAGCATTTTGAATAAGTTCTTTTGGTCTTTTGATTCCATCTTTAACAGGCACTATCTCGACGTGTTTTCCATTAAAACGAGCCATATCAACATTTTTATCAGCAGCAATTATAATTCCTTTTGCATGTTTAATCTCTTCGTCGGTTATCATATTTTTAACACCAGTAGAGCCGTTTGTTTCAACTTTTATAGAGATTCCCATCTCTTTAGCTCTTTTATTTAAAGCTTCAGCAGCCATATATGTATGAGCTATTCCAGTTGGACAAGCAGTTACAGCAAGAACATCAAAACTAGTATTTGTTGAAATTATTTCTTCTTTAACAGGGGCGTCTTTTAAAAGAATGTTAAGAACTTCCTCTTCTGAAGAGACATTTAAAAGTTTTTCAATAACATCATCATCTAAAAGTAAAGATGTAAGTTGAGATAAAGTTTCAACATGAGAGTCTGTAGCGTTAGCAGGAGCAGCAATCATGAAAAATAAAGTAGAAACCTCTCCATCAAGAGAATCATAATCAATACCTTTTTTTGATAATCCAAAAGCCACAGTTGGAATTTTAACAGATGCTGATTTTCCATGAGGAATAGCAATTCCTTCTTCTAATCCAGTTGAACTTTGAGCTTCTCTAGCTAAAATTGCCTTTTTAAATTCTTCTTTATCATTTAATCTACCAGCGTTGAAAAGAACCTCAACAAGTTCATCAATAACTTCAAGCTTAGTATTTGCTTTTAAATTTAAATTCATACATTCTTTAACTAACATTTTATCTAACATTGTTCCTCCAATTATAACTTATTGATTTTGATATCTTTTAATAAATTTTCCATAGTTTCAAAAGTTGTTAATCCTTTAGAAAATGCAGTTCCACTACCAGATGCAATTCCAATTTCAAAGCATCTTTCTAAAGATAAGTTTTTATTTAATCCATAGATGAACCCACCTAGCATAGAATCTCCAGAACCGTTTGAACTAATTAATTCTCCTTTAGGTACACCAGCTATGAAAATATCATCTTTAGATATAAAGATAGAACCTTTTGCTCCTAGAGAGATAAGAACATTTTCTGCTCCCATAGCTACTAGTTTTTTTCCAGCTTCAATTAGTTCTTCGTTAGTTGAAAAATTAGATTTGAAGAATTCATTGATTTCATCTTTGTTTGGTTTTATTAAAAAGACTCCCTTTTTAAGAGCAGTTTCAAAAGCGGGTCCTCTAGTATCAAGAATAATTTTAACATCTTTAGGTGTAGCTGCAATTATATCTGCATATATAGATGTAGATACAGAAGGAGGAACACTTCCAGAAAGAGCTAAAATGTCTCCTGGTTTTAAGTTGTTTTTTAAGAAAATAAACAATTCATCAATGTTTTCTTCTGAAATACTTGGAGAAGTACCTGCAATTTCAGTTTCAACACCATTATTATTTATTTTTAAGTTTATACGAGTATCTTCTTTAACTTTAAAAAAGTGTGTATCTAAACCATCATTTTTCAAAGATGATTCGATAAAATCTCCAGTAAATCCTCCTACAAATCCAAGGCATGTTGAACTTGTACCAAAGTTTTTTAAAACTTTAGAAACGTTAATTCCTTTTCCACCAGGAAGCTTATATGTTTCTCTTGGAGTGTTTAAATTTCCTTCAACAAAAGAGCTGAATTCTAAAAAGTAATCTATTGCAGGATTTAAAGTTAGTGTATATATCATTTTTTTACAACCTCCATTTTAACTATATTTTTATATTCTTCAGAAAGTGGTTTGTCTGTTATAAGAGTTCCTACATCTAAAGTTGAAAAAATTGTAAAGCTATTACTATTAAACTTTGTATGGTCACATAAAAAATAAATATTTTTACCTCTATTGATAGCTTCTGATTTAACAATAGCTTCTTCAAAATCAGGAGTACTGTAACCATCAGTGTTTACAGAATTAACTCCAATAAAAACTGAGTCAAAATTAAAAGTTTTTAAATATTGAACTGCTGAGTATCCAACAATACAACTAGTTTTACTTTTAATTTTTCCACCGATAAGATAAGTTTCAATATTATATTTTTCTAATTCATCAATTAAATTTAAACCATTTGTAACAACTTTAAGATTCATATTTTTCAGATGTTTAATAATACATAGGGTAGTAGTTCCAGCATCTAGAAAAATAGCAGTGTCTCTTTTGATAAAGCTAGCACCTAATTCGGCTATTTTTTCTTTTTCATTATTGTTAAGATTTTTTCTAAATTGTATATTAAAATCTTGATTATTATCTAAAGGGTTCTTTAAAATAGCCCCTCCATGAACTCTTTTAATAAGTTCTTTTTTTTCTAAAGCAGCTAAATCTCTTCTAGCTGTTGCTTCAGATACCTTTAAAATATCTATAATTTCTTGAACTTTTACAACTTCTTTTCGTTTTAAAAGTTCTATAATAGAATTTTCACGTTCAATATTTAACATAAAAAATCACTTCCTTTATATTTAGTATATTAGCACAACTAGAAAATAAAATCAATCATTTTCTTTCAAAAACTTTCAAAAGCAATCAAAAATAAAAAAACAAGAAATATTTATAAAAAAAAGTTAAAATGTATATTAGGAGGATGATTTTGTGAAAAATATTGATTTTGAAGAAAAAATAATAGGTAAAGAGAAATATTTAAACTCTTCTGTAGTAGCTTTGGTTGTACAAAAAAAAGATGGTTTACACTTTTTATTTCAAAAGAGAGCAAAGGGAATAAGGCAAGGAGGGGATATATCCTTTCCTGGTGGGAAAATAGAGGCGAATGAAACTAGTTTATCAGCAGCTTTAAGAGAGTGTGCAGAAGAGATTGGGCTCGAACAAGTAGATATAAAAGGGAAAATAGGAACTTTAATTATACCTTCTGGAATTTTAGTTGAAGCTTTTTTGGGATTTATAAATGAAGAGAATTTACTAAATCTAAAATTAAATAAAGATGAAGTTGAAGAGTGTTTTTTAGTTCCAGTGACATTTTTCAAAGAAACAGAACCAAGAGTAGAAAAATTAGAGATTGAAACAAGACCGTATTATGAAGAAAATGGAATTAGATATATATTTCCAGCAGAAGAGTTAAATCTTCCGAAAATGTATCACAAACCTTGGAAAAGTTCGCCAAGAGAGGTTTTAATATATATTTA
>JBOFUO010000004.1:0-59349 GCA_051652625.1 Cetobacterium sp.
AAAAAAGTGCTTCTTTAGCTCAGTTGGTAGAGCACACGACTGTTAATCGTGTTGTCGCTGGTTCGAGCCCAGCAAGAAGCGCCATTTTTTTATTTTTTGTAAAAAACAAAAATTTAAAGGGAGAGTTTAATGAAAAGAAAATTACTTACAGGATTATTGGCATGTGGATTATCATTAGCTTCTTTTGGAGCTGAAAGCTTAGAATTAGGTTTTTTATCACCAAAGCAACTTAAAAGTCCAAATGCAGATGTAAATGGAGTTAGATTAGGATTAATATATACTGAAAATAGAAATGTTGAAGGTGTTGATATAAATATAATAGCAAATAAAAAACAAAACTTCAAAGGTCTTTCAATAGGTTCTCTTTATGATAGAACAGAAGGTAATTTCGAAGGAGCAAAATTAGGTTGGTTCTTCTTCCCGATTACATTTAATAGTGTAGGTGGAAATATGACAGGAGTTCAACTAGGTTTAATAAATATGGTAGAACAAAATACAAAAGGGGTTCAATTAGGAGCAGCAAACTTTACAAACACTGCAACAGGAGTTCAGTTTGGAGTTTTCAACAAAGCTGAAAAAATAAGAGGATTACAATTAGGACTAGTAAATATGGCTGAAAATTTAGAAGGATTACAAATAGGTTTAGTAAATATGGCTGATAACAGTGAAATTTTTGAAGTTTTACCACTTCTAAATTTCAACTTTAGATTTTAATCTTCTAAATTGACAAACTTAAGATTTTATGATACACTTATATAGTTATTAAAACGAATATTCCGCTTTAATGGAATATAATATATTAATATATTAAATGAATATTCATGGAGGCTAAAATGAAAGAAAAATTAATTCAATTAGTAGAGCAAGACTACTTAAGAAACGACATCCCGGCATTCAAAGCTGGAGATACTATTACTGTTCACTACAAAGTTGTAGAGGGTAACAAAGAAAGAATACAGTTATTCGAAGGTGTAGTAATCAGAGTAAACGGTGGAGGAATCGCTAAGACTTTCACTGTAAGAAAAGTAACAGCTGGAATCGGAGTAGAGAGAATAATCCCTATGAACTCACCAATGATCGCTAAAATCGATGTTTTAAAAATCGGAAAAGTAAGAAGATCAAAGCTTTACTACTTAAGAGAACTTTCTGGAAAGAAAGCAAGAATCAAAGAAATCAGAAAGTAATATTTCTAAAGCTAAGGAACAACAATTCCTTAGCTTTTTTCTTTTTTTTGTGTTAAAATATATATAAATTGAGCAAGGGAGTGACTTTATGAGTAGAGAGAATACGGTTTTAAATATGATTTTTTATATAATTTTATCAGCTTTTTTCATCTATATATTTGTAAAAGAAAAAAAGATTGTTGCTTTAATTGATAAAAAAAGAACTATAGTTGAAGATAAGCTCGTAAATAAACTTAGTTTAAAAGGAAAATTTAGTGAAAAAATATTAAGAAAAACAATAAAATTGATTGAAAGCTTAGGAAGTGCATTAGTATTAGTATTGATTATACAAAAGTTTTATATTGGAAATTTTTTGGTTCCAACAGGATCAATGATTCCAACAATAGTACCAAAAGATAGATTGTTTGGAAATATGGTGATTTATAAATTTAAAGCACCAGAGAGAGAAGATATAATTGTATTTAAAGAGCCGATAGAAGACAAAGTTCTTTATACAAAAAGACTGATGGCTTTACCAGGAGAAAAAGTTCAAATTAAATACAACAGATTGTTTATAAATGGACAAAAAATATCTGAGAGAGAATATACAGCTTTAGGAGAAATAGGTTCTAAAGAATGGTTAGTTCCTAAAAAAGGAGATGTAGTAACAATTCTTCCAGGACAAGATTATACTGCTAATTTTGAAAAAGAAAATATAGATATAGCAAAAGTTCAAACTTTATTAAAAGAAAACACTGGGTATGTATCTCAATTGTTACCAGATGTGCAATTTATGATAAACGGTATTCAAACAGGAATGATAATGGATTTTATTCATGATGAAGAAATTTTAAATAAATTATTAAAAGGTGAAGAGGTTACTCAAAAGCTAGAAGAAGATTATTATCTTGCTTTAGGAGATAACACAAATGGAAGTTATGATTCAAGAATGTGGGGATTTGTAAAAGATACTAGAATAAAAGGGAAAGCAGTAGTTAGATTCTGGCCTTTGAATAGAATAGGTCTGTTAAAATAATTATGATGATTGAAGTTAATATAAAAGATACTGTTTTACTTCAAGAGTTGGCAAGTTTAGAAAAAGAAATTTTTCCCGAGAGTTCTTATTCACTTCAAAGTTTAAAAGAGATGTCTCTTAAAGATGAATATAAAATTATAGTTTTTAATAAAACTATTGACGGATACTTAATTTTACATGATTCTTATGACATTTATGAAATAATGAAAATAGGGGTTAGAAAAGAATTAAGAGGTAAAAAGATTGGTTATAAATTAATAAAATTTTATTTAGAAAACTTTGATAAAGCTTTATTTTTAGAAGTAAGAGAAAGCAATGAAATAGCTAGGCAATTTTATGAGAAGATAGGTTTTATAAGCATTGGAAAAAGAAAAAATTATTATTCAAATGGAGAAACTGCAATTTTAATGTCGCTAGAAAAAAATTAACATATATTTAGGAGGAAAATTAATAATGAACAGAGAGATTTATTCAAACCCATTAGCAGAGAGATATAGCTCAAAGGAAATGCTAGAAGTATTTTCACCGAAATTTAAATTTTCTACTTGGAGAAAATTATGGTATGTTTTAGCAGAGACTGAAAAAGAATTAGGTCTAGATATAACTGACGAGCAGTTAGCACAGATGAAAGCTAATATTGAAAATATTGATTATGATTTAGCAGATAAAATGGAAAAAAAGTTTAGACATGATGTAATGGCACACGTTCATACATTTGGAACTGCAGCACCAAAAGCTATGCCTATTATACATTTAGGAGCTACAAGTGCTTATGTAGGAGATAACACAGATTTAATTCAAATAAAAGAAGCTTTAAATATATTAAAAAAGAAATTAATAAATGTAATGGATGGTTTAGGTAAATTTGCAGATGAGCATAAAGATTTACCAACATTAGGATTTACACATTTCCAAGCAGCTCAATTAACAACTGTTGGAAAAAGAGCAACACTTTGGCTACAAAGTTTAGTTTTAGATTTAGAAGAGTTAGATTTTAGACAAGATACTTTAAGATTTAGAGGAGTAAAAGGAACAACTGGAACTCAAGCATCTTTCGAAGAGTTATTTGATGGAGATTATAAAAAAGTTAAAGAACTAGACGAAAAAGTAGCAACTAAAATGGGATTCAATAAAAGATTCTTAGTAACAGGACAAACTTATGACAGAAAAATAGATTCAGAAATATCAAATTTATTAAGTAATTTAGCTCAATCTGCTCATAAATTTACAAATGATTTAAGATTATTACAACATTTAAAAGAAGTAGAAGAGCCATTTGAAAAAAATCAAATAGGATCATCTGCTATGGCATATAAAAGAAATCCTATGAGAAGTGAAAGAATTTCGTCATTAGCAAAGTTTGTAATAGCATTACAACAAAGTACTGCAATGACAGCTGCAACTCAATGGTTTGAAAGAACTCTAGATGATTCAGCAAATAAAAGGCTAGCTTTACCACAAGCATTCCTAGCAGTTGATGCAATATTAATTATTTGGAAAAATATATTAGAAGGATTAGTAGTATATCCAAAAATGATAGAAAAACATATAATGGCAGAGTTACCGTTTATGGCAACTGAGTATATAATAATGGAAGGTGTAAAAAAAGGTGGAGATAGACAAGAACTTCATGAAGTAATAAGACTTCATTCAATGGAAGCTGGAAAAAAAGTTAAAATTGAAGGTCTTGAAAATGATTTAATAGAAAGAATACTAAATGACCCATCATTTGATATAGATAAAGATAAACTGATGGAAATTTTAGATCCTAAAAACTTTATTGGATTCTCTTCAGAGCAAGTTGTAGACTTCTTAGAGTCAGAAATAAAGCCGATATTGGAAGCGAATAAAGATTTATTAGGAATGGATACTGATTTAAGAGTTTAATATGGAATTTAAAAGAAAGAGATATTTAACTGCTTTTGTGCTGTTGGCTCTTTACTTATCATTGATAGAAACGTTGATACCAAAACCATTTCCTTGGATGAAACTTGGGCTTGCAAATATTGCTTCAATAATAGCCTTAGAAAAATTTGATGAAAAAATGGCATTAGAAATTTTATTATTAAGAATTTTAATTCAAGGAATGATGTTGGGAACACTATTTTCACCGAGTTTTATAATAAGTTTAATTTCAGGAGGGGCTAGTACCCTCTTGACCATTTTATTATTCCGGTATAGAAAAAATTTATCTTTAATCTCGATATGTATAAGTGGAGCTTTTGTTCATAATTTAATACAATTAGTAGTAGTTTATTTTTTATTATTTAGAAATATAAGCATTATAAGTAAATCTATTTTTGTATTTATTTGGGGGTTTTTATTTATGGGTTGTATTTCAGGAGTTATAACAGGATATATATGTGAAAAATTGCAATTTAGAAGAAAAAGGGGATAAAAATGAGAAAGTATTTTGGAACAGATGGAATAAGAGGAGAGGCAAACAAAGAGTTAACAGTTGAATTAGCATTAAAATTAGGATATGCTTTAGGTCATACTTTAAAAACGAAGTATCCAGATAAAAAAAGAATTAGAGTAATAATGGGTTCAGACACAAGAAGATCAGGGTATATGCTAAGATCTGCTTTGACTGCAGGTTTAAATTCAATGGGTATTAATATAGATTTTGTAGGAGTTATTCCAACACCAGGAGTTGCTTATTTAACGAAAAAAAGTACAGCAAAAGCTGGAATAATGATATCAGCATCACATAATCCAGCAAAAGATAATGGAATAAAGATATTTTGGGAAGATGGATATAAACTTCCAGATGAAGTTGAATTAGATATCGAGAAATTAATGGATAATGTAGAAGAAATTACAAAAAATCCGATTGCAGGAGATGATGTAGGTAGATTTACTTATGCAGAAGATGAATATTATCTTTATAGAGATCATGTAATTTCAACTGTTTCAGGAGATTTTTCAGGAATGAAAATAATCTTAGATGCAGCAAATGGTTCAGCATATAGAGTAGCCAAAGAAGTATTTTTAGCTTTAGGAGCAGAAATCGTAATAATAAATGATGCACCAAATGGAAAAAATATAAATGTTAAATGTGGATCGACATACCCAGAAATATTATCAAAAGTAGTTATGGGTTACGAAGCGGATTTAGGGTTGGCTTATGATGGAGATGCAGATAGATTAATTGCTGTAGATAAGCACGGTAACATAATAGATGGTGATAAAATTATAGCAGTTTTAGCTTTAGGAATGAAAAATAGAAACGAGCTAAAAAATAATCAAATAGTTACAACAGTAATGAGTAATATGGGATTTGAAAGTTATCTTTCTAACAAAGGGATTCATTTAATAAGAGCCAATGTTGGAGATAGATATGTTCTTGAAAAAATGAAAGAGTTAAATGTAAATATTGGTGGAGAACAATCAGGACATATAATTTTATCAGATTTTGGAACTACAGGAGATGGAGTATTAACATCTGTAAAGTTAGTTGAAGCAATAAGAGATTCAAAAAAATCACTAGATGAACTTGTAAGTGAAATTGTGGATTGGCCTCAAGTACTAATAAATGTTAAGGTGGATAATAAGAAAAAAAATCTATGGAATCAAAATGAAAATATTGTTAACTTTATATCTCTTAAAGAAAAAGAGATGTCAGGACTTGGAAGAGTATTGGTAAGAACTTCTGGAACAGAACCAATAGTAAGGGTGATGGTAGAAGGAAAAGAGATGTCAACAGTTGATAGAGTAGCTAAAGAGATTGTAGCTATAGTAGAAAAAGAATTAATTTAGGAGAAAATTATGTATTATAAAAATTTTTCGAAAGTGTATGATAAATTCATGCAACATTGTGATTATGACGAATGGGCTGATTTAGTAAAAGAAAAGATTAAAGAATCTGGTGTTGCTGGAAAAAAACTATTAGATTTAGGATGTGGAACAGGAGAAACTTTAATCAGATTGAAAGATGAGTTTGAGTGCTCTGGATTAGATTTATCTCCGGACATGTTAACTATAGCTAACAAAAAATTAAAAAATAAAGGTGTTAAATTATTTGTAGGAGATATGAGAGAATTCGATACAGGAGAGAAGTATGATGTGATTGTGTCTCTTTTTGATACAGTTAATCATTTGACATCTTTAGAAGATTTAGACGATTTGATGAAGTGTATTTATAATTCTTTAAATCCTGGAGGAGTTTATATATTTGATATTATAAATAGAGAGTTTATAAATAATATGTTTCCTGGTGGGATTTATTATGATGATAGAAAAGATATGACAATAATTTGGGAACATTTTATAGAAGAAGATTTAGATATAGTTGAAGCTGTATATTTTGTAAAAAACAGAACAGGTCATTATGAAAAGTTAAAAGAAGTATATGAAAAGAAGATATTTGAAGAGTGCGAAATTAGAAAAATAACTGAAAAAAACAATTTAAACTTGTTAAGTATTAGTAAAAATGCTAAAATAGCAGGGGAAAGATTTTTTTACATGGTAAAAAAATAAAACTATGCTCAAAAGGAGTGAAAATTGTGATTTTTTTAGATAAAAATTTTATACGTTATTTTTCACTACTGGGTTATTTAGGATTTTTAATAGTAGGAAATATAGGAGTTTTTATATTTATCTACAAGTTAATTGAAAAATATTTTTTTAAAAGTACATTACTATTTATATTTTTCCTTATAATAGGAATATTCAGTGCATTTTATAACGCTTATAAATTAATAATGAAAAAATAGAATCGAGTGATATATGAATGAATTAAAAGTAATAATAAAGCGAGGAATAATAGCTGCAGTAGTAATTTTTGTTTATGGATTATTATCTAAAAATGAATATATATATTTAGGTATGGCTTCAGGAGCAATTTTATCTGTAGTTGGGTTTTATATGATTTGTCTTGATGCAAAAGCCAGTTTAGCTTCTAATTCACCATTTAAAGTTGGAGTAATAGGGTATTTGAAAAGATATTTTATATATGGAATATTTTTAGCACTCGCTGCCAAATTTTACGGATTCCCAATGTTAGTTAGTGGAGTTATTGGATTATTAAATATTAAAATTAATATTCTTGCAATAACTTTATTTAACAATATAAAAAAATTTAAATCTAAGTATTTAAAATAACTATTGAAAGGAGGGAAACTAATGAGAATAGGACCAATAGAGTTTATAACTCCACCATTAGTAGAAGGACCTGCAATAATGTTTCAAATACCATTACCACATTTCTTACAAAATATTCCATTTGCAATGGAATACGCTGATGGGAAATTTGGCTTACCTGTTACAATAACTGTAATAAGTACGTGGTTTGTAATATTAATGTTAGCACTTCTATTTAAAATGGGAACGAAAAAATTAGAAATGATTCCAGGAAAAGCTCAAATAGTAGCTGAATCAGTTTATGATTTCGTATACGGTATTATTCATCAAATGTTAGGAGGATGGACATCAACTTATTTCACATTCTTAGGATCTTTATTTGTATTTATTCTAGGATGTAATTTACTTATGTTTGTACCAATTCCTTGGGGTGGATTAAAAGACGGTGTGTTTACTTTAGCACCAGCATTTAGAGCACCAACAGCAGATCTTAATACAACAGTTGGATTAGCAATGTTAACTACAGCAGTATTTTTAGGAACAAGTGTAAAAGTAAACGGAATATTAGGTTATTTTAAAGGCCTACTACAACCGATGCCATTTATGCTACCTATTAACTTAGTTGGAGAATTAGCAAAACCAACAAATATTTCTATACGTTTGTTTGGAAATATGTTCGCGGGAATGGTTATAATGGGGCTTATATATAAAGCTGCACCAATGGTTATACCAGCACCGTTACATTTATATTTTGATATATTTAGTGGAATAGTACAAAGTTTTGTATTCTTAATGCTAAGTATGGTTTACATTCAAGGTTCATTAGGGGATGCACAGTGTCCCGATGATAAATAAAATTAACAATTTTAATTTAAAATAACTAGGAGGTAATGATTATGGATTTAATGTTAGCAAAAACGATAGTATTAGCAGCATCTGCAATAGGAGCAGGTTGTGGAATGATCGCAGGAATAGGACCAGGAGTTGGACAAGGATACGCAGCTGGTAAAGCAGTAGAAGCAGTAGCTAGACAACCAGAAGCAAAAGGAGATATCATTTCAACAATGGTATTAGGACAAGCAGTATCTGAGTCAACAGGTATCTACTCATTAGTAATTGCACTTATTTTATTATACGCTAACCCATTCGTAGCAATGTTAGGATAATTAAAAAAATACATCAAATACTTTTAGGAAGGAGGTATAAAACTTGGCACCAACAAATATGCCTGCAGTATCGATAGATATTAACATGTTTTGGCAAATAATAAACTTCTTCATTTTAGTGTTTATATTTAATAAATACTTTAAAGCTCCATTAACAAAATTAATGGATACAAGAAAAGAGAAGATTGCAGCTGAATTTTCAGAAGCTCAAAAGAGTAATGAAGAAGCTGCATTAAAAAATAAAGAAGCTCAAAAAATCTTAAAAGACGCTAAAACTGAAGCTACAAAAATTGTTCAATTAGCAGAAAAGAAAGCTGATGAAAGAAAAGAAGGTATCCTATCTGATGCAGCAGTTCAAAGAGATAAAATGGTTAAATCAGCAGAGCTTGAAATTCAAAAGATGAAACATGCAGCGAAGAAAGAGCTAGAGGTTGAAATGAGCCAACTAGCTGTAACATTAGCTGAAAAGATAATCAAAGAGAATTTAAACTCTAATTTAGAAGCTGCCCTAGCTGACAAATTCATAGATGAGGTAGGGGGAGTAAAATGATAGGAAACCAAATTGGTAAAAGATATGCTGGAGCAATATATAATGTTGCTGAGCAGAAAAATGAGGTTAAATCAGTATATGAAGTTTTAAATTCTGTAATGGAACTTTTTAAAACAAATATTGATTTCAAAAACTTTATTACTCATCCTCTTATTAAAGAGAACGAAAAAAAAGAGATTTTAAAGAAAATTTACTCGGATTCTAACGAAGGATTGGAAATTCTTTTCTACATTTTAGAAAAAGGAAGAATATCAGAAATTAGAGAGATTGTAGCAGAATATGTTAAGTTAGATCTTTTAAAAAATCAAACTTTAGATGTAGAAGCTACATTTGCAATTTCATTAACTGAAGAGCAAAAAGAGAAACTTTCTAAAAATCTTGAAAATAAAACAGGTAAAAAAATAAAGTTAGTAGTTAAAGTTGATAAAGCTCTTATAGGTGGAGGAATTATCAAAATAGGTGATGAGATAACAGACGGAAGTATCCGTAGACAGTTAGAAACTCTAACACATAAATAAAAACTACTAGTAAAATTAGGAGGTGTAATCAGTTTGAAAATCAGACCAGAAGAAGTAAGTAATATAATTAAAACTGAGATCGAGAATTACAAAAAGAGTCTTGATGTCAAAACTTCAGGTTCTGTATTAGAAGTAGGAGACGGAATTGCAAGAATCTACGGATTAAGCAGTGCAAAAGCAGGAGAGCTTTTAGAGTTTCCGAACGGAATAACAGGAATGGTTCTAAACCTTGAAGAGGATAACGTTGGAGCTGTTATACTAGGAGACTATACAAAGATTAAAGAGGGAGACGAGGTTAAAGCTACAGGTAGAATTGCCTCTGTTCCAGCAGGAGAATCTTTATTAGGAAGAGTAGTTAACGCCCTTGGAGAGCCAATAGATGGAAAAGGTGAATTAAAAATTGAAAAATACATGGAGATCGAAAGAAAAGCTTCAGGTATTATTTCAAGAAAGCCAGTATCTGAGCCACTACAAACAGGAATCAAGTCAATAGACGGAATGGTACCTATCGGTAGAGGTCAAAGAGAGCTTATTATCGGAGATAGACAAACTGGTAAAACAGCAGTAGCACTTGATGCTATACTAAACCAAAAAAATACAGGAGTAAAATGTATTTATGTTGCGATTGGTCAAAAAAGATCAACAGTAGCACAAATCGTTAAAAGATTAGAAGATGCAGGAGCTATGGAGTATACTATAGTTGTTGCTGCAACAGCTTCTGAATCAGCTCCATTACAATACCTAGCACCATACTCTGGAGTAGCTATGGGAGAATACTTCATGGATAAAGGTGAAGCTGTTTTAATAGTTTATGATGATTTATCTAAGCATGCAGTTGCATACAGAGAGATGTCATTACTATTAAAGAGACCACCTGGAAGAGAAGCTTACCCAGGAGACGTTTTCTATCTTCACTCAAGATTACTTGAGAGAGCTGCTAAATTATCAGATGAATTAGGTGGAGGATCAATAACAGCTTTACCAATCATCGAAACTCAAGCAGGAGACGTATCAGCATATATTCCAACAAATGTTATTTCAATAACAGATGGACAAATATTCCTAGATGCTCAATTATTCAATTCAGGATTCAGACCAGCTATAAATGCAGGTATATCTGTTTCAAGAGTTGGAGGATCTGCACAAATAAAAGCTATGAAGCAAGTTGCTGCTAAAGTTAAGTTAGAATTAGCTCAATATACTGAGTTACTAACATTTGCACAATTTGGATCAGATTTAGATAAAGCTACAAAAGCTCAATTAGAAAGAGGACATAGAATTATGGAAGTTTTAAAGCAACCACAATACAGTCCTTATCCAGTTGAAGAGCAAGCTGTATCATTCTACACAGTAATCAATGGATTCTTAGATGAAGTACCTCTTGATGATGTAAGAAGATTTGAAAGAGAATTAATTACAGAAATGAGAAATACAACAACTATTTTAGATGAAATTATAAAAGGTAAAACTTTAACTAAAGAAATCGAAGCTAAAATAGTAGATACAGTAGCAGCATTTAAAAAGAATTTTAATTAAAGAGAGGTGGGAATATGGCTGGAACTAGAGAAATCAAAAACAGAATAAAAAGTGTTCAGTCTACTCACCAAATTACAAAGGCCATGGAAATTGTTTCTACTACTAAATTTAAGAAATTTTCAACTATAGTAGCTCAATCAAAACCTTATTCAGAAAGTATTGCAAATATTTTACAAAATATTGCTGCTGGTGTTAAAAGTGAAAGACACCCACTTTTTGATGGTAGAGAAGATGTAAAAAAAGTAGGAGTTGTTGTTATGTCTTCAGATAGAGGACTAGCAGGAAGTTTTAATACTAATACATTAAAAGCACTAGAAAAATTAATTTCTGAAAATAGTGGAAAAAAGGTCTCTGTAATAGCAGTTGGAAGAAAAGCTAAAGAATACTGTGCTAAAAGAAATTACGATGTAAAAGCTGAATACACACAACTAATACCTGAAACTATGTTTGAAAAAGCAAAAGAGATTAGTGAAAATATTGTAGAATATTACTATAATAACATCTTTGATGAAGTTTATGTAATCTATAATAAATTCGTATCAGCTTTAGCAAGTGATTTAACAGTAAGAAAAGTAATTCCTATAGAAAGAGCTGAAGGAAGTGAGAATAAAGCTTATATATTTGAGCCGTCTCCAGAAGAGATATTATCATCTCTATTACCAAAGTATCTAAATATGGAATTATACAAAGCTTTATTAGATAACACTGCTAGTGAGCATTCTGCAAGAAAAAATGCAATGAAAAGTGCAACGGACAATGCTGAAGATATGATAAAGGGATTAACTTTAGAATATAACAGAAGAAGACAAGCTTCAATAACTCAAGAGATATCTGAGATTGTTGGAGGAGCCGCTGCGTTAAATTAAGAATAATTAGGAGGCAATAGTGGAAAACAAAGGTACCCTTACGCAAATAATAGGTCCTGTTGTAGACGTTATGTTCAATGATAGATTGCCTGGAATTTACAACGCTCTAAGAGTTAAAGCTGAAGATGGAAGAGAATTAGTTCTTGAAGTTCAGCAACATTTAGGAAATAACGTTGTAAGAACAGTAGCAATGGATGCTACTGAGGGTCTACAAAGAGGAATGGAAGTAATAGATACAGGATCAGCTATAACAGTTCCAGTAGGAAAAGCTGTTTTAGGAAGAATACTAAATGTTTTAGGAGAGCCAGTTGATGAAGCTGGACCAGTAATGACAGAGGAATTTCTACCTATACATAGAGAAGCACCAAATTTTGATGAGCAAGGAACAGATGTAGAGATATTCGAAACTGGAATCAAGGTAATTGACCTTCTTGCTCCATATATTAAAGGTGGAAAAATAGGTCTATTTGGAGGAGCTGGAGTAGGTAAAACAGTTCTAATAATGGAGCTTATCAACAACATTGCTAAAGGACACGGAGGATTATCTGTATTCGCAGGTGTTGGAGAAAGAACAAGAGAAGGAAGAGACTTGTATGATGAGATGAAAGAATCAGGAGTTCTTGAAAAAACATCTCTAGTATACGGACAAATGAATGAGCCGCCTGGAGCTAGATTAAGAGTTGCTCTTACTGGACTAACAGTAGCGGAAAACTTCAGAGATAAAGAGGGACAAGACGTTCTTCTATTCATAGATAACATATTCAGATTTACTCAAGCTGGAGCAGAGGTTTCTGCACTATTAGGAAGAATACCTTCAGCAGTTGGATACCAACCAACACTAGCTTCTGAAATGGGTAAATTACAAGAGAGAATAACATCAACTAAGTCAGCGTCAATAACTTCAGTTCAAGCTGTTTATGTACCAGCAGATGACCTTACTGACCCTGCACCAGCAACAACATTTGCTCACTTAGATGCTACAACAGTTCTTTCAAGAAGAATAGCTTCTTTAGGAATATATCCAGCAGTTGACCCACTAGATTCAACTTCAAAAGCTTTAGATCCAGCTATAGTTGGAAATGAGCACTATGCAGTTGCTAGAGAGGTACAAGAGATATTACAAAGATATAAAGAACTTCAAGATATTATTGCTATACTAGGAATGGATGAGTTATCTGATGAGGATAAATTAACTGTTACTAGAGCAAGAAAAATCGAAAGATTCTTCTCACAACCATTCGCAGTTGCTGAGCAATTTACAGGAATGGAAGGAAAATATGTTCCAGTAAAAGAGACTATTAGAGCTTTCAAAGAGATAATCGAAGGTAAGCATGATGCTCTTCCAGAACAAGCATTCCTTTATGTTGGAACAATTGAGGAGGCAATAGCTAAGGGAAGAGACCTTATGAAGGGAGCTGAGTAATTATGGCAAACTCTTTTAAGCTAGAGCTAGTAACTCCATTAAGTAAAGTTTTATCTGAAGAGGTAAACTTTGTTATGCTAAGAACTACAGAAGGAGATATGGGTATATTACCTAATCACTCACCTTTTGTTGCTGGATTAGCTACTGGAGAGATGAAAATTAAAAATAACGGACAAGAGACTTTTTACTATGTTTCAGGAGGTTTCGTAGAAATTTCTGGAAATGTTGTGACTATTTTAGCTGATGAAGCTATGGATGTTAAAGACATAGATTTAGAAGCAGCTAAAAAAGAAGCTCAACTTGCTAAAGGTAAATTAGAAAGAGCAGCAGAGGATATGGATATTGCTAATGTGCAAAAAGCATTAACTCAAGCTTTAACTAAAGTTAAACTAGCAGAAAGAATGTTATAATAAAAATTCCCGATTAGAATATCTAATCGGGAATTTTTATTTTTTAAAATTTAACCGTTTTTACGATCGAAGATAACATCAATAGGTGTTCCTTCAAATCCGAAAGATTCTCTTAATTTATTCTCAATATATCTACCATAAGAGAAGTGAACAAGCTCTGGATAGTTACAGAATAAGATAAATCTTGGTGGTGCAGTAGAAATTTGAGTAGCGTAGTTAATTTTAACAACTCTACCTTTTCTTGTAGGAGGATTATTCATAACAATAGCATCACTGATAACTGTATTTAATAATCCAGTAGAGATTCTCTTGTTGTATTCAGCAAATACAGCTTCTGAATGCTCTAATAATTTAGTTGTTCTTTGACCAGTTAAAGCTGAAATGAATTCAACAGGTGCATAAGATAAGAATGGTAACTCAGCAAGAAGTTCCTCTCTCATTTTTTTCATTGTATCGCCTTTTTTATTTTCGATAGTATCCCATTTGTTCATAACAATTATAATAGGCTTTTTCTCATCATGAGCAATTCCAGCAATTCTCTTATCTTGCTCAGTTAGTCCTTCGCTACCATCTAGCATCCAAATACAAACGTCTGCTCTTTTTATTGTCTTTATAGCTCTTAAAACAGAATAGTACTCTAAACTTTCTTCAACTTTAGATTTTCTTCTGATACCAGCAGTATCTATAAGAACATATTTATTTCCATCAAATTCAATAGCAGTATCTATAGCATCTCTAGTTGTTCCAGCAATATCACTAACTATAGTTCTTTCTTCACCACAAAGTCTGTTAACAAGAGATGATTTTCCAGCGTTAGGTCTTCCAATTATAGCTAATTTTAATCCTTCTTCTTCTTCATACTCTTCAACAAATTCTTCGATTGTTTCAACAACTAAATCAAGCATATCTCCTAAGTTGATTTTATGTTCTCCTGAAACAGGTATAAGATGTTCAAATCCTAATCCCCAGAAATCATATACATCATCTTGTTGAGCTTGGAAGTTATCTATTTTATTAACACAAAGTATAACAGGTTTCTTTTTCTTTCTTAATAAGTAAGCTACCTCTTCATCTAATGGATTTAATCCATTTTTTCCATCTACAACGAATAAAATAACGTCAGCTTCGTTCATTGCAACTTCAGCTTGTTGTCTAATTTTAGTCATCATAAACTCGTTATTTCTAGGCTCAAGTCCTCCAGTATCAACTAGAACGAACTCTTTACCACGCCATTCAGTCTCTCTGTATAATCTATCTCTTGTAACTCCTGGTTGGTCGTCAACGATAGCTATTCTATCCCCAACCAACTTATTAAATAATGTTGATTTTCCAACGTTAGGTCTTCCTACGATTGCAACAATTGGTTTCAATTTTAATACCTCCTAGTTTTATTTGTTTGAGTGATAATATCTTTTTGTTTTTGTTTTTTACCATTGTCCTTTTCAACGAATATTTTTTTATCATTAAATGGATTCATTTCGGTATAATACATAAGTGTAGAATAAGTTGATGGAGTAGGAGTAAAAATTTGTACCTGCTCTGGACTTATTTTAAGTTCAGAGGATGCGAATCTTTTTAAATCTAACATATCTTTTTCGTTACATCCTGGATGAGCAGCAATCAAATAATAAGTTAAAAACTGTTTTTTATCATGCTTTTTATTCAGTTCATAGAAACGATTCTTAAACTCTTTTAATATACTTTTTCCTTGTTTACCCATTAGAGAAAGAATTTTATCCTCTGTATGTTCAGGAGCGATTTTCATCTGTCCTGAAATATGGTCTTTAATAATTTCTTCAAGATAGTTATCACCAAATTTATTATCATCTAAAATCATATCATATCTGATACCAGATGCAATAAATATTTTTTTAATTTTATCAATGGATTTAAGTTTTCTTAAAAGTCCTATCTGTTTTGAATGATCTAATTTTAATGCAGGACAAGTTTCAGGATAAAGACACCTTTTATGAGAACAAGCTCCATGCTTTAATTTTTTATTACATTCAAGCCCATACATATTTGCTGTAGGACCTCCAACATCTGAGATATTTCCTTTAAATCCTTTTGAATTTGAAATAGTTGTCACTTCTTTGATTATAGAATCTTCACTTCTAGAAATAACAGTTCTTCCTTGATGAACAGCAATAGCACAGAAGTTACATTCACCATAACACCCTCTATGAGTAGTCACAGAGTTTTTAATAGTGTCTAAAGCTTTTACATGACCATCCTTTTTATAGTAAGGATGAACATCTCTTTCAAATTCCAATCCATAAACAGCATCCATCTCTTCTGATGTGAAATTTTCACAAGGTGGATTTTGAATATAGTATCTATCAGCATTTTTTTGATAAATACCTTTTGCAGTAATTGGGTCACAATTATTATAGAAAAGTTCAAAAGCTTTAACAAAGTTTTCTTTTTTTTCTAGACACTCTTCAAAGCTTGGAAGAGCAAGATATCCTTCTAAAGGTTCTTTTGAAATATATCCAATACCTCTGATACCTCTCCAATCCTCATTGTTTTTAATAGCTTCAGCAAGCTCTAACATAGATTTTTCACCCATTCCATAAGAAAGGATATCAGCTTTAGCATCAAAAAGCAGAGGACGTCTTAGAGAGTTACTCCAATAATCAAAGTGTACAACTCTTCTAAGACTAGCTTCTATTCCACCTAGTACAATAGGAACAGAGCTATTTTTAAAGAAACGACGAATTAGGTTAGTATATTGCATAGTTGCTCTATCAGGTCTTCTATTATTTTCTCCACCAGGAGTAAAGTCGTCACTTTTTCTTCTTTTTTTAGTAGCGGTGTAGTTAGCAACCATAGAATCAACACAACCAGCAGAAACTGCCCAATATAAATTGGGAGCTCCAAGTCTAGTTATGTCTTTATCAGAATTAATATCTGGTTGTGCAATAACACCTACTCTAAAACCATTTTTAACTAACCATTTACCAATAATAGCAGTACCATTATATGAGGAATCTAAATACGTATCTCCAGATATAAGAATAATATCTAAAGAATCCCATCCTAGTTTTTTAACCTCTTCCTTTGTAGTAGGTAGAAACATTTAAAATCACACTCCTTGAGACGCAGCCATTAAGAAAGGAACAACTTGTTTCTTTCTAGAAACAACACCCTCAACCCAAGCAGTGTTGTTATTTAAAGTTGTATGGAAAGCTCTTTCAACAATTGTAGGATTTCCAACAACAAGAAGCATAGAACCAGCTTTAACTATATCTGTAATAACAAGTACAGATAATCCATATCCATTGTCGTTATTAGTTTTAGTCATAGCAGTTTCTAGAGCTTCTTGTAAATTTAAAAGCCCTTTTACGTCAACAGTATTAACTTGAGAAATAGCCAATTTAACTCCATTCATAGAAAATTCTTTTTGGTCCATAGTTAATATCTCTTCAGGTGTTTTATCTGAAAGAGAAGTACCAGCAATAAGCATTTCCATTGCATACTCTTCAAAGTTATTAACTTCAGAAATTAGAGCTAAAGCTTTTACAGCAGCAATATCTTTTTCTGTACAAGTTGGAGACTTAAATAAAAGTGTATCAGATAAGATAGCACTCATCATTAATCCAGCAATTTCTTTTGGAGGAACAATTCCAGCATCTTTATAAAGGTCATAAATTATAGTACAAGTACATCCAACAGCTTCTGCATTTATTTTTACAGGTTCGTTAGTTTCAAAATCAAACTTGTGATGGTCTACAACTTGAATTACTTGAGCGTCCTTTAACCCAGCAACAGATTGAGCACTTTCATTATGATCAACTAAAACAACTTTTTTTCTAGTAAAATTAATTAAGTTTTTAGTTCTGATAGTTCCATAAACTTCTCCGTTTTTGTTTACAACAGGGAAGTTTGTTTGAGAAGATTCTTTCATAATATCTTTAATGTCAACTAAATAATCATCAGTAGAGAAAGAATAGAATTTCTCATTGTTTAAAATAGATAAAATAGATATTGATTGAGAGATTAAAGGTATAGCTTTAAATAAAGATTTATTAACTCTTAAAATAGGAGTTTTTGAATCTCTAGATAAGATAACATCTTCTTTATCACAACAAAGAATAATCATTTTTACATCTAAATTAATTAATTCATCTATAGAATCTAATAGAGTAGTTGTTATAACAATATCACCAGAAGAGATATTTTTATATTCACTAACTCCTTTTAAATTAGCTTCGATTTTACCACAAGGGTACTCTCCACTAACAACTTCTCCTTCTAAAACTTCTTTTAAGTTTTCATAAGTTGTATAATAGTTAGAGAATAAATCAGAATAGTCAATGTTTAAGTATGCGTTAGCAATATCAGAAACATGTATCATTCCTTTTAAGTGATTTTTACTATTAACAACAGGTAAACTAGAAAAGTTTTCTTCAGTCATTATTTTTAAAGCTTTCTTTAAAGAATCTTTATGATTTACAGTTCTTTTTTCAACAGAAGTAAGGTCTGATATTTGAGCACTCACTGTTGAAAGTAGTTTTGGTGCATCTATGTTAAAACTATTTAAAACAAATTCAGTCTCTTTACTAATGTTTCCTAATCTACAAGCTAAAGCAGATTCTCCTTTTAACTCTTTTAATCTAGCTAACGAAATAGCAGAACAGATAGAATCTGTATCTGGATTTTTATGTCCAAAAATTAAAGTTGGTTCCATGTAAATACTCTCCTTTTTCTTAATAAGTCTATTAATTATTTTATCATTTTTTTGAAAATAGAACAACAAAATCTTTACTTTTATGCTAAAAAATATAAAATATAAAATGAAAATATACGGATATGGAAAATATGTAGTTATTATGCTAAAATATATGAAAGGTTTTTAGAAAAATATTCATGAGGTGAAAAATGAAATTAGTTGATACACATTGTCATTTAGATAATGAACAATTTGATTTAGATAGATTAGAAGTTATAAACAGAATAAAAGAAAAATTAGAATTTTGTGTAAATATAGGTTATGATTTAAAAAGTTCTAAAAAAAGTTTAGAGTTAGCAAAAGAATATGAATTTATATATGCTGTTATTGGAGTTCACCCAACTGATATATCAGAATATAATGAAGTTATTGAAAGTGAGTTAGAAAAGATGGCTAGAGATTTAAAAGTAGTTGCAATTGGTGAGATTGGACTAGATTATCATTGGATGACAGAGCCGAAAGATATTCAGCAGAAAATATTTAGACAGCAATTAGAACTAGCTAGAAGAGTAAATAAACCAGTAGTTATTCATACAAGAGATGCAATGGAAGATACAGTTAACATATTGAAAGAATATCCAGATTTAACTGGAGTTATTCATTGTTATCCAGGTTCAATAGAAACTGCAAAAGTTTTAATTGATAGATTTTATTTAGGTATTGGAGGAACGTTAACGTTTAAAAATGCTAAAAAAACTGTAGAAGTAGTAAAGGATATTCCTTTAGATAGAATTGTTATAGAAACAGATTCTCCTTATTTAACGCCTGTTCCATTTAGAGGAAAAAGAAATGAGCCTATTTATGTAGAAAATATAGCTCAAAAAATAGCTGAAATAAAAGAATTACCTTTAGAAGAAGTTGTTAAAATAACAACAGAAAATGCTAAAAAACTATACAGAATAGGATAGGTATAAGTATGAAATTTTTAGGTATTGGAAATGATATAGTTGAAATTGATAGAATAGAAAAGGCAATTTCTAAAAATGGATTTAAAAAGAGAGTTTTTACTGAAAAAGAAATTGATATGATTGAGAAAAAAGGTGGGAAAATTGAAAGTTATGCTGGAAGATTTTCTGCAAAAGAAGCTATTTCAAAAGCTTTAGGAACAGGTGTGAGAGGTTTTAACTTAGTCGATATAGAAATACTTAATAATAGATTGGGAAAACCCGAGGTAACTCTATTAGGAAACTTAAAAGATAAAAAATTAAGAATAGAGATATCTATATCTCATTGTAAAACTTATGCAACAGCAGTAGCTATAGCTATGGAGGGAGAAGAAAATGAATGATTTTTATAAAAAATTAGATATATTTATAGATAGCTTAGAAAATAAAAAAGACGATTATGCAATATTGTCTTTTGTTGTTGATGAGTTAGAATATATACCAGATGAAGTTTTAGAGTATATTTCGAAAAAAATAGATGTATTTACATTCTCATTAGATGGTACAATAAGATTTTATCCAAAACTTCAAAAAGCAAGAACAAAGTTTTATGTTCAAATTTGTACAGGAAGAAATTGTAATTTACTTGGATTAAAAGAAAAAATTGCAGAGATAAAAAATAAAGTTAACTTTATAATAGAAGAAAGACATTGTTTGGGAAGATGTTCAAAAGGAAGCTCAATAAAAATAAACGAAGGATATTATTCATATAAAAGTTTGGAAGAACTAGAAAAGATATTATTCAATTTAAAATAAAATTTAGGAGGAATTTTGATGGATATTTTAGAATTAAAAAGAGAATACAACCAAGTTAAAAATCAAATAGATGCTATAAGGGGGTCTCTTTGACTTAGATGTCAGAAAAAATAAAATTGCTGAACTAGAAGCTAAAACTTTACAAGAAGGTTTTTGGAGTGATAAATTAACTAGTGGTAAAGTTATAAAAGAGATGAATGAAGAGAAAGATATAGTTAAAGAGTTTGAAACGATAGAAAGTATGTTTTTTGATGAAGATATTTTAATTGACTTTGTAGATTCTGGAGAAGAGGATTTTGTAGAAGAGTTAGAAGAAAAGCATACAAAACTTATTCATACAATTGAGAATTTTGATACGAAAATGCTATTAGATGGAGAGTATGACGGAAATAATGCAATCGTAACAATACACTCTGGAGCTGGTGGAACAGAAGCTTGTGATTGGGCTGATATGCTGTATAGAATGTATATGAGATGGTTTAACGTTAGAGGATTTAAAGTAACTGAAATGGACTATATGTCAGGAGATTCAGTTGGAATTAAATCGATAACACTTTTAGTAGAAGGAACAAGAGCTTATGGATATTTAAAAGGAGAAAAAGGAGTTCATAGATTAGTTAGAATCTCTCCATTTGATGCGAATAAGAAAAGACATACTTCGTTTGCTTCTGTGGATATTATGCCAGAAGTAGATGACACAATTGAAATAACTATAGATACAGGAGATTTAAGAGTAGATACTTATAGAGCATCTGGAGCGGGAGGACAACACGTAAATATGACAGATTCTGCAGTAAGAATAACTCATATTCCAACAGGAGTAGTTGTGACTTGTCAAAAGGAACGTTCACAGTTGAACAATAGAGAAACAGCGATGAAACTTTTAAAATCAAAACTTTTAGAGATTGAGATGAAAAAGAAAGAGGAAGAGCTGAAAAAAATTCAAGGTGTTCAAAGTGATATCGGTTGGGGAAATCAAATTAGATCATATGTATTCCAACCTTATACAATGGTAAAAGACCATAGAACTTCTGTAGAGAGTGGAAACATAAGAGCAGTTATGGATGGAGATATAGATAGCTTCATAAATGGTTACTTAAGATGGTCAAAAAATAAAAACTAATAAGTAATCTTGAAATTATTATTCAGATAGATTATAATATAGGGTACAAATTACAAAAAAGGGAGAGATTACAATGGAAAGAAGAGTAAGAACGAGAATCGCACCGTCTCCAACAGGAGATCCACACGTAGGAACAGCCTACATTGCGTTATTCAACTTAGCTTTTGCTTATAAAAATGGTGGAGACTTTATACTAAGAATAGAGGATACTGACCAAAACAGATACACAGAAGGATCAGAGCAAATGATTTTTGATGCTTTAAAATGGTTAGGATTAAACTATGCAGAAGGACCTGATTTAGGTGGACCAACAGGGCCATACAGACAATCAGAAAGATTCCACTTATATGGAGAATACGCACATAAGTTAGTTGAAAAAGGAGAAGCATACCATTGCTTCTGTACACAAGACAGATTAGAAAAATTAAGAGAAAGACAAAAAGCTATGGGTAAAGCTCCAGGTTATGATGGACACTGTAGATCTCTTTCAAAAGAAGAGGTAGAAGCTAAGCTAGAAGCTAAAGAAGAGTTTGTAGTTAGACTTAAAATGCCTTATGAAGGAGAAACAATCATTAAAGATAGATTAAGAGGAAACATCGTTTTCGAAAATAATAAAATTGATGATCAAGTTTTATTAAAAGGAGATGGATACCCAACTTATCACTTAGCAAACGTTGTTGATGATTATCTAATGAATATAACTCATGTAATCAGAGCTGAAGAATGGATTGCCTCTACACCAAAGCATATTCAACTTTACAAAGCTTTTGGATGGCAAGAACCTGAATTTATTCATATGCCTTTACTTAGAAATTCAGATAGAACAAAAATATCTAAGAGAAAGAATCCTGTATCATTAAATTGGTATAAAGAAGAGGGATATTTAAAAGAAGGTATTGTAAACTTCTTAGGATTAATGGGTTACTCATTTGGTGAGAATAAAGAGATATTCTCATTACAAGAGTTTAACGAAAACTTTGATATTGATAAAGTATCTTTAGGAGGTCCTGTATTTGACTTAGTTAAATTAGGATGGGTAAATAATCAACATATGAGAATGAAAGATTTAAAAGAATTGACAGATTTATCAATTCCATTCTTTAGAAATGCTGGATTAATTGGAGAAGAATTAACAGAAAAGCAATTTAGTAATATTTCTAAAATAGTTGATATTTTAAGAGAAGGAGCTCAAACAATAAAAGAGCTTGTACTTCAATCAGAAGTTTACTTTAAAGATGAGTACACATTACCTGTTGTAACTGAAGAAACAGATAAGAAAGAAGTAAAAGGAATTGAAAGATTATATACAGTTATTCAAGATGAAGCAGGAAAAAAATCTATAAACTTATTTGAAGAGAAAATTTTAGCTTGTGATGAAGAGATATCTGTAGATAGAGCAAAAGAGTTATTAAAAGAAACTCTTGATACAATAGGAGAGGGACCAGGAAAAGTATATATGCCTTTAAGAGCAGTATTAACTGGACTTCCAAAGGGAGCAGATTTATATAACTTAGTTTCTATAATAGGTAAAACTAGAACTTTAGCTAGAATAGATAGAATGAAAAAATTATACAATATTTAATAAAAAAATTAGTGGAGTTATTTAGCTCCACTTTTTTTAAATAAAAATATCAATAATCTTGGATAAAGGGAGATAGAATAGGTGGATATAAAAAAATTAACAATATCTAATTGGCAAAGCATAGATTATATAAATGTTGAATTTCAAAAATTACTTATTTTGATAGGAGAATCCAATAGAGGTAAAACCTGTATTTTAAAAGCTTTATCTGCATTTTTAGGTGAAATAGAAATAAAAAATGAAGATTTTAAAGATAAAAACAAAGAGTTAGAAATAAAAATAAAGTGCTATAAAAATAATAAAGGTTTTGTGACTTTAAAACTTTTAAAAAAATATAATTCAGAAAATGAATACTATATATTAAATCATGGATTAGAAACAAAAATATCTTTAGAAGAGCTAAGAAAAGAATATATAACTATAAAAGGAGTTTTGATAAGTTCAAAAGATAGTGGAGTTTATGAAGGCTTAGTTAAAATAATGGATATATTTTTAGCTGAAGAAGTAGAAAGTGAAATACAGAAAGATTTAATAAGTAAAGTAAACTACTTAAAAGAAAATAAAGTTTCTCAAAGTCTTCAGAGAAGAATTCTTTTTAGTTTTTTGAAAAATTCGTTAGATAAAGTGGATATTAGTAGAGAAAGTATAAAAGTAAAGTTATGTAATCTATTTTTAATATTTGAAGAACCAGAACTGCATTTGAATCCTCAAGCAAGTCGTGAAATGTATTCGTTACTTGTGAAACTTTCGAAGATAGGAGTACAAATAGTTTTAGAAACACATTCAAGCTATTTTGTAGGATTAAAACAGTATAAATCTATTTGTTTGATAAGAAGAATAGAAAAAAGTATAAAAGCATTTCAATATACAGGCGAATTAATGAATGGAGATGAAATTAAAAACTTTAACATGAACTATTGGATTAATCCAGATAGAGGTGAAATGTTTTTTGCTAAAAAAGTAATTTTAGTAGAGGGACAAACTGATAAAATAGCTTTATCATACTTAGCTAAAAAAATAGGGGTATACAACTATAACTATTCAATAATAGAATGTGGAAGTAAAAGTATAATCCCACAATTTATAAAAGTTTTGAATGGGTATAAAATACCTTATGTAGCTGTTTATGATAAGGATAATCATAAGTGGAGAAGTGATTCTGAGCTGGAAAGTTCAACTTTAAAAAATAAAAAAATAAAAGGCATGATTAATAAATTTATAGGTAATTATATTGAATTTGAAAATGATATAGAAGAAGAAATTTGTGAAGAGGAGAGAGAAAGAAAAAACTACAAAAACAAACCATATTATACTTTGCAAAAAATAAGTGAAGATGAGTTTGAATTGTCTAAAAAATTAGAAAATAAAATTAAAGAGATATATAGATAAAAATTAAGGATAGCTGAAAAGTTATCCTTAATTTTACTTAAAATATAAAAGCACCAATAATAGATGCAAAAATAAGAATTATAATTGGATTTATTTTTGATAAATATTTTGTTCCTAAAAAAACAGAAATAAAAAGAATAGTAGCTTTAGTACTTTGAGAATAATCTTTTACAAAAAATGTAGGTTTAGCAATTATTATTCCTGCAAATGTAATTAAAGCTAAAGTAACTGGTTTTACTCCTTTAAAGAAATATTCTTTTTTAGAGTTGTTTTTTATTTTTGAAAAAATACTAGCAATTATAATTATAACTAAAAATGATGGTAAAGAAGAACCAAAAGTAGCTACAATAGCTCCAAAGATACCTCCGAAAACTCCATTCACTTCAGAACCCACTTGATGACCAACAAAAGTAGCGGCATTAATAGCAATAGGTCCAGGTGTAACTTGTGAAATAGCAATTATATCTAAAAGTTGCTGTTCAGTTAGCCAACTGTTTTTATAAATAACCTCTTGCATAAGAGGAAGCATTGCTAATCCTCCACCAAAAGAGAACATTCCAATTTTAAAAAATTCATAAAAAAGTATAAAGTAAATCATTTTTTATCACCCTCTTTTATAGTAAAAAATAGAATAGATCCAATTCCAAATAATAGTATAAGGATAATAGGAGATAGATTGAAAAATATTAAACCGATTAAAGATACAACAAAAATTACATAACTAAATAGGTTAGTTAATGTATTTTTAGAAAGCTTTATAACAGACGATAAAATTAATGCAGAAATTCCAGCTCTAAGACCAATAAAGGCTTTTTGTACAATTGGATTTAGAAAACTTTTTGAGAAAAAAGCTGAAATTATAGTTATTATTAAAAGTGATGGAGCAACAACACCTAGAGTTGCAGCGATAGAACCAAGGATTCCAAGTCTTTTTTTACCGATAAAAGTAGCGGCATTAATAGCAATAGGACCAGGTGTCATCTGAGAAATTGAAATTATCTCAAGTAGCTCATCTTTATCAATCCATTTTTTATTATTAATCATCTCTCTTTCAATAAGTGGAATCATTGCATATCCACCACCGAAAGTAAACATTCCAATTTTAAAAAAAGTAATAAAAATTTCTAACATAAATCCTCCCGATTAAATTAAAAGCAGAGGTTTTCCTCTGCTTTCATTTATAAATTATACGTTGTACATCTCTTTAACTCTAGCTTGTAAATCCTCATCAGAAATATAGTCATCATAAGATGTTAATCTGTCCATAGTTCCACTTGGAGTTATCTCAATAATTCTAGTAGCTACAGTTTGAATAAACTCATGGTCATGAGCTCCAAATAAAATAGTTCCTTTAAAGTTAGTTAAAGCTTTATTTAAAGACGTTATAGACTCAAGGTCTAAATGGTCAGTAGGGTTATCGAAGATTAGAACGTTAGCATTGTTAAGCATCATTCTAGATAACATACATCTAACTTTCTCTCCTCCAGATAAAATTTTAGATTTTTTAGTAGCTTCTTCTCCAGAGAATAACATTCTTCCTAGGAATCCTCTAACAAAAGCATCATGTTGGTCAGGAGAATATTGTCTTAACCAATCAATTAAATCAAGATCAGGATTTTGGAAGAATGCTGTATTATCTTTTGGCATGTAAGCATGAGTAGTTGTAACTCCCCATGTATATGTTCCACTGTCAGCTTCCATTTCACCAGAAAGAATAGAGAATAGAGTAGTTTTAACAATATCATTTTGAGATATAAATACAACTTTATCATTTGTATTTATAGTGAATGATAAGTTATCAATAACTTTAACTCCATCAATAATCTTAGTAAGGTTTTCAACTTTAAGAAGGTTATTTCCAGCATCTCTTTCAGCTTTAAACTCCACGAATGGATATTTTCTGTTAGAAACTTGCATATCTTCAAGTTGTAATTTCTCTAACTGCTTCTTTCTAGAAGTAGCTTGCTTTGATTTAGATGCATTAGCACTGAATCTAGCAATGAACTCTTGAAGTTCTTGTCTTTTTTGGTCTAACTTTTTATTTTTATTGTTAATTAATGATTGCATTAATTGGTTAGATTCATACCAGAAATCATAGTTTCCAACATACATCTTAACTTTACCATAGTCTATATCAGCAATATGAGTACAAACTTTGTTTAAGAAATGTCTATCATGTGAAACAACAATAACAGTAGTATCTTCTAAGTTCATTAAGAAATCTTCAAGCCAAGAAATAGCTTGGATATCAAGTCCGTTTGTAGGCTCGTCAAGTAATAGAACATCAGGATTTCCGAATAAAGCTTGAGCAAGTAAAACTTTAACTTTATCTGGTTCACTTAATTCTCTCATCATTTTATAATGTAAGTCAGCAGTGATTCCAAGACCAGTTAAAAGCATTTCAGCTTCCATATCAGCTTCCCATCCGTTTAATTCAGCAAATTCACCCTCTAATTCAGCAGCTTTCATTCCATCTTCATCAGAGAATTCTGTTTTAGAATAAATTTCATTTCTTTGTTCAATTATTTTCCAAAGTTTTGTATGTCCCATTAAAACCATGTTTATAACTGAATCATCTTCATGAGCAAAGTGATCCTGTTTAAGAACAGCCATTCTTTTGTTTTTATCAAAAATTACATCTCCTTCAGTAGGGTCTAAGTCTCCTGAAAGTATTTTTACAAATGTTGATTTTCCAGCACCGTTTGCACCAATAAGTCCATAACAGTTTCCAGGAGTAAATTTAACACTTACTTCCTCGAAAAGCTTTCTACCAGAAAATCTCATACTAAGATTGCTAGTTGATATCATCTTAAGAAATTCCTCCTATATGTTTATAATTAATTATTTTTTTAAATATGTATCTTAAATATTATATCATGAATTTTAATAATAACAAACATAATATATTTTCTTTTTTTATAAATTGTGTTAATATATTTTATAAAACTAAAAGTGAAAGAGAGGCAAAAAAGTTGAATTTATTTACTCCTTTAAATATAAAAAATAAAATTTTAAAAAATAGAGTGGTACTACCACCATTAGTTAGATTTTCAATGGTAGGAAAAGATGGATATGTAACAGAAGATTTAATACAATGGTATAGAGACGTTGCAGAGGGTGGAACAGGATTAATTATAGTAGAAGCTAGTTGTGTTGCAGAAGATGGAAAATTAAGAGACAATCAAATTGGAATATGGAATGATGATTTTGTAGAGGGATTAGCAAACGTAGCCAAAATAGGAAAAGAATATAACGTTCCAATGCTAATACAAATTCACCATGCAGGCTTTAAACAAGATGTTGCAACTGTAAGCACAGAAACATTAGATAAAATATTAGAACAGTTTGTAGATGCTTTTAGAAGAGCTAAAAGTGCAGGATTTGATGGAGTAGAGATACATGGAGCACATACATATTTATTATCTCAATTGAATTCTAGACTTTGGAATAATAGAAAAGATAAGTATGGAGGTACTTTCGAAAAAAGAATGTATTTTACAGAAGAGCTTATTGATAGAACAAAGGATTTATTTGATGAAGATTTTATATTAGGTTATAGAATGGGTGGAAACGAGCCAGAATTAGAAGATGGAATAGAGATAGCTAAATATCTAGAAAAGATAGGTGTAGACCTAATTCATGTTTCTTCAGGAGTACCTAATCCAGAAAAAAAACAAGAAGTAAAAATAGATATACCCACAGATTTTAAATTTGATTGGGTTGTTTACTTGGGTGTAGAAATAAAAAAACATGTGAATATACCAGTAATAGGAGTAAGAAATATAAAAACAGAAGAGCAAGCAAGTGAATTGATAGAAAAAGGGATGTTAGATTTAGTTGCAATAGGAAGAGGTATGATTGCTAGACCAAATTGGGTAGAACATGCAAAGAAAGAGTATTTTAAAAGAAGTGGAAAATTGGTGAAGTAATGAATATAAAAACTTTAGATATTTTTTGTGAAATAATTGATAACTTTGGAGATATTGGAGTTGTATATAGACTAGCTAAAGAGTTTAAAAGTATCTATAAAAACGAAATAAAAATAAGAGTTTTTTTAAATAGGTTGGATGAATTTTTATTAATAAATAAAAAAGCTAAAAATATAGAGTGGCAAGAGATAGATGGAATTGAATATTTAACGAATGAATATTTAGCTAAAAATATATGTACTTTTTCCCCTGCAAATGTTATAATAGAAGCCTTTGGATGTAATGTTTTAGAGGAGTATTTAGAAAAAGCAAAAGATGAATCAACGTTACTTATAAACCTAGAATATCTTTCTGGTGAAACTTGGATAGAAGGTATACATCTAATGGAATCTCCAATTGGCAATAAGAATTTAAAAAAGTATTTTTACATGCCAGGATTTAAAGAGAATACAGGTGGAGTAATCGTAGATAGATTGTTTTTAAATAGAAAAAATGATGTTTCAAAAAATAGAGAGTATTATTTAGAAAAATATTTACCTCAATTTAGAGATAAAGATTATTTTATAGGAACTATTTTTAGTTATGAAAAAAATTTCAAGCCACTATTAAACAGCTTATTAAAAAATAACAAAAATAACTGTTTATTAATTTTAGGTGAAAAATCGAAAGATAGTGTAAGAGAAATTTTAAAAGACATATCAATTGAATATTCAGAAAAAGAGATTGTTGAACATGAAAATATAAAAATAAAATTTATGCCATTTTTAGAACAAGAAGAATATGAAGAACTTATTAATTTGGCTCACTATAATTTTGTAAGAGGTGAAGATTCATTTGTAAGGGCTTTATTAACAGGAAAACCTTTTGTTTGGCATATATATCTTCAAGAAGATATGGCTCATATGGACAAAATTAGAGGTTTTGTTGAAAGGTATAGAGAGGTTTTAGAAAGTTTAAATTTAAATATCCCATTGGATATTCATACAAAGCTATTAAAAGAATATAATTTAAGAGATAGTAACTCTTTAGAGTTAGGTAAAGAAAATTTTGATGATTTTTTTGAAGAGTTTCAAAATATTTCAAAATTATCAAAAATCTATTCAGAGTATATTGAATTGAATTGTAATCTTATTGATAAATTAAATAGATTTATTTTAAAATATTAGGAGGTTCAATTATGAAAAACGCTCAAGAATTAAGAGCTGGAAGTACTGTAAGAATCGGAAACGATCCTTTCGTAATTTTAAAAGCAGAGTATAACAAATCAGGAAGAAACTCAGCTATGATGAAGTACAAAATGAAAAACTTATTAAACGGAAACATATCAGATGCTGTTTACAAAGCAGACGATAAAATGGACGATATCAGACTTGATAAAGTTAGAGCAGTTTACTCATATAACGATGGAGATTTCTATGTATTCTCTAACCCAGAAACTTGGGATCAAATTGAGTTAAAAGATGAAGATTTAGGAGACGCTTTAAACTACCTTGAAGAAGGAATGGAATTAGAAGTTGTTTACTATGAGTCAACTCCAGTTGCAGTAGAGTTACCTAACTTTGTTGAAAGACAAGTAACTTATACTGAGCCAGGATTAAGAGGAGATACTTCAGGAAAAGTAATGAAACCTGCAAGAATTAACTCAGGATACGAAGTTCCAGTACCTATATTCGTTGAGCAAGATGAGTGGATCAAAATAGATACAAGAACAAATGAGTATGTAGAGAGAATAAAAAGATAATAAAAAAATCGGAGATTAGATTCTCCGATTTTTTTATTTTAAAATTATATTTTTTTAAAACTGAAATACAAAACAATAAAAAAATAGCCACAAGCGAATAACAGGAGTAATCTTATACCCGTATTAAGTACCTTAGTGCTGCTTCCTTCCAGATCTGACACGGTTCGATATTAATACGCCATAAGGCTCCTGTCACCACACTTGTGACTAGAATAATTATACCACTAAATTATAAAAAATACAAGCCTAAAAATCAGAAAATATTTTTAAAGAAATTTTTTATTTTATTTGTTTTTTCATTTATTATATTTTTAGATTCTGCTTTTATTTCATTTTCTAAAAAAGAACTAAAAGTAGATCGTTCTGAGATTAAACCTCTTTTTATTTCAGCAGGAAGATTTGTTTTTATAGAAATAATTTCAGTTGTAGTAGAAAAATTACTAGAAATACTGAGATTATAATCCTTTGATTCAGCTAAGTTAATCAATTTACTCAAAAGTATTTTTTTAAAACTATCCAACTTTGTAGATGTATTTATAAACTTTTTATCAAAAATAGCATTTTTAAAGTTAGTGGTACCATCAATATTGATATGTGTACCATTTACAGTTAAAAGTTGTTCGCTTGTAAGAGTTGCATCTGAAATATATTCATTTAAATTCTTAAAAGATTTTATATTGAAATTAAAAAGTTTAATAAAAATTTGTGCACTAAGAGAATTTATATTAAAATCTCCATAGATTTCACCTTTTCCTTCTCCATCAATTTCAGATAAAGAAAATTTTAAAGGAATAGAGTTGTTTTTAGAAAAATTACTATTGAAATTTTGAAATTCACCAGAAAATATTATGTCGTCAATATTCCCTGAAAAAATAATATTTTCAATAAGAATTTCAGTTTCGTTATTTTTAAAGTTTTTTGAATATAGAAGAAATTCTTTTGACCTTTGAGAAAAAGAGATGATTTTCTCTTTAAGTAGTATATTTACTTCTCTTTGAATAATAACATCTATAAAATCAACATTCTTCATAAGAAACTGAAATAAATTCTGAGAAGTATTTTTAGAAAAGTTTTCATTATTAAATGTAGATTTAAAAAATGTTGTTAACCCTTTTGCTCCTTTTGTTTGTTTGTCAAGCTCACTTATAAACTGTTCTGCTTTATCATTTGTTATTTCTGTTTTATTTAAAGCAATAATATTTTTATCCGATGTTGATTCTTTAATATCAATATTTTGATTGAAAAATATATCTTTAAAAACAATAGAGTTAATTGTAAAACTTTTTTTATTTTTAAAAAAAGCTTTTAAATCCATTTCTGTTTTAATATTTTTAATAAGGATATCATTTTTGGTAAAATAAATATTTTCTAAAACAAAAGTGTTATTAAATAAATTTATATTAGCTTTGCTTATAGTAATATTTTGTTTTAATGATTTAGATAATTCCTTTTCCATAATATTTTTAAAGTATATATTTTTTCCAAAAGATACAACAGCTAAAAATATTAAAATACTAGATATAAGCACCAGCATTTTATTTTTCATAAAATCCTCCTAAAAAAATTAAGGGCAAGAAACAAGTTTCTTGCCCTTAAATCATATTTTGTATATTTGATTTACTCAAATTAAAGAGCTAATCCTCCGCTAACTTCAATAGTTTGACCAGTTATATATGCTGATTCATCACTTGCTAAGAATAATACAGCATTAGCAACGTCTTCAGGCATTCCAAGTTTACCTAGTGATGTTCTATCAAGCATTCCTTTTATAACATCTTCAGGTAAAACATCAGTCATCGGAGTCGCAATAAATCCAGGTGCAACACAGTTAGATCTAACTTGAGCACCTTTTCTAGCTAACTCTTTAGACCAAGTTTTAGTCATAGCAATTACTCCACCTTTTGTAGCAGAATAGTTAGCTTGACCAATGTTTCCATATAGTCCAACTACAGAAGAGATTGTAACAATTGATCCCTTTTTATTTTTAGTCATTAGAGGAGCCACAGCTTGAGTGATATTGAATACACCTTTTAAGTTAACATCAATAACAGCATCCCAAGAATCTTCACTCATTCTAACAAAAGGTCCATCTTTAGTAATCCCTGCATTGTTAACAAGTATATCAATTCTTCCGAACTCATCTTTTATTTTTTTTACTAATACTTTCACAGCTTCTCTATCAGTTACATTTAAAATTTCATGTCTAACATTAGTTTGGTCAAAAGTAGTTTCACCCATATCACAAGATATAACCAGCTCAGCACCTTCAGAAGCTAATTTCTCAACTATAGTTCTTCCAATTCCTCTAGCACCACCAGTAACCAAAGCAATTTTACCTTCTATTCTCTTCATAATTATCCTCCTATAAAATACACGTGTGATTTAATAATATAATTAATTAAAAAAAATGTCAATAAATTCCTAAAATATTTAATGAGATGTTCCCATTTTGAATAGTTTTTCATTCCAAATATCAGCTTGTTTGTTAGGTAATAACAGAACAATAGTATCCCCAGCTAAAATTTTAGAGTTACCTTTAGGAATATATTCAACTTCAGCTCTTTTGATTGAAACTACAAGAGAATTTTTAGGCCATTCAATTTCTTTTATTAATTTATTTTCAAATTCAGAATCAGCAGAAACAGGTATACAAATAATAGTTTTTTCCATCTGCTCGTGTCGTTCATTTTCTAAATCATCAATAAATTCTTTTTTAGGCATTCTTTCATAAAGAATTTCATATATCGGCTCAAGTTTTAATAGCTCTGTAATATAGTAGGCAACGATTGAAATAGTTGCAATAGCTAAAAGATGATCAAAACTTCCAGTCATTTCAAGTATAAGAATAACACCAGTTATTGGAGCTCTAACAACCGCAACAAAAAAACCAGCCATTCCTAAAATCATATAATGTATAATGATTTCATGTCCAAAACCAAAGTTAGAAATAAGTACTAGAGCATATATTTTTCCAAGAATAGCACCTAAAACTAGCATTGGAAGGAAAATACCACCTTGAAATCCAGTAGCATATGATATTGTAGTAAATAATAATTTTACAATAAATAAGAATAATAAAAATAAGATAGTTTGATTAAGGTGAGGCATTTCTTCAACTAAATGATGTCCACCACCAGCCATATCAGGCATAACAAAACATATTATAAATGATAAAGTCATAACTGAAGATATCTTAAAAGCTCTAGGAAGTTTAATACCTTTAAATATATCCTGTGTTTTTGTTAAAGAAACTGTAAATAACTTTCCAAAGAAAGCTAATATAATTCCAAAAGTAATAAAAATTAAAAATTGTAAATAAGGATTTATATCAGTTGGATATTTTGTATATAAATCAAAAGAAGGCTTCATATCAAAGATTCTTCTAGCCATAAAATTCGAGCAAATACTTGCTAAAAATGTACAGATAATAAGTTTAGATGAAAAGAAACGATGAAGTTCTTCCATACTAAATATTACTCCAGATAATGGAGCTCCAAATGCACCAGCTAAACCAGCACTAGAACCAGCTGTTACGAGATATTTTTCATCCACATAATCTCTTTTGAATATTTTTGTAATTCCATAACCAATATAAGAACCAAGTTGTACAGAGGGTCCTTCTCTACCAAGAGATAATCCAGCTCCTATACCAAGTAATCCACCAAAAAATTTAACTAAAAGTTCTTTTGGCCAGAATAAATAATCAAGTTTTCTTAAAATTAAAGCTTTAACTTGAGGAATTCCACTTCCTCCAGTTGTTGGAAACTTTTTAGAGATATAATCTACAAAAAGTCCAATTGTAATAAAAATCAACCAAATGAAAATAAGTTTAAGTGGATTTGTTAAAAGCTCTTTGTTTATATATTTGTTTCGTAGTATTTCTGCAAAAGATAGTCCATATCTATAAACAGAAACAATTATACCAGTGATGATACCTACTAAAATTGAAAGAGCATACAATCCTTTATTTTCTTTTTGGAGAAGTTCAACATGATTTTGAATATCTTTTTTATTGTTCATAAAATCTCCTTAAAATATATTGTAGCATTCGGAATAATAACACAAAACTTATAAAAAGTAAAGTATAACGAAACAAAAGTGAAAGCTTGCGTTAAAGCGAAGGATAGGGTAAAATATAAGTCAGAACAATATTTATAATGATGGGGTGATTTATATGAAGTTTAATAAGATGCAAGGTGCAGGAAATGATTTTTTATTATTTAATGGAGTAAAAAATAAATATAAAGATTATTCAGGGTTAGCTAAAAAATCTTGTGACAGACGTTATGGTGTTGGTGGAGATGGAATAATAGTTGCTGAGGAGAGTTCAATTGCTGATATTAAAATGGTGTATTATAATTCCGACGGTTCAAAAGGAGAGATGTGTGGGAATGGAATAAGATGTTTTTCTAAATTTGTATATGAAGAGGGACTCGTAAAAAAAGAAGAGATAAAAATAGAAACAGGGGATGGAATAAAAATAGCATATTTAAATTTGAATAACGATATTGTAGAAAGTATAACAATCTATATGGGTAAAGCAAGACTTACTCCAGAAGAAATCCCAGTTTTATCAGACAAAAGTAAAGTTTTAAATGAAAAAATAAATATAAATGGTCAAGAGTTAAGTTTTTCAGCAGTTTTAATAGGAGTTCCTCATGTAGTTATAATAGAAGAAAATTTAGAAAAAACTGAAGTAGATATTTTAGGAGAGAGAATCGAAAAAAACAATATTTTTCCTAAAAGGATAAATGTAAATTTTATTGAAGTTTTAAGTAGAAAAAAAATAAAAATAAAAACTTGGGAAAGAGGAGCTGGAAGAACATTGGCTTGTGGTACAGGTTCATGTTCTGGAGTATATATTGCAAATCTATTAAATTTAGTAGATTCAGAAGTAGAAGTAGAAACAGAAGGTGGAGCATTAAAAATAAAATTGATTCATGATGAAGTTTATATGACTGGAAAAGCAGAAACCACATTTAGAGGAGAATTGATATGGGAATAGGAGAAAAAATAATATTTATTTTATTTTTAATTTTTATAAGTGCATTTTTTTCAATGGCAGAAATTTCATTGGCAGGAGCAAGAAAAATAAAGCTTCAATTATTGCTTGATGAAGGAAATGAAAATGCAAAAAAAGTAATGGATTTACAAAGTAACCCAGGAAACTTTTTTACAACAGTTCAAATAGGATTGAACATAGTAGCAATTTTAGCGGGTATAATAGGAGATGGAATACTATCTCCTATCGTGACAAAATATATAACTAATCCAACTGTTGCTTTTTTAATATCTTTTGCATTTGTAACAGGAGCTTTTATAGAGTTTGCAGATTTAATACCTAAAAGATTAGCGATGGTTTATCCAGAAAAAATAGCTGTAACATTGGTAAATCCAATGACTTCTGCTATAAAATTTTTAACTCCGATTGTGTGGGTTTTTAGTGGTGTAGCTAATTTAGTATTTAAAATATTTGGAGTGCCGATTTCAAGAAATGAATTGATAACACATGATGACATTTTTGCCTTGGTGGATGCTGGAGCTGAAGCGGGAGTTGTACATACAAAAGAGCACCACTTAATAGAGAATGTATTTGAATTAGAGCAAAGATGGGTTTCTTCAGTTATGACAACAAGAGATGAAATAATATATTTCACATTAGAAGAGACAGAGGAAAGTTTAAAACAAAAAATAGCAGAATACCCACATTCTAAATTTTTAGTTTGTGAAAGTGATATAGACTCAATATATGGTTATGTAGGTTCGAAAGACATTTTACCTAGGATATTGAAAGGTGAATTAAGTGGATTGCAAAATATTAAAGAGATTACAAACAGAAATATTTTAATTATTCCAAATACATTAACTTTATCAGATATGTTAGATAGATTTAATGAAGCTAGAGAAGATTTTGCAGTTATATTAAATGAATATGCTCATGTTGTTGGAGTTATAACACTAAGTGATGTTGTTTCAACATTGATGGGAGATGTTGTATATCCTATGCAAGAAGAGTATATAATAAAAAGAAGTGACGGATCTTGGTTAATAGATGGAATAACAGCAATTGAAGATGTAAAAAAAGTATTGGAAATAGAAAACTTCCCAGAAGAAGAGAGTTATGAAACAATAGCTGGATTTATAATGTATATATTAAAAAGTATTCCTAAAAAAGGAGCACATATAGAATATGGTGGTTATAGTTTTGAAGTTGTTGACGTTGATAATTTCAAAATTGACCAACTTTTAGTAATAAAAGAGGATAGTGAATTAAAGTCAAATTCAGAAGAATAGTAAAAAAAGGTAAAGGTAGATTAAACTACTTTTACCTTTTTTAGTTATCTAGTAATATTTTGTTCTTTTGCAATTCTTTTAACTTCGTCAGCAACTACAGCAGCAACTCTTTCATCAAAAGCGTTAGGAATAACAAGTTCAGGATTTAATTCTTCGTCAGCAACTAGTTTTGCAATACCTACAGCAGCAGCAATTTTCATCTCTTCTGTTATTTTTTTGGCTTTAGCATCAAGTGCACCTCTAAATATTCCTGGGAAAGCTAGAACATTATTAACTTGATTTGGATAATCCGACCTTCCAGTACCAACAATTTTAGCACCACCAGCAATAGCATCTTCTGGCATTATTTCAGGATTAGGATTAGCCATAGCAAAAACAATAGCATCCTTATTCATGCTTTTAACCATATCTATTGAAAGAATATTAGCAGCAGAAACACCGATGAAAACATCTCTTTCTTTAACAGCCTCAAGCAGTCCACCCTTTATATTTTCTATGTTTGTTATGTTTGCAATTTCAGCTTTTAGGAAATTGTAGTGAGCTATATCATCTCTGTTAATAATACCATCAATATCATTAACAACAATATTTTTAGCTCCCATTTGTATAAGAAGCTTAACAATAGAGCTACCAGCAGCACCAGCACCACTAACAACAAATTTAGCAGTTTCAAAAGTTTTATTAACTAATTTAAATGAATTAATAAGAGCTGCAACAACAACAATAGCAGTTCCATGTTGGTCATCGTGGAAAACAGGGATATTTAACTCTTCTTTTAACCTAGTTTCTATTTCAACGCATCTAGGAGCAGAAATATCTTCTAAATTTATTCCGCCAAATCCTGGAGCAATAAGTTTAACTGCTTTAATAATTTCCTCGGTATCCTGAGTATCTAAACAAATTGGAAAAGCATCAACATTAGCAAATTGTTTAAAAAGAATAGCTTTACCTTCCATAACTGGAAGAGCAGCTTCGGGACCTATATTTCCTAAACCTAAAACAGCAGAACCATCAGTTACAACAGCAACCATATTTCCTTTAGAAGTATATTTATAAACATTTTCTACGTTATCTTTAATTGCCAAACAAGGAGCAGCAACTCCAGGAGAGTAAGCAAGACTAAGTTCTTCTCTATTTGTAACAGCAACTTTTGATATAACTTCAATTTTTCCAAGATGAGTTTCGTGCAACTCTAAAGATTTTTCAAAAACTGTAGACATAAAAGTTCCTCCAATATTTTTATTTTGAGCTATTTCTAGCACTTTCATACAAATCATTTCCGTTATAGTCATTTATAACTATAGCAGGAAAATCAACAACCTCTAATTTTCTAATAGCTTCAGCACCTAAATCTTCATAAGCTATAATTTCACAACTTTTTACAGATTGAGCAATAAGAGCAGCAGCACCACCAATAGCAGCAAAGTAAATAGCTTTATTTTTTACAATAGAGTTTCTCACTTTTTGATCTCGAGCTCCTTTACCAATCATCCCTTTTAAACCCTGCTCTAAAATAGCAGGAGAATAAGAATCCATTCTGTAACTGGTAGTTGGGCCACAACTTCCAATTACTTCTCCTGGCTTTGCAGGAGAAGGGCCAGCATAGTATATAATTTGTCCTTTTACATCAAAAGGTAGTTCTTTACCTTCTTCTAAAAGCTTAATAAGTCTAGCGTGAGCCGCATCTCTAGCAGTATAAATAGTACCAGTAATAGTAACAGCATCACCAGATTTTAATGATTCTAAAACTTCATCTTTTAAAGGTGTCGTTAATTTAATCATAATATAACCTCCTTGTGTCTAGCAGCATGACAATTTAGATTGATAGCAACTGGTAAAGAAGCAAAGTGGCAACCTTGTACTTCAACTTTAACAGCTAGAGCTGTAGTTTTTCCACCAAGACCTTGAGGGCCGACATTAGTATTATTGATTAATTCTAAAAGTTCAGTTTCTAAAGCATGAGCAATAGGGTCAGGACTAGTATCTTTTATTTCTCTTAAAAGAGCTTCTTTAGCTAGTTGAGCACATCTTTCAAAATTACCGCCAATTCCAACTCCTACAACAATAGGAGGGCAAGGATTTCCACCAGCATTTATAATAGAATCAACTACAAATTTCTTTATTGCCTCAATTCCATCTGAAGGTTTAAACATTTTTAAAACACTCATATTTTCAGAGCCGCCACCTTTAGGAGCTACAATAATTTTAACTTTATCTGAATTAGGAATAAGCTTTGTATGTATAACAGCAGGAGTATTATCTCCAGTATTGACTCTATGAAGTGGATGTTTAATAATAGATTTTCTTAAGTATCCTTCGTGATAACCTTTTGCCACTCCAGCATTTACTGCAGCATAAATATCCCCATTAATTTTAACTTCAGTTCCAATTTCTAAAAAAACAACAACAAGCCCAGTATCTTGGCACATAGGAACATTATTTTTAGCGGCAATTTCATCGTTTTCAATGATTTGACTTAAAATAACTTTTCCAAGTTCACTAGTTTCTGTAAGTTGTGATTCTTTAATTTTTTTTAAAATATCATCACCAATAAAATAATTTGCTTCAATACAAAGTCTAGCGACTTCGTTTGTTACTAAATTTAAATCAAGTATCTTCATAGACTCCTCCTCAACTATACTTTTAATTTTTTATGAATAAATTAAAGGTACCTCTTTTATTTTATTAAAAGAGGTACCTTTTTAAAACTACTTTTTAATTTTAACTCTCATTAAAAGGTCTCCAACTTTAACATTTCCAGAAGCAACAACTTCAAGAGTTTCTACTTCGTCCATATTAGCAATTATAACAGGAGTTTTTACTGATTTAGCATTTTCTGTAATGTAAGCTAAGTCATACTTAACAAGTTCGTCTTTAACTTCTACAGTAGATCCAGGTTCAGCGATTCTAGTGAATCCTTCTCCATTTAATTTTACTGTATCAATTCCAAAATGAACAATTAGCTCAAGTCCGTTAGGAACTTCAAAACTAACAGCATGGTTTGTAGCGAATATGTCAATTTCACCAGCTACAGGTGAGCAGATAGCTCCTTCTGTAGGGTCAATTCCACATCCATCTCCAATCATTTTTTGAGAAAAAGCGTCATCTGGTATTTCGCTTAAAGGAATAACTTTTCCGTTTAATGGTGAGTAGATATTGAACCACTCATCCTCTTTTTTCTTTTTGAAGAAATCAAATAATCCCATAGTCAAATCTCCTTTCAAATTAAGTGTGAAATATTATGTATAATTATTTCACATCAAGTTCGTTAAATCAATATTTTTTAAAAAAAAAGCATACAAAGAATAAAATAAAAATCAATGTATTATAAATAAATTATATCATAAAGATTAATTATTTGACTAGTATTTATTTATATTTTTTTTATCCTTTTTTTATTCTTATTGAGTTTAATATGAACATTAAACTCAATAAACCATAGAGAAGTAATAAATAAAGCTTGACAAAATTGAAATAAAACTTTAAGATTAAGTTAAAGTTATATTTTGAACCATATATACTCCTAATACGGCGGAGAGTTTCTACGAGCTACCTTAAATAGCTTTCTATGGGTCAGGACTTAAATTTTTTTATTTAAGTTTCTTTGGCCTGTTTATGCAGGCTTTTTTTTATTTGTAATATTAAAATTAAAATAAATCAGGAGGAAAAATGGAAAAATTGTTTCAATTAAAAGAACACGGAACAACAGTAAGACAAGAAATAATAGCAGGTGTGACAACATTTTTAACAATGGCATATATTATTTTTGTTAACCCATCTATTTTATCAATAACTGGAATGGACAAAGGTGCACTAATTACAGTAACATGCTTAGCATCAGCAATAGGAACAGCAATAACAGCGTTTTGGGTGAATGCTCCTCTAGCAATGGCACCTGGAATGGGATTAAATGCCTTCTTTACTTTTACTTTAGTTTTAGGTAATGGAGCTACATGGGAACAAGCTCTAGGAGTAGTTTTTATATCAGGAGTAATATTTTTAGCTTTGACATTTTCAGGATTAAGAGAGAAAATAATTGATGCAATACCATCAGAAATAAGATTAGCAGTAGGAGCAGGTATTGGATTATTTATAGCTTTTATAGGAATGCAAGGAATGGGATTGATTGTTACTAATCCAGCAACAGTTGTAGGATTAGGAAAGTTTAATATAAATGTTGTATTAGGTTTAGTAGGATTTGCAATTATGGGATTCTTAGAAATGAAAAAAATTAAAGGTGGAATATTAATAGGAATTGTTTCGACAACAGTTTTAGGAATTTTATTTGGAGCAGTTGAATTACCAACACAAATAATGTCAATGCCACCAAGCCCAGCACCGATAGCATTAAAACTTGATATTTTAGGGGCAATAAAACCAATGTTTTTAGGTTCGATTTTCTCATTCATGTTTGTAGATTTATTTGATTCTCTAGGAACAATAATGGCTTGTGCTCATGAAGCTGAGATGATAGATGAAAAAGGTAAAATTAAAAATGTAAGTAAAATATTAGAAGCCGATGCAGTTGCAACAGTAATAGGTTCTTTATTAGGGACTTCAACAACAACAACATTTGTTGAATCAGCATCAGGAATTGCAGTTGGAGGTAGAACAGGATTGACAGCATTGACAACAGCTGTATTGTTTGCAGTTTCATTATTCTTCTCACCAATAATAGGAATTGTACCAGCTTTTGCAACAGCACCAGCACTTATATTAGTTGGAGTATATATGTTTAAAAATTTATTAGACATAGATTTCCATAACATAGAAGTAGCAATCCCTTGTTTCTTAATAATAATAATGATGCCTTTGACTTATAGTATTTCAATAGGAATTTCATTTGGATTTATTTCTTATATACTTGTTTGTTTATTTAATGGAAAAATGAGTCATGTAAAACCAATAATGTGGGCAATAGGATTTTTCTCACTTGTAGAGTTAATGTCTAAGTAAAATTAAAAAATGGAGTATCTTTTTTAAGATGCTCCATTTTTTTTAGATTAAATTGTCTTTTTTAAAGAAATCTTTTCAAACTTTATGAACGAGCTTCCAATAAAAGCTAATATAGCAGGAACAATCCAAGGAAAACCAGCTTTAGCTAGGGGAATAAAATCTAAATTTATTTTTAAAGCTTCAGCAATACTTATAGCGAGTGTAACTGCAACAACAACTTTAAAAGTAATATGATTTTTAATCTCAAAAATATTTAAGAGTATTAGAACAATTGTTATTGGATATAATATTACTAAAACAGGAACTGATAAGCTAATGATATAATCTAGTCCTGCAACAGAAAGAACACCTGAAAAGATAGAAATTCCAATTGCCATTTTAGTATAAGAGATTTTAGTTAATTTAGAGAACCATTCACTTGCAAGAGCAACTAAACCTACAGAAGTAGTTAAACAAGCTGCAGCTACACAAACACCAAAAGCTACTTTACCAACATTTCCTAAAGTCATTTGTGCTAAAGTTAATGTAGTTTGAGCAGTAGTTAGTCCTGTTATACTACTAATTTGAGCTCCTAAATATATTAAACTTAAATATATAAATCCTAGTCCTATAGCAGCTATAAATCCAGCATTACTTAAAAATGATTTTTGTTCGTTTTTATCTGTTATTCCTTTTCCTTCTAAACCTCTGATTATAATAACACCAAATAGAACAGAAGCTAAAGCATCCATTGTTTGATATCCACTTATAAATCCAAATGAAAGAGGATTTCCATCTATAGTAGATGCAACAGGCGTTCCAAGGTCTCCTGTTATTCCTAATATAGTGATTAAAGATAATATAAGTAAAATTACAGGTGTTAAAAATTTACCTAAAATATCAGTAATACTAGATTCATTTAAAACTAAGAACAAAGTAATTCCAAAGAAAATTAAAGAAGTAATTACAGCAATAATAGTAGGATTTGAATTTGGAAATAAAGGTAGTACTCCCATTTCAAAAGTTGTTGATCCTGTTCTTGGAATAGCAAATAAAGGACCGATTACTAAAATTAATATAGTAGAATAAAAAACATTAAATTTGTTAGAAACTTTATTAGCGAACTCATCTAAACTTCCAACTTTAGTAAAAGCTAGAATACCAAGTAAAGGTAAACCAATTCCAGTTAGAAAAAATCCTAATCCAGCTTGAAACCATTCTTCACCAACAGCTAAACCAACTGATGGTGGGAATAATAGATTACCAGCACCAAAAAACATTGAAAATAAAGCAAAACCTAAAATCAAAATCTCTTTCTTTTTGTTCATTGTGACCTCCAAATTTTTAGTATAATAGTATTAAAAAAATATATATGTTTAATTTATTAGGAAAATTGTATCAAAAAAATAAAATAAAATCAAGTTTTAATATCTTATTTAAAGTATAAGTGTACTGAAAATTTAGTACATAGAACAAAAATAATGTATTTGAAGATTATAAACCCTTTATTTGTAAAGGGTTTATAATCTTCAAATACGAACAAAAAAATAAAAAAATTGTTATCTACTAAAGAAAAATAATAAATGTTAGAATTAATTATAAATAAAAAGTAGAAATAAGGAGGGTTTTATGAACTTAATAAAAACGATAATTAATTTAGTGAATTCAATTTTATGGGAAAAAAATATATTAGTAGTTTTACTAATTGGAATGTCAATCTATGCAACGTATAGAACAAGATTTATGCAAGTTAGATTATTAAAAGAGATGTTTAAGGTGTTAAAAGGAGATGACAGTGAAGTAGAAGGAATAACTTCTTTAGAAGCCTTTTATTTAGGAACTGCCTGCAGAGTAGGAGCAGGAAATATAGCTGGAGTTGTAGCGGCAATTTCTATAGGAGGTCCGGGATCGCTATTTTGGATGTGGATGGTAGCCCTTTTAGGAGCTTCAACATCGTTTGTAGAATCAGTTTTAGCTGTTATATACCGTGAAAAAACAGAAAATGGAACTTACAAAGGTGGAACACCTTGGATAATAAAAAATAGATTAAATAAAAAATGGTTAGGAATAGCTTATGCAGCGGCATCATTACTTTGTTATGCAGGGGTTATTCAAGTTATGTCAAATTCTGTAACAGAATCAGTTGTAGGAGCATATAAATTAAATCCTAAATTAATTGGAGCAGTTTTAACATTACTAGTAAGTTTAGCAATTTTTACAAAAGGAAAAAAAGATACAATTGTAGTAACTTTAAATAAAATTGTACCTGTTATGGCATTTACATATTTAGCAGTAGTTTTATATATATTAATAACTAATATAACTGGAATACCAGGTGTAATAACAAAAATATTTTCAGCGGCATTTGGAATAAAAGAATTTGCAGGTGGAGCTTTAGGTGGAGTTATAATGCAGGGTGTAAGAAGAGGATTGTTTTCTAATGAAGCTGGAAGTGGAAATGGAAACTATGCAGCAGCTTTAGCTGATGTTGATGATCCGGTTAAACAAGGAATGGTTCAATCTTTAAGTGTATTTGTAGACACGTTAATAATTTGCAGTGCAACAGCGTTTGTAATTTTATTAGCAGATTCAACAGCTTTAGAAGGAACAAGTGGAATGGTATTATTCCAAGAAGCGTTAAGAAATCATATTGGATGGATAGGAATTCCATTTACAGTAGTTATATTATTCTTTTTCTCTTTCAGTACTATTTTAGGAGTAACTTTTTATGGGAAAAATGCATTAAGTTTTATAAGTGAAAAATCAAAATATAGTTTTATATATAATTTAATTGTAGTGATTATGGTTTATGTAGGAGCAATTCAACAGAATTTCTTTGTTTGGTCTTTAGCAGATTTTGGACTAGGGATTATGACGGTTATAAATATTTTAACAATATCTCCACTTGTAGGAGAAGCAATTGTGTATTTAGAAAAATACGAAAAAAGAAAAAAAACGATTGTAAAATCAAATACATAAAAAATAGAACTAGGAGTAAAAATGAAAACATTAAAAAATCAAAATACAAAGAAAACATTAGTCGATAAATTTTTGAACATAGTTGAAAAAGGAGGAAACTCTTTACCAAATCCAGGAACTTTATTTGGAATATTAGCTTTATTAGTTGTAGTTATATCTGGAATAGGAGGGGTTTTAGGTTGGTCAGTTAGCTTTGTTGGCATAAATGGAAAAACATTAATGACAGAACAAATGACTATAGAAACAAATTCTCTTATGACAAAAGAAGGTGTTAATTATATATTCACTTCAATGGTAAAAAACTTCACAAATTTTGCTCCTTTAGGAACAGTATTGGTTGCAATGATTGGAATAGGAATAGCAGAACGTTCAGGTTTAATATCAGCAATATTAAGAAAAGTTGCATTAGCTACACCTAAAAAAATGGTAACAATGATGGTTATATTTTTAGGAATTATGTCAAATGTAGCAGCGGATGCAGGATATGTTGTATTGCCTCCGTTGGCAGCTCTTATATTCATATCGTTTGGAAGGCATCCAGTGGCAGGTTTAGCAGCAGCTTTTGCAGGAGTTTCAGGAGGCTTTTCTGCTAATTTATTAGTAGGAGCACTAGATCCACTTTTAGGTGGAATTTCAACAGAAGCAGCAAAAATATTAGATCCAAGTTATATTGTATCTCCAAGTGCAAATTGGTATTTTATGATAGCATCAACATTTGTTATTACAATTTTAGGAACATTTGTTAACTCTAAAATAGTAGAGCCAAGATTAGGTAAATATACAAGTGATGAAAAAATAGAATTAGAACAAATATCTTTAGAAGAGAAGAAGGCTTTAAGAGCAGCTGGGATAGCTCTGATTATAGTTTTAATAATCTTGATACCAATATACTTTGCATTAGGTAAGAACTTTTTATTCTCAGGGTTAGTTCCAGTTATAGTATTATTCTTTGCTTTACCAGGATTAGCATATGGAAAATCGATAGGAACAATAAAAAATGATAGTGATGTAATGAATATGTTAACTAAATCAATTGAAGGAATGGCAGGTTATATAGTTTTGGTTTTCTTTGCTGCACAATTTATAGCATATTTTGGATATACAAATCTAGGAACTATTTTAGCAGTAAAAGGAGCAGATTTTCTAGAAAAAACAGGTGTTAATGGTATTCCATTAATAATTGGATTTATTTTAATAGTTGGTTTTTTAAATCTATTTATGGGTTCTGCATTGGCAAAATGGGCTATTTTAGCACCAGTATTTGTACCAATGTTTATGAGAGTAGGGTATTCACCAGAATTTACACAACTAGCTTATAGAATTGGAGATTCAAGTACAAATATAATTTCTCCATTAATGTCATATTTTGCAATGATAATTGTTTTTATGCAAAAATATGATAAAAAATCATCAATAGGAACATTAATATCAGTTATGTTGCCTTATTCAATAGTTTTCTTGATAGGATGGTCAATATTTTTAGCAATTTGGATGATAAGTGGATTACCAATTGGCCCAGAAGTTAATATTTTATTGAAAGGACTTTAATATTCGGTTATAATTCCATAGATTTTTTTTTGAGATTAAGATATAATAATGTAAAGAAAAATGTGGGAGAAAGACAATGAAGAAAATTAGAGTTACAGTTTCAGAAGATATTTGGAGACTTCTAAAAAAAGATTCAGAAGAGTTTGGTATTAATAATAACAAGCTATGTAATTATATTTTAGATAAATTTAAATATTCTAAAAAATTTGAAATTGATAGATTTATTGAACCACAAGGTCGACCTTTAAAAAAGGTTGTGCAATTTGATTTAAACGTTGCAAATAAAAGTATATACTATGATATTTTAAAAGCAAATGATGTAGACATAGAGGCAGAATTCTTTAGAGAATTATTTGAAATATATTCTTCTCAATTTAAATATCAGAGAGAAATATTTATATTTCAAGAAACATATAAATCAGTATTAGAAGCAATTAAAAATAAAGTAAAAATAAGAATTTTATATCTAGGAGAAAATTCAACAGTATCGCCATATTTTATAAAAAGAGAAGACCAAGGTGATGAAAATTTTATTTTTGTATATGATGATGAGAATAAAACATATAGAAATATAAAATTAAAGGATGCTATCATTTTAGGGACTTTAAATGATAAAATACAAATTAGAGATAAAAAGCTTATTGAAAATATGAGAAAGAATTTTGACCCGTTTTTAGGAGAAAGACTTTTAATAAAAGCAAAGTTTACTCAAATTGGAGAAAGTATGCTGAAAAGTTTTACAAACTACAAGCCTAAATTAATCAAAAAAGAAGATGATTTATATTTTTTTGAAATGACTCTTGAAAATGCTAAGTTCTATTTTGCTTCTTTTTTAAAAGAGGTAAAAATAATAGAACCAGAAAAACTAAAACAAGAATTGAAAAAATCATTTTTGGAAGCATATAAAATTTATGAATAATAATATTTAAATGTTGAAAAATAAAAAATAAGATGCTATTATACTTTAAAATAAAAATTAATTACCATAAATAAAAAAACAATCTTTTAACTAAGGTTGTTTTTTTTATTATAAAAAATAAAATTTATACAGGGAGGAACAATGAACAAAAGTAAAGAGATTTTAGTTTTAGGACTAGCATTATTTTCAATGTTTTTTGGGGCAGGAAATTTATTATTTCCACCTTCTTTAGGTGTACAGGTTGGAAGTAGTTGGATTTCAGCGGGAGTAGGATTTTTTATAACAGGAGTAGGACTACCTTTATTAGGAATATTAGCATTTACAAAGTGTGGAACACTGGAACATTTTGCAGATAAAGTTTCACCAAAGTTTAATACAGCATATATAACAACATTGATATTGGTAATAGGACCATTGTTTGCTATTCCAAGAACAGGATCAACAACATTTGAGATGGGAGTTTTACCCTTAATTGGAAGTTTGGACCCTAAGATGATGACTATTGTCTGCTCAGTGCTATTTTTTAGCATAACATTATTTTTGGTTTTAAATGAATCGAAGGTAACCGATATTTTAGGAAAGTTTTTAACACCAATAATATTGATTATTTTAGCTTTAATAACATTAGTTGGAATTTTAAATCCTATTGGTGAAGCTGTTGTGAGTAGTATTGAAGGAAACCAGTTTTCTTATGGTTTTGTAAGTGGTTATCAAACTATGGATGCTTTGGCTTCAGTATTATTTGGGGTAGTTATAATAAAAGGTTTAGAAATGAAAGGAATAAAAGATTCAAAAGAACAGAAAGTTTTTTTAACAGGAGCTGGATTGATATCGGCATTAGGCTTAGGATTGATTTACTTTAGCTTGATATACTTAGGTTCTCAGATTAGTTCAATGAGAGAACTTTCAACTGCACAAACAGCATTAAAAATTGCAGAACTTACTTTAGGAAATTCTGGGAAAGTAGCTTTTGGTGTATGTGTTGCAGCAGCTTGTCTAACAACATCAGTTGGTTTAACAGCATTAGTGAGTGATTGGTTTTCAAAATTAATGGGAGTGTCATATAAAAAAATAGCTATAATAACATGCTTATTTTCAGGGATTTTAGCAGTTGCAGGACTAGATTATATAATAGGTTTAGCTGTTCCAGTTTTAATTATACTATATCCAGTTACAATAGTATTAATTGTACTGAATATATTAGGAGTAGAAAACAAAAATTGTTTTGTGTTTTCATCGTTAGTAACTTTGATAGTAAGTACTTTAGAGTTGTTAAAAGTAGATTTATCAATAATTCCACTTGCTAGTTCGGGATTTGCTTGGATAATACCAGCCTTAATGGCATTTGGATTGGGAAAAATAATAAAAATAAAATAAAAATTTGTATATATATACTTAAAAATGTCTTAAAAAACTCAATTGAAATTTGATTGAGTTTTTTTTAATATTCACTTGTAAAAAAAGGGGAAAAGGTGTATAATTCAAAACTGCATATAAAGAAATTTAGGAGGGAAACGTGAAGGTTTATTTAACAAACAAAGAAACAACAGAACAAGTTCTTCTTTTAGGAGAAAACAAAGGGCATTACACATTTTCTAAAACAGTTTTACTGGGAGTTATGGGAGGAATATACATTGCCCTGTCAGCTTTAGGAAACTTAATAGCTAACTTTACGATAGGTGGTGGAGCAGGTAAATTCATAGGAGCTGCAGTTTTTCCTACAGGATTAATGCTAGTTGTTTTAGTTGGAGGTTCATTATTCACAGGAGATTGTTTAGGATTATTAGCGTTTACAAAAGGAAAAGTTGAAAAAACAACATATATAAGTAATCTAAGTGCAGTTTGGTTAGGGAATTTTTTAGGTTCGATATTTATAGCCTATATGACTTACTTAGCAGGTAATTATTCTTCAGCAGAATTTTCTAAGTATGTTGTAGGAGTAGCTCAACATAAAGTTCATTTAACATTTGTAGAAGCTATAGCAAGTGGATTTTTATGTAATATTTTAGTTGCTATTGCAGTTTGGTTTGCATTAGCTGCAAAAGATTTGGCAGGAAAAATTCTAGCGATTTGGTTCCCGATAATGCTATTCATTTTAGGAGGATTCCAGCACGTTGTAGCAAATATGTATTATTTAAGTATCGGAAAAATATTACTTCATTCAGCGTATTCACCAACAGAGATGGGAATACATTTTTTAGCTGTAACTATTGGAAACTTTATATCAGGAGCTTTATTTTTACCTTTAATCTATAAAAAACTATATATGAATGACTAATAAAAAAGGAGTAGAAATTTTATTTTCTACTCCTTCGTTTTTTTATTTTTTTCTATGAACAGTTCTACCATCAGCTTGATGATTAGGTGTAACTGTAATCTCTGTTAGTTGAACATTTTCAGAAAGTCCAGTAGCATAAACAACAACATCAGCAATATCAGCGGGAGTTAATGGAACGATTCCCTTATATATGCTGTTGGCTTTTTCAATGTCACCATCGAATCTAACCATGCTAAAGTCTGTCTCAACTAATCCTGGTTTTATATTAGTAACTTTAAGAGGAGTATCTATCAAATCGATTCTAAGACCATCTGAGAAAGCTTTAACTGCAGCTTTTGTAGCACAGTATATAGCACCACCAGCATAAGCAGAATCTCCAGCAACAGATCCAATATTAATTATGTGTCCAGCTTTATGTTTCAGCATTAAAGGAACAACAGCACTAGTTACATATAACATACCTTTTACATTTGTATCAACAACAGTATCAATTTCAGTAGGAGTAGCTAAATAAGATTTTTCTAATCCTAAAGCTAAGCCGGCATTATTAATTAAAATATCAATTTTCTTAAAAGATTCAGGAAGAGTGTTTACTTTTTCTTCAACATCAAAACTTTTAGTAACATCCATAACTTGAGTATATATTTTAATACCATACTTTCTAATCAGTTCTTCTTTTAATGAATCAAGAAGATCTGAACTTCTTGCTGTTAAAACTAAATTAGCACCTTTTTCTGCATAAGCAAAAGCACAACCTCTACCAATACCTTTTGTAGCACCCGTAATGAAAACTGTTTTACCATATAACTTGTTCATAGAAACCCCCTTAGCTTAATATATAAGCATTTTTTATTTTTTCAACACTATCATAAATATTTGTGTTTAAATCTATCTTTATTGAAAAATCCGAAGAAATTTTATAGAGTGTTTTTCGCTTGGAGTAGAGTTCTTCAATAGTTTTAAGCATGTCTTCAGAGTTTGTAAGAAGCGGTCTAGTTTTACTTCTTTTAACTCTTTCATAAATCGTATTAACATCACAATCTAAGTAAACAACAAATGATGTATTTTTAAGATTTTTAATATTTACATTATCAACAATTGCTCCACCACCGGTAGATATAACAATATTATTATCGCTAGATTCCTCTTCAATAATACTTCGTTCTAAATCTCTAAAATATTTTTCTCCTTGCTCTTCAAAAATTTCAGGAATAGTTTTCTTTTCCCTGATAGATATACAACGATCAATATCTATAAATTTCATATCTAAGCTTTTAGCTAGAATTCTACCAATAGTAGTTTTTCCGCTACCCATAAAGCCTACAAGAGCAATATTAGCTTTCATAAAAATTAAAAATGAGTTCCGTTGTCATAATAATTATTACCTTCAAGGGGATAGAAGATAACAGTTGTGTCATTATTGTTTGTTATTTTTTTAAAGAATGTTGTGATAAAATCAGCAACAAGGTCCTTAATCTCTTGACCTCTATCAAACCAAGCAATATCAATAAAAGTGTAGCCTGGAACAATTGCACCATCAAAGATATATTCAGTCTCGCTATGCTCAATAGTAAACCAAGTTCTGTCACACTGAATAATAGATGTAAGACCATCAATTAATTCTTTACTGTGTTCAATTAAAATTTGTTTTTCAATACCCCGAAATTTTAAATGTGGCATATTACTCCTCCTTTTCTGGTAGAAGAATAACTTCTACACAATGATTTATATTGAGTGCTCTATTGGAAAAATTAACAATAGAATTGTAGTTCACAATATCATTATACCTCATAGGAGTATAAAATTCATAGTCTGATATTAAATTTTTTTTCTCCAAGTAATTATTCCAAAAACTATTTGTTTTTATAGCTGTTTCAAAACCAAGTTCATAGTTTTTTTGAATGTCTAAAATTTTATTTTTAGGATATTCTCCTTTTTGAACACTAAGAATAACAGATTTCACTTTAGAAATTACTTCATCTACTCTATTTGGACTTGTACTGAAGCTTATTTGTAAATAATCTTCACCAAAATTAAATTTCTCAAGAGAAGAAGATGAAGATATAGAGTAAACGCCACCAATTTTTTCTCTAACATTTTCAATTAAAAGTATATTTAATAAACTTGATAAACTATTATATAGAATTCTATTTTCTATAGTGAATTTATCTTTAAATGGAAATGTTAATACAACTGTAGATTTTTTATCTGTTCCTTGTATCACATATTTTTTGATGTTTTCTTTTGGGTATTCAATACCCAAAGGTGTTGCTGAGGCAGATAAATTTGTAGCAGGTAAATTAGCAAAATATTTATCAAGCATCAATTTTAAAGAAATTTCATCTATTGATCCAGTAACTATAAGTTTATAATTTTTAAAGTTAGAGAATAAAAGATTAAATGTTTCTTCAAGTTTTTGTTTAGAAACATTTGATAGATCATCCACTTTTAAAGGCATTCTTCTAGGATGATTATTGTTTAAAGTTTCAGAATAAACTTTTCTAAAAACTGAATTTGGAGAAAAATCTCTATTTTGAATTAATTCTCTATTTGTTTTTAGAGTTGATTCTATTACATTATTATCAAATTTAGGCTCTGATATAAGAGTTCTGAAATATTTTAAAGATTCCTCTAAATTTTCTTTATTTGTAGAAATTGCAAATCCTTGTAAGTAATCATCAATGTAAGGAGATACAGAAAAGTTTTTACCTTTAAAATATAATTCCAAAGAGTCGTAGCTAATATTACTTATACCTGAATTAGACAAAATTTCAGAAAGAAAAAGACTATTGATATATTGGGGATAAGTTAAACTAGAACTTCCTTGTAATTTTATAAGCTTAAAATTGATTTTATCTTTATCAAAATTAGTTTGTTTATACAAAACATCAATTCCATTTGATAAAGAAATTTCTGTGTAGTCTTTATTAATATTTTTTACGTTACTCTTTCCTAATGGGAAAGAAATTTCAGAAAGAACTATATTTGAATTGTTTATTTTAATAGAAGAAGTTTTTTTGGATAACAATGTATCTATTAAAGTTTCAATTTCTAACTCTGTAGGCAAAATATCTTTCATGTTATCTCTAGACGTTATTAAAGCATCGTATTTTAAAGAAAGTAAATTTTGAACAGATTTTCTTAAACTGTCTGAAGTAATATTGCTTAAAATTCTTCTAGTTAAATCCAACTCTTTTTCTGGGTCTAAAAATGTATTTTCATTCATAACATGGTCAATTATTGAGTCCATATAAAGTTCATTTTTAATGCTTTCTTTATTATTTATTACGGTTTTTAAATTGTTTAAGAGATTTGTTTTTTCTCTTTCTAATTCTACAGTATCAATTCCATTTATAGAAATTTCTTTTAAATTATTAATAACGTCTGTTATAACGGCTTTTAGATTATTCTCTTTTACAGCAGAAGAGTTACTAAAGATTCCAGTGGTTTTATTTAAAGGAAAATTATAAACGTAAGAATAAGCAAAAGGTGAATTTTTATCCTTTGATAAGATAGAAAACCTAGTGTTTAAAATTGAATTTAACAATACTTTTTCTAAATTTTTTTCAAAAGATAATTCATTATTTATTGGAGTTACAGATTCTTTCCACATGATTTTAAAATTAGTTCTAGTTAATTCAGGATCTGTAAAAATAGTAACTGAATTTTTTTGAGCTAAAGCAATGGTGAAGTCTGTTTTAGATATATTTTTTTTGTTTGAAAGAGTTTTAAAGTTTTTTAAAATCAAGTTTTTGATATCCTCTTCATCGAAGTCTCCAACAGCAACCAATGCCATATTTTGTGGTTCATACCAATCTTGATAATAATTTTTTAATTTTTCAGAAGTAGCATTATTTATAGTTTCGGGCAATCCAATAGGAAATCTTTTTGAATACCATGAATCTCTATATAAAATTTCTTTTTGTAAATCCCCAATTCTTTTGCTTATTCCTTGACGAAGTCTCCATTCTTCAATAATAATTTTTTTTTCACTTTCAACATCTTTAGAATCTAAAGTTATTTCAGATGCCCATTCTTTAAGAACTTCAAATCCGTTTTCTAAATCAAATTTTGTAGTTGGAACTTGTAATTTATAAACAGTTTCAGAGAAACTAGTATAAGCATTTAAATCCCCGCCAAAACTAAGGCCTAGAGATTGCAAATACTGAACTAATTCATTTTTTTCATACTTCGTAGTACCGTTGAAAGCCATATGCTCTAAAAAGTGTGCCAATCCTTGCTGTTCATCTGTTTCTAAAAGAGAACCTGCTTTGACGATTAAATTTAATGAAGCACGATTTTCTGGTTTTTTATTTTTCAAAATAAAATATTCAAATCCGTTTTCTAGTTTTCCTGAAATTAGATTTGTTGATGGGTTTAAAGATATATTTTGATTAGAAAAAATAAAGTTATATAGATTTAAAAAAATAAAAAAAATAAAGAGTGTCCTTTTTTTCATGAAAATCCTCCTTGGCTAGGTGTAATATACTTTTTAGATAGTAACATTTTAAAAGTATTATTGAAAGTATTATTTACTGGATTTTTTGAAGTAAAATTGTTACTATATATAGTATAAATATACTGGCGGAGGATAACATGAGAATAAAAGACAAAAAGAAATTTTTAAGGTTTTTAATATTATTGATAATTTTTATTTTTACAATTTCTTGTGGAATAAAGAGATTTGTTTTAAGTGACAATCCTCAAACTATAGAAATGGTAAATGATGAAATAAAAGTTGATGTACTATCTTTAAATAAAGATAGTGCACCTTTAAAATTGAAAAACAAAATTTTAGTTGAGCCAACAGAAGAGATTACTATTTTAGATTCAGAAGAAAAAGAAGTCGTTGAAAAGAAAAACTTGAAATATGTAAAAAATCAAAATCTTTATGTTTTTGAAGATGAAACAGAAAACAAAAGGCAGGATATTTTGAGAAAAGGTACAAAGATAGAGATTTTAGAAGAAAAAAAAATAAATAAAAACGATAAAGAGAAAAGTTTGCTAAAAATAGCTTATAGAAAAGATTTGAAAAATAAAGAGGGTTGGGTAAATAAAGTTGAGTTTGCAGAAAACTTAAATGAAACATTACCGTCTAATTGGAAAAATATAGATTTTAAAACCGAGTATTCTATAAATAATTTTGAAAATAATCCGAGAGTTGATGTTAAAGGAGTTTATTTAAATATTTATACAATTGGAAGTAGCAAAAAAATGGAAAGATTAATAAATTTAACAAAAACAACAGAAATCAATGCTTTTGTAATTGATATAAAAGATGATAATGGAGTTTTATCATTTGAAATGGAATCACCTAAAAAATTTGGCATATCTACATCAAAAAATTATCCTATAAAAAATATAGAGAACTTTATGAAAATTTTAAAAGATAATAATATTTACAGTATAGCTAGAATTGTATCTTTTAAAGATCCAACTTATGCTAAATCAAATCCAGATAAAGTTATAATTTCTAGAGATACAGGAAAGCCTTATACAAATAGTGATGGAATTATTTGGGTATCAGCTCATGATAGAAATTTATGGGAATATAATCTATCTGTAGCAGAAGAAGCTGTTAAAGTTGGATTTAATGAAATTCAATTTGATTATGTTAGATTTCCAGCTTCAAATGGAGGAAAGTTAGATTCAAAATTAAACTATAGAAATACTAAAAATGAATCTAAACCTGAAACTATTCAAAAATATTTAAAGTATGGAAGAGAAAGAATAAACTCTTTAGGAGCATATGTGAGTGCAGATGTTTATGGTCAAATTGGAACGTTTAATGATGATATGGGATTAGGTCAACATTGGGAAACTGTAAGTCATGCTGTTGACTACATCTCTCCAATGATGTATCCAAGCCATTATGGAAAAGGAGCTTACGGAATAGAGGTTCCAGACTCACAACCATACAAAACAATATATCATTCGGTTAAAGACTCTATAAATAGAAATGAAAATATAAATTCACCAGCAACAATAAGACCTTGGATACAAGCTTTTACAGCTAAGTGGGTAAAAGGTTACATCCCTTATAATGAAAAAGAAATAAGAGCACAAATAAAAGCAATGAACGATTTAAATGTGAATGAATATTTATTATGGAGTCCAAGTAATAACTACAAGATTACAGCAAATTAAAAATAATTGTTTAAAAAAAGTATAGTGTATGATATAATGGCATTTGACTAAATTAAAGGAGAAAAACTTGGAAGGAATAATAGTTGTAGATAAACCTATAGGTATAACTTCATTTGATGTTATAAGGGTTTTGAGAAGAAATTTAAAAGAGAGAAGAATAGGTCATACAGGAACTTTGGACCCTTTAGCTACAGGAATTTTGGTTATTTGTGTTGGTAGAGCGACAAAATTAGCACAAGATATTGAAGGGTATGAAAAAGAGTATGTTGCAGATTTAGAACTTGGTTTCAAAACGGACACTTATGATACAGAAGGAAAGGTTTTAGATAGGACAGAGAATTTCAATATATCTAAAGAAACTTTTAAAGAAACGCTAGAGACATTTAAGGGGAACATAAAACAAGTCCCACCAATGTATTCAGCTATAAAAGTTGATGGAAAGAAACTTTATGAGTTAGCTAGAGAAGGTGTAGAAATAGAGAGAAAAGCTAGAGATGTTAGTATTACAAACTTAGATTTACTTTCTTTTGATGGTGTAAAAGCCAAAATTAATTGTACAGTTTCAAAAGGAACTTATATAAGAAGTTTAATCTATGATTTAGGAGAAAAATTAGGAACATTTGCTACAATGACAGGTTTAAGAAGAACTAGAGTTGGAGAAGAAGACCTAAATAGATCATTTACTTTAGAAAATATAGAGAAAATGGTCGAAAAAAATGATTATTCATTTTTAGTTTCTGTAGAGGACTACTTTAAGTTTCCTAGAACAGATATTGAAGATGAAGTGGATATAAAACTTTTTGTGAATGGCCAAAGATGTAAAAAAAGAATAAATGAAGGAAAATACTCTGTTTATTCTAAGAATAAGTTTATAGGCTTAGGTGAAGTAACAAACGGTTTGTTAAAAGGTTATAAATATTATTAATTATAGAGAGGAAGAGATATGAAAATAAAAAATATTGCAATTATAGCCCATGTTGACCATGGAAAAACAACTCTAGTAGATTGTCTTTTAAGACAATCAGGAGTTTTCGGAGCTCACGAACTTGAAAAAGTTTCGGAGAGAGTAATGGATTCAAATGATATCGAAAAAGAGAGAGGAATTACAATTTTCTCAAAAAATGCATCTGTAAACTATAAAGATTACAAAATCAATATAGTTGATACTCCAGGCCATGCTGACTTCGGAGGAGAAGTACAAAGAATCATGAAAATGGTTGACTGTGTTGTTTTACTAGTAGACGCATTTGAAGGTCCTATGCCTCAAACAAAATATGTTTTAAAGAAAGCTTTAGAGCAAGGACATAGACCAATAGTTGTAGTTAATAAAGTAGATAGACCAAATGCAAGACCAGAAGAAGTTTTATACATGGTATATGACTTATTCATTGAGTTAAATGCAAATGATTTACAATTAGAATTCCCAGTTGTATACGCTTCAGGAAAAGCTGGATTTGCTAAGAAAGAAATAAATGATGTTAGTGATAACATGGTTCCTTTATTTGAAACAATATTAGAGCACGTTGAAGATCCAGAAGGAGATAACGAAAAACCAACTCAATTCTTAATAACTAACATTGAGTATGATAACTATGTTGGAAAGCTTGCAGTAGGAAGACTTTACAACGGTATGTTAAAAAGAAACCAAGAAGTTATGTTAATAAAAAGAGATGGAAAGCAAGTTAAAGGTAAAATCTCTGTTATGTACGGATACGAAGGGTTAAAAAGAGTAGAGATTCAACAAGCTTACTCTGGAGATATCTTCTGTGTAGCTGGATTAGATAACATTGATATCGGAGAAACAATTGCAGACGTTAATGAACCAGTAGCATTACCAGTAATTGATATAGATGAGCCAACTCTTTCTATGACATTCATGGTAAACGATTCGCCATTCGCAGGAAAAGAAGGAAAGTTCGTAACATCTAGAAATATTTGGGACAGACTTCAAAAAGAGCTTCAAACTAACGTAAGTATGAGAGTAGAAGCAACAGAAGCTGCAGATGCATTCGAAGTTAAAGGAAGAGGAGAACTTCAACTTTCTATACTTTTAGAAAACATGAGAAGAGAAGGATTTGAAATTCAAGTTTCAAAACCAAAAGTTTTACTTAAAGATATCGACGGAGTAAAATGTGAGCCAATCGAATTAGCAATGGTTGACGTTGATGAGGCTTTCGTTGGTGTTGTAATTGAAAAGATGGGAATCAGAAAGGGAGAAATGGTAACAATGAACCCTGGTAATGATGGATATACAAGATTAGAGTTCAAAGTACCTGCAAGAGGATTAATTGGATTCAGAAATGAATTCTTAACAGATACAAAAGGAACTGGAATCTTAAACCACTCATTCTTCGATTACGAAGCATACAGAGGACCAATCCCTACAAGACCTAAAGGAGTTTTAATATCTTTAGAGCAAGGTACAACAATAGCTTATGCATTAAGTGGATTACAAGATAGAGGAATATTATTCACTGATCCAGGTGTAGCTGTTTACGAAGGTATGATAGTTGGAGAACATAATAGAGAAAATGACTTAGTTGTAAACGTATGTAAAGCTAAGAAATTAACAAACATGAGAGCTTCAGGAAGTGACGATGCAGTTAAGATTGCTACTCCAAGAAAATATACTTTAGAGCAAGCTCTAGATTATATCGCTGACGATGAGTTAGTAGAAATCACTCCAATCAATATCAGAATAAGAAAGAAATTCTTAAAAGATAGCGATAGAAGAAAAAACTCTAAGTAATAACTCATAAGAGGTAAATCTATGAAAAAATTATTGATTTTATTTATACTTCTGTCAATATTAGTTGGCTGTAGTAGTTTTAATAAAAAAATGTATACAGAAGATGAAGTGGTAGCGGCAGTTATTGTTGATAATGTATATGTTTTAAATAGAGCAATAAAAAATGGATTTAATATAGAACAAGAGTTGAAAAATAGAGATACTCTTTTAAGTTTAGCCTTAAAAGAGGATTCTCTTCAAGTAATTTCAAGTTTATTAGCTAATGGTGCTAATTTAACTAAAGATTTACCTGAAAAAAAAATAGTAGGGATTAATACAGTTATTTCTTCAAGACCTCCAATATTTTATGTAAATAGTATTGATGCATTAGACATGTTTATAAATGACAAAGCTAAACTTAATACTTTTACAAGTGATGGAGAGTTGTTATTAAACTTCTATATAAAAACAAAACCTGAGAATTTAGTAGTAACTTTAATAAATAATGATATTCAGTTGAAAGTTCTAGATTCTAGTGGATGGTATCCAATATTTTGGGCTGTCAATATAGAGAGTGAAAATATATTGATTGAATTATTAAAAAAAGATACTAGTCAATATACAGTAAAAGATAAAAAAGGAAATTATCCTATTTATTATGCTAATTCAAGTGAAGTTATAGAAGTTTTATTAAACGGAGAGTATAATCTAAAAGAAAAAAATATATATGGAGAAAATATATTAGGTGAAGTCTATTTAAAAGTAAAAAAGTTAGGTTATAATAACTTAATTCCAATTCTTTTAAAAAAAGGTGTGAATCCAAATTATACTTCTTATAGATAAAAAATAATATTAATTAAAGCAAGGATAGGATTTTTAATTCTATCCTTGTTAATTATACAGATAACTTGAAAAAATGCCGAAAATAGGTTATAATTACGAAAACATTTTTTCTTAGCAGGCTTTTAACAGTTGAAATAAAATGAAGTATTATTCAACTAGAGAAATGGTAAAAAATTTTAAATGTAACAGGTCAAACATTAAGAAATTGGGATTCTAACAGAAAGCTAGTTCTACATCATAAAACAAATAGTGGATATAGATATTATTCAGAAGAGTAAGTTAATAAATTTTTGGTCATAAACACTGTTAAGAAAAATAGAGAAATAATAAAGGAGTTGATTTCTGATGATTCTATCGAAGAAGATAAGGTTAAAACCAGATAAAATTCAGGAATCTTTACTTTGGAAATCAACAGGAACAGCAAGATTTATCTACAATTGGACTTTAGGAAGACAGAAAGAAAATTATGAAAATGGTGAAAAGTTTCTTTCGGATAATTTTCTAAGAAAAGAGATTACTGTACTTAAAAAATTAGAACTCAATGATGCTTCACTTGGAATAGATTTAGGTGTTAAAGATTTAGCTGTAACTTCTGATGGAAAAGTATATAAAAATATAAATAAGAAAAAAAATATGAAAAAATTGAAAAAGAAGTTAAAAAGATTACAAAAACAAGTTTCACGAAAATATGAAAAATCTCGGGAGGTGACAGACCGTTACGAAAAGAGCCAA
>JBOFUO010000005.1:0-9816 GCA_051652625.1 Cetobacterium sp.
CTTTGGAAAAAAATGCAGGGATTTAATTAATTATGGAGGTATAAATTATGAAGAAATTATCGTTTGATTATTCAAATGCACTAGGGTTTTTTAATGAAAATGAGCTAGCTTTAATGGAAGCACAATGTATTAATGCAACTGAAACTTTAATGAATGGAACAGGAGCAGGTAGTGATTTTTTAGGATGGATAGATTTACCAACTAATTATGAAAAAACAGAATTTGCTAGAATAAAATTAGCAGCAGAAAAAATTAAAAGTGATTCAGAAGTTTTAGTAGTAATAGGAATTGGGGGATCATATTTAGGAGCTAAATCAGCAATTGAATTTTTATCACACACATTCTATAACAATCAATCAAAAGAAAAAAGAAAAGGACCAGAAATATATTTTGCTGGACAAAATATATCTGGAAAATATATAAAGGATTTATTAGAGATAATTGGAGATAGAGATTATTCAGTTAATGTTATATCAAAATCAGGAACAACAACAGAGCCAGCTATAGCTTTTAGAGTATTTAAAAAGCATTTAGAAGAAAAATATGGGCTAGAAGAAGCTAGAAGAAGAATATATGCAACAACAGATTCTAGTAAAGGTGCTTTAAAAAAATTATCAACAGATGAAGGATACGAAACTTTCACAGTTCCTGATAATGTTGGAGGAAGATTCTCTGTATTAACAGCTGTAGGTTTATTACCAATTGCTTCAGCAGGAATAAATATAGATGAGTTAATGTTGGGTGCAAAAGATGCTCAAGAAGCATATAAAGCTCCTTATTCAGAAAACGATTGTTTAAAATATGCAACTATTAGAAATATTTTAAATAGAAAAGGAAAAGACGTAGAGATGTTAATCAACTATGAACCAAGATTACATTATATTGGTGAATGGTGGAAACAACTATTTGGAGAATCAGAAGGAAAAGATGGAAAAGGGTTACTACCTGCATCAGCAGATTTTTCTACAGATTTACACTCAATGGGTCAATATATTCAAGATGGAAAAAGAGTATTAATTGAAACATTAGTAAATATTGAAACGCCTGAATGTGATATTTTAATAGAGGCTGATAAATTAGATTTAGATGGTCTTAATTATTTAGCAGGAAAAGGTATGGATTTTGTAAATAAAAAAGCAGCAGACGGAACTGTATTAGCTCATGTTGATGGAGGAGTTCCAAACTTAATAATAAATCTTCCAGAAGCAACTCCATATCACTTAGGTTATATGTTCTATTTCTTTGAAAAAGCTTGTGGAGTGAGTGGATATTTATTAGGAGTAAATCCATTTGACCAGCCAGGAGTAGAAGCTTACAAAGCAAATATGTTTGCTTTATTAGGTAAAAAAGGATTTGAAAAACAAGCTGAAGAATTAAATAAGAGATTAAAAAAATAATTGTAAAATTAAGAAGCTAGAAAATTAATTCTAGCTTTTTTTAATCTATGAATATATTGAAATGTCTTAAATCTTTATCAATTTTAAATGTATTACTTTTGTAGTTGTGTTTTGGTATTCGAAAATAAGCATCGTTATAATTTAAGATATCTCTAAATTCAAATAAACCATCTTTATTAGTTTGTATAGTAGATATTATTTTATTGTTTTTTGAATTGATTAACTCGAGAGAAGTATTTTTTAAATAGATATTATTTTGTACAAGAGCACCAGAAATATAATATGTTTTTGCTTCTAAAACAATAGAAATATCGTTGATAAATCGTTCGTTCTGAATAAGTAAAGAAGCTCCATTTCCATAAAATCCATCTTTTTCTATAAGGATTGAAATTAAACCAATTTGTCCTTCGAAAAAGAAAATTCCTTCAGAGTTCGTATTTAAATTAATAAGTTCATCTTTTATTTTTATTTTGACTTCAGCATCTTTTATGGGTTCTCCAAATTTATTGATAGCTTGTCCAAAAATAGATATTTTGTTATTAGTCATACTAAGAACTAAGGGTTTTACTTCTTCGAAGATATAATCAACAAAGAAATTATCACCAATTAAAGATGTGTAATTATCTTTTTCTACAGTAATTCTATATTTATTTTTAGGCAACTCTGTATAAAAACTACCGTTTATATTAGTTTTTATTGATTTTATTTTATTAGAACTATTAAAAAAGTTAACAGTTGCATTTCCTAATCTAAATTCTTTGTCTGTAACAAATCCAGAAACTTGAATTTTATTGTTTTGTGCAAAAACATTAAATGAAAAGACAAAAATAAACCAAAGGAAAGGTTTGAATCTCATAGTACCTCCTGTATATTAATGTTATATTTATTATAACACTTTTTTGATTTTATATGCTATAATTATTAATAAAAATAAGTTTCTTTATAGAGGTGATTCTAATTGGTAGATGATATAATAAATGAAAGAGAAAAAGCAAAATTAAATTTTTTGAAATCTCAAGCAGAAAAGCTATTTTATTTAGGTGAATTTAAAGAGAATGTATTGGCAGCTTTAGAGAAAGAAGAAATAGAAAGAAACTTTATTCATAATGAAATAAAAGATATTATGAAAAGTGAAAAAGCTATTTTACTTAAAATAAATAGAGATATTCCATTTGATTCTATAAAAGTTTATATAGATGAAGCAGAAAAAATTGGACTTAGATATATGTTAGTTGATGATATTACTTTTAGAGGTAATGTTGGATTAGTAGTAGTTTCTAAGGAACCCTTAGATAATGAAAATACTGAAGTTATATTAGAAAGTATAACAAAAGTTTATACCGATGCTGGTTTAGATGAAAGCTTTATATATGGTGAGGGAAAGAAAATTTGTTCAAAACATTATAAAGAATTAAAAGATAAATTACCAAGTCATTTAAATAAATTTGAAGAGATGAATTTTTTTGACAAATTATTTGGGAAGGTATGCCCAATAGATAGATTTAACAAAAAGGAGCAGTGATAGAATGAACGTAGAGGCGTTTAAGATACTTGGTGGAAAAAAAATAAGTGGAGAATTAAAAGTTGAAGGAGCAAAAAATGCAGCTCTTCCAATTTTTGTGGCAACATTAATAGAAAAAGGAACATATATATTAAATAATGTTCCAAATCTAAGGGATATAAAAACTCTTGTTCAACTTCTAGAGAGCTTAGGACTTGAAATAGAAAAAATTGGAGATCATTCATATAAAATAGTAAATAATGGATTAAAATCTTTAGTTGCATCTTATGATTTAGTAAAAAAAATGAGAGCATCTTTCTTAGTTATGGGACCTATGTTAGCTCATGAAAAAAAAGCTAAAGTTTCACTTCCTGGAGGGTGTGCTATAGGATCTAGGCCAGTAGATTTACATTTAAAAGGATTTGAGGCTCTTGGAGTAGAAATAAAAATAGAGCATGGATATGTAGAAGGAGAAACTAAAGAATTAGTTGGTGGAAACATCACTTTTGATTTTCCAAGTGTTGGAGCAACAGAAAATGTAATAATGGCTGCAGTTAAAGCAAAAGGAAAAACAGTTATTAAAAATGCAGCAAGAGAGCCAGAAATAGATGATTTATGTAATTTTTTAGTGAAGATGGGAGCTAAAATAGAAGGAATAGGAACTGGAACTTTAGAAATAGAGGGAGTAGAAAAATTATCTCCTTGTGAACACTCGATTATTCCTGATAGAATTGTTGCAGGAACATTTATTGTAGCATCTCTTATGTTTGATGGTTCAATAAGTGTAAAGGGTGTTGTGAGAAATCATATAGAAAGTTTTATATTGAAATTAGAAGAGATGGGAGCTGTTTTTGAAATCAACGGAGATGTTTTAACAACAAAAACAAAACTAAAAGATTTAAAACCAGTAAGTGCAACAACAATGCCACATCCAGGGTTCCCAACAGATTTACAATCTCCGATGATGACTTTAATGTGCCTAGTAAATGGAAAAAGTGAAATAAAAGAAACAATATTTGAAAATAGATTTATGCATGTTCCAGAACTTTCTAGAATGGGAGCAAATATATCGACTGATTCAAATACAGCAATAATAAATGGAATAGAAAATTTCTGTTCAGCAGAAGTTATGGCAAGTGATTTAAGAGCAGGAGCTTCTCTTATTTTAGCTGGGCTACTAGCAAATGGAGAAACTATAGTAAACAGAATTTATCATGTGGATAGAGGTTATGAAAACTTAGAGGTTAAACTAACAGCCCTAGGTGCAAACATAGAAAGAATAAAAGTAGAAATATAAAATAAGGGTGAGAAAATGGAAAAAGTAATAGGAATAAATCCTGTAATAGAGTTATTAGAAAATAAGTCTAACAATATTGAAAAAATCGAAATATTTAAAGGTATGAGAGAAGAACAATTAGGAAGATTAAAAGCTTTAGCTTCAGCAAGAAATATTAAATTATTTCAAGTAGCTAAAAAAGAAGAGAATTCACAAGGTGTCGTAGCATTTTTAAATGATTATGATTACTATAAAGATTTAGGTGAATTTATAGAAAAAATAGCTAGAGATGAAAAGTCAATAGTTTTAATTTTAGACGGAGTTCAAGATCCAAGAAATTTTGGTGCAATAATTAGAAGTGCTGAAATATTTGGTGTTAAGGGAATTATTATCCCTGAAAGAAATTCAGTGAAAATTAATGAAACAGTTATAAAAACTTCGACTGGAGCTATTGAACATGTGGATATAATAAAAGTAACAAATATATCTGATGCAATAGATAAACTTAAGAAATTAGATTTCTGGGTTTATGGAGCAGAAGGGTCTGGAACAAAATTCTATCATGAAGAAAAGTATCCTAATAAAACAGCTTTAGTTTTAGGAAGTGAAGGCGATGGAATAAGAAAGAAAGTAAAAGAAAACTGTGATATTTTAGTTAAAATTCCAATGCATGGAAAGATAAACTCTTTAAATGTATCTGTAGCAGGTGGAATAATACTTTCTGAGATAGCTAGAAACCTATATTAAATAAATAAACCTGTAGAAATGCAGGTTTTTTTATGCTATATTTATGAGATAAAATTAAAATTAATGGGGTGAAGAGATGAGAGATTATAGTTTTAATAAAATAGAAGAAAAATGGCAACAAAAATGGAAAGAAGAAAATATATTTAAAACAGAAGATAAAGTAGAAGGAAAAGAGAATTACTATGTTTTAGAGATGTTACCATATCCATCTGGAAAGCTTCATGTAGGACATGCTAGAAATTATACAATTGGAGATGTAATTGCTAGATACAAAAGAATGAAAGGTTATAATGTATTGCATCCTATGGGTTGGGATTCTTTTGGATTGCCTGCTGAAAATGCTGCAATTCAAAATGGAGTACATCCTGCAATTTGGACAAAATCAAATATAGAAAATATGAATAGACAATTGAAAATGATTGGATTATCTTATGACTGGGATAGAGAAATAGCTAGTTACACTCCAGAATATTATAAGTGGAATCAATGGATATTCAAAAAAATGTTTGAAATGGGATTAGTTTATAAAAAGAAATCAACAGTAAATTGGTGCCCAGATTGTCAAACAGTTTTAGCAAATGAACAAGTTGAAGATGGAATGTGTTGGAGACATTCAAAAACTCCAGTTATACAAAAAGATTTAGAGCAATGGTTCTTTAAAATAACAGATTATGCAGAAGAGTTATTAGAAGGGCACAAAGAGTTAGAAAAAGGTTGGCCAGAAAAAGTTTTAACAATGCAAAGAAACTGGATTGGAAAATCTATAGGTACTGAAGTTAACTTTAAGATTGCTGAAAGAGAAGAGAGTTTAGCTGTATTTACAACAAGAGTGGAAACATTATTTGGAGTTTCTTATGCAGTTATAGCCCCAGAACATCCTTTAGTAGATGAAATATTGAAAGTTAATCCAAGTATAAAAGAGTCTGTATCAATGATGAAAAATACAGATATGATAGAAAGAACAGCAGAAGGAAAAGAAAAAAATGGAATAAAAACAGGATGGCATGTAATTAATCCTGTAAATGGAGACAAAGTAGAACTTTGGATAGCTGATTATGTTTTAATGAACTATGGTACTGGAGCAGTAATGGCTGTACCAGCACACGATGAAAGAGATTTTGCATTTGCAAAAAAATACAATTTACCAATTAATGTTGTAATTAATCCTATAGATAAAGAATCAAAAGAAGAGATAATTATTAATTCTTCAGATATGAAAAATGCTTTTGTTGGATCTGGAAAAATGACTAACTCTTCTCAATTTGACGGTATGAATTCAAAAGATGCTTTATCAAAAATAGCTGATTATGTTGAATTAAAATCATTCGGAGAAAGAACAACAAAATATAGATTAAAAGATTGGGGAGTTTCAAGACAAAGATATTGGGGAACACCAATTCCAGCTTTATATTGTGATAAATGTGGAGTAGTAATGGAAAAAGAAGAAAATCTACCAATTCTATTACCTACAGATGTAGAGTTTTCAGGAAATGGAAATCCATTAGAGACATCAGAAAGTTTTAGAAATTCAACTTGTCCTTGTTGTGGTGGACCTGCTAGAAGAGACACGGATACAATGGATACATTTGTAGATTCATCTTGGTATTTCTTAAGATACTGTGATCCTAAAAATGAAAAATTACCATTCTCTAAAGAAGTAGCTGATGCTTGGGCACCAGTTGATCAATACATTGGTGGAATAGAACATGCTGTTATGCATTTATTATATTCAAGATTTTTCTCAAAAGTTTTAAGAGATATGGGTCTTTTATCATCAAACGAACCATTTAAAAGATTATTAACTCAAGGTATGGTATTAGGACCATCGTACTATTCAGCAAATGAAAATAGATTCTTATATCCAGAAGAAGTAGAGTTAAAAGGTAATGGAGCTATTTTAAAAACAACAGGTGAAGAGGTACAAGTAAAGATTGAAAAGATGTCAAAATCAAAAAATAATGGTGTAGATCCAGAAATTATGATTAATAAATATGGAGCAGATACAACAAGATTATTTATTATGTTTGCAGCTCCACCAGAAAGAGAGTTAGAGTGGAATGAAAATGGACTAGCAGGAGCAGCTAGATTCTTAAATAAAATATGGAGATTAGTTCTTGAAAACAAAGAGCATTTAGCTGAAACAAGTTCAATTGATTATTCAAAACTAACTAAAGAAGATAAAGCATTAGTTAGAAAATTACATCAAACTATAAAAAAAGTAACTGAATCTATAGAAGCAGATTATCATTTTAACACTTCAATAGCAGCAACTATGGAATTATTAAATGAAATGCAAGATTTTAGAGCTCAAGTTTTAGGTACAGAAAAAGAAACTACAGAATCTAAAAAAATATTTAGAGAAGCAATGTTAAATGTTGTAGTTATGTTATCTCCATTTACTCCTCATTTCTGTGATGAGTTGTGGGAAGAGATGGGTAATATGGGAATGTTATTCTCAGAAGCTTGGCCTACATATAAAGAAGAATTAACAATAGCTGATGAAGTTTCAATAGCTGTACAAGTTAATGGAAAATTAAGAGGAACTTTAGAAGTTGAAAGAACAACTCCGAAAGAAGAAGTTGAAGCAAAAGCTTTAGAAATAGAAAATGTAAAGAAATTTATAGAGGGTCAAACAGTAGTTAAAGTTATTGTAGTACCTGGAAAAATAGTAAATATTGTTATTAAATAATTAAAAAAGGAGAGTTGATAAAAACTCTCCTTTTTTCTATTTTTTAAATTTTTCCCAAAATTTTGGTTTTTGAGCTGTTTTCATTCTTTTTTCTTCAGCTTGTTCAGCATGATAGTTAGACCAGTTTGGATTATTTTTCATGTTTGTTTTCATTTGTTTCATATAATTATATGTGGCTTTTGTATCTTTATATTTTTTAATAAAATTATTTTTTATATCTATAAAAGTTTGGGCTATTCCTTTAAAGAAGCTGATAAATTTATGAAGAATCCTTTTGTAACTGGTAAATTTATAGATTTCTTTGCAACTAGGACATCTATATTTAGCGACTTTATCCATTATTTTCATTTTTTCCTTACATTTTGGACAGGTAATAATAATTTTTTTCATATTTTGATCCTCCAATACTATTTATAAATTTCAGAAATGAGTTCGTTATAAATTTTTTCATAATTTAGGTCAATATCATTCCAAATTTCTTGAGATTTAACTCCTTGCGAAACAAGCATATATAGACCATTTTCTATTCTTTTATTTTTAGCTTTAGCAAATTTTAAAAACAAAGTTTCTTTAGGATTATATATCAAATCTAAAGCAAAGTCAAAATTTTGAATAATGTGCTTATCTACAGGAGAGTTATCAATATTTGGAAAAGTTCCAATGGGAGTTGCATTGATAATTAGATAGCCAGATGTTTTTTCCAACTCTTCATACGAAATTACAAAAGTATTTTTTAGTTTTTCGAGAGTTCGATTTTTATCCCTAGAAACAACATATACAATAGCTTTTGAATCTGTAAGAGCTTTTATTGTGGCTTTAGCAGCACCACCACTTCCCAGAATAACTACTTTTTTATAAGCTAAATCTAAACTCATTTTTTTAAAAGTTTTTAAAAGTCCAAAATAATCAGTATTATATGCGATTATTTTATCATCTTTAAATTTAATACAGTTAGCAGCTCCAATATCTTTAACTTCAGGAGATACTTCATCAACAAATTTTAAAATAGAAGTTTTATAAGGGATTGTAATATTCATTCCTAAAAATTGTTCTTCTTTTAATTGTTTCAAAAAGTTTTTTATTAATGATTCATCTTCTAAATCGTAAATTTTATATTCACCGTTAATATTCTGTAATTCAAAAATCTTATTGTGGAGAGTAGGAGAGAAAGAATAAGAAATATTTTTTCCGAGTAATCCAAATTTTTTCATAAATTTCACCTCTTTATTTTGATTATAGTATTATTTTTTACAATAAACAATGGTATATTATAAGTAATAGAAATAAATAATTTTAGGAGGGGTTATGTTAGATTTAAAGATAGTAGAAAAAGTAAAGATATTTGAAGGATTAAAATTAGAAGAACTAAGTCTATTATTTCAATCGATAGATTATAAAATAGAAAAATTTAAAAGAAATGATACTGTTTTATTTAGAGGAGATAAGCTAGATGGTATTTTTATTGTTTTAGAAGGAACTTTAAGTGCTGAAATGCTAAAGAATAATGGAGATGTTCAAAAGATTGAAAATTTATCAGAAGGAGATATAGTAGCTTCTGCTTTTATTTTTGGAAAAAAAAATAATATGCCCGTAGATTTAATTACTTTAGAAAAATCTTGTCTATTACATATAGATAGAAAGAATTTACTTCAACTTTTTAAAAAACAAGAAAAAATATTAATAAATTTTTTAGATGAAATTTCAGATAAAACTCAGTTTTTATCTAATAAAGTTTGGAAAAGCTTTAATACAAAAACTATAAAAGAAAAATTCCTAGATTATATTTCTGAAAATACAGTAGGTGATAAAGTGATTTTTAAGCATTCTATAAAAGAGTTGTCAGAATTATTTGGTGTAACTAGACCATCTTTATCTCGAGTTATAAGTGAGTTTGTTGACGAGGGAATTTTTGAAAGAGATGGAAAGAAAAAATTCGTAATAAAAAAATAAAAAAGTTGTTGACACAAAATAAAAGTTGTGGTATTATATTTCTTGTAGCGGGAACAACCGCACGAGAAGGACATTAGCAACCGAATAGAGAAAATAGTCAGAAATGTTGTGAAAACAACAAAATGCTAGTAATAGCAAAACCATTTAGATGGTTAAAAGGTGTAATGTAGTCTTAGGACTTAAAATATATGAATGAAGAGTTTGATCCTGGCTCAGGATGAACGCTGACAGAATGCTTAACACATGCAAGTCGATT
>JBOFUO010000006.1:0-33952 GCA_051652625.1 Cetobacterium sp.
AAAAAAATAAAAACAATTCATCTTTTATATAGCTGTTATTCATTAAATAAATTTGCTTTGTTTTATATAAAAGGTTATATTTTATTAAAGTGTTAATTCATTTAATTAATGTAGAAACTAAAATCTAGGGGGAGAAAAATGAAAAAGAAAATAATTTTATTGAGTGCTTTCACAATTTTTTTAGGAATGAATTCAGAATTAAAAGCAAATAAGAATACTTTAATTATAGCTCAAGGAGCTGATGCTAAGGTTTTAGATCCACATGCATCTAACGATCAACCTTCTTCAAGGGTTGCAGGTCAAATTTATGACTCTTTAGTAAAACAAGATACAAATATGAATATAATTCCTGGTTTAGCTGAAAGTTGGACTCAAATTGATGATACAACAATAGAATTCAATTTGAGAAAAGGTGTTAAATTTCACAATGGAGAAGAATTAACTGCAGATGATGTAAAGTTCACTTTAGATAGAATGAAAGCTTCACCTCAAGTAGCTCACATCATAGGAGCTGTAGAATCAGTCGAAGTGGTTAGTGATTATGTTGTTAGAGTAAAAACTGGAAAGCCTTTTGGAGCTTTACTAAGCCATTTAGCTCATACGGCAACATCTATTTTAAATAGAGAAGCTGTAGAAAAACTAGGTGGAACATACGGACAAAATCCTATAGGAACAGGACCATATAAATTTGTTAGTTGGCAAGCAGGAGATAGAATCAATTTAGAAGTAAACCCAGATTATTATATGGGAAAAGCACAAACAGAAAAAGTAATTTTCAGAAGTATAGTAGAGGGAACAAATAGAACAATAGGATTAGAAACAGGAGAAGTTGATATAGCTTATGATTTAGAGCCTGTTGACAAAGCAATGATTGAGGGGAATTCATCTTTAGATTTTGTAGAAGAACCATCACTATCAATGGCTTATATTGGTTTTAATGTAAATAAAGAGTCTTTAAAAGACAAAAGAGTTAGACAAGCTATTTCTTACGCAATAAATGTTCAGGATATAATAGATGTAGCTTACCAAGGATCAGCAACAAAAGCAAACTCACCAATTGGACCTAAAGTATTTGGATACAATAAAAATGCAAAATCTTATGAATTTAATCCAGAAAAAGCAAAAGAGTTATTAAAAGAAACAGGGTATGAAAAAGGATTGAAATTAAAACTTTGGACAAATGATAATCCAACAAGAAGAGATATAGCTGTAATTGTTCAAGATCAATTAAAGCAAGTTGGAGTTGATGTAACTATAGAAACTCTAGAATGGGGAGCTTATTTAGACGGAACAGCAAGAGGAGACCATGATATGTTTATATTAGGATGGGTATCAGTAACAGGAGATGCTGATTATGGATTAGATCCATTATTTAATTCTGCAAATAAAGGTGGAGCAGGAAATAGATCTTTCTATACAAATCCAAAAATTGATGAATTATTAACAAAAGCAAAAAGTTCAACTAATTCAGAAGAAAGAAAAAACTACTATTTTGAAGCTCAAGAAATTTTACAAGAGGATGCACCTATATTTACAATAGCATATACTTCACAAAATATAGGAAAACAAAAGAATGTAGAGGGATTTGAAATGCATCCAGCAGGACATCATAAAGTCTACGGTGCTTACAAAACTAAGTAGATAAAAATTGTTAGCTTAGGTTAGAGATAATAGGTTTCTAACTTAAGTTAAATTAAATAAGGGGGTAAAAAATGCATAAATATATATTAAAAAGAATATTATTGTTAATACCAGTGTTATTAGGAGTATCATTTCTAGTATTTACAATAATGTCCTTAACACCAGGAGACCCAGCACAACTTATATTAGGTGAAAGTGCACCTAGAGAAGCAATAGAACAATTAAGAAGAGAGATGGGTTTAAATGACCCGTTTCTTATTCAATATTTTAGATTTGTTAAAAATGCGATTGTAGGGGATTTTGGACACTCATACACTACAGGTAGAGAGGTATTTGGAGAGATATTTTCTAGATTTCCAAATACATTAATATTAGCAGTTTTAGGAATAATTATAGCTGTTTGTATAGGAATTCCTTTGGGAATAATTTCGGCAACAAAGCAGTATACATTGATTGATAGTGTAAGTATGATTGGAGCGTTGTTAGGAGTATCAATGCCAGTATTTTGGTTAGGGTTAATGCTGATTTTAACTTTCTCGGTTAATTTAAGATGGCTACCTTCTGGTGGATTTGATGGATTTAAAAGTTTGATTTTACCATCATTAACTTTAGGTGTTGGATCAGCGGCAATAATTACTCGTATGACTCGTTCATCTATGCTTGAAGTAATAAGACAGGATTATATTAGAACAGCAAGAGCAAAAGGAGTGTCAGAAAAAGTAGTTATAAATAGACACGCATTGAAAAATGCATTAATCCCAGTAATAACAGTGGTTGGATTACAATTTGGAGGACTTCTAGGAGGAGCTGTATTAACAGAATCAGTTTATTCATGGCCTGGTGTAGGAAGAATGATGGTTGATGCTATTAGACAAAAAGATACACCGACAGTTTTAGCTGCGGTAATTTTCTTGGCTGTTACATTCAGTATAGTAAATTTAGCAGTAGATATATTGTATGCTTATGTAGATCCAAGAATAAAATCGCAATACAAGTAAAGGGGTGGATAAAATGACGGATACAAAAAATGAAAATATTGGTAAAAAAAGGAGTCAGTTGGCTGAATTGTGGAAAAGTTTAAAAAGAAATAAAATGGCTTTATTTGGACTAGCTATTTTAGTTATAATAATATTACTGGCACTTTTTGCAGATCAAATAGCAAATTATGATGGAGTTGTAATAAAACAAAATTTAAGAATGAGATTAAAACCACCATCAAGCCAACATTGGTTAGGAACTGATGAATTTGGTAGAGATATTTTTGCAAGATTGATTCATGGTGCTAGAGTATCTTTAAAGGTTGGAATATTAGCTGTGGGAATAGCAATTGTAGTTGGAGGTTTTTTAGGATCTATTGCTGGATACTATGGTGGAAAACTTGATAATATTATAATGAGAATAATGGATATATTTTTAGCAGTACCAAGTATATTATTGGCAATTGCAATTGTATCGGCGTTAGGACCTAATTTATTAAATTTAATGGTTGCAGTAAGTATATCTTCAATACCGAGATATGCTAGAATAGTAAGAGCATCTGTTTTATCAATAAGAGATCAAGAGTTCATAGAAGCTGCAAGAGCAATAGGAGCAAGCGATGCTAGAATAATATTTAGACATATTATTCCAAATTCATTAGCACCAGTAATTGTTCAAGGAACATTAGGAGTTGCAAATGCTATATTGGCAACAGCGGGATTGAGTTTTATAGGCTTAGGAATTCAACCACCAGCCCCAGAATGGGGGTCTATGCTGTCAGGAGGTAGACAATACCTTAGATATGCGTGGTGGGTAACAACATTCCCAGGTGTTTCTATAATGATAACAATATTATCTTTAAATCTCTTAGGAGATGGATTGAGAGATGCATTAGATCCGAGATTAAAACAATAATTATACTGGGGGAGATGGGCGTAAATGGAAAATTTATTGACTATAAAAAATTTATCTATAAATTATGAAACAAATGAAGAAAAAGTTATGGCTGTAACAGATTTAGAGATAGAATTAAACGAAGGAGAAACTTTAGGATTAGTAGGAGAAACTGGAGCTGGAAAAAGTACAACAGCATTAGGTATTATGAGGTTAGTTCCAAATCCACCTGGTAAAATAATATCTGGTGAAATTATTTTTGAAGGAAGAAATCTATTAACTATTTCTGAAGATGATATGAGAGCAATCAGAGGAAGAGAGATAAGTATGATTTTCCAAGATCCAATGACATCTTTAAATCCAGTATTAACTGTGGGTGACCAGATTGCGGAGGTTATACAAATACATAAAAAGTTATCTTTAAAAGATTCAATGGAAAAAGCTGCAGAAATGTTAGAGTTAGTTGGAATACCTGGAAACAGATTAAATGATTATCCACATCAATTTTCTGGTGGTATGAAGCAAAGAGTTGTAATAGCTATAGCTTTAGCTTGTAATCCAAAATTATTAATTGCAGATGAACCAACAACAGCTTTAGATGTGACAATTCAAGCACAAGTATTAGACTTGATGAACGATTTAAAAGAAAAGTTAAAAACATCAATGATATTAATAACACATGACTTAGGTGTTGTTGCACAAGTTTGTGACAAAGTAGCTATTATGTATGCTGGTGAAATTGTAGAATCTGGAACTCTATACGATATTTTTGAAAATCCAAAACATCCATATACACATGGATTGTTTGATTCAATACCAAGCTTGGATGAAGAGGTTACTAGATTAAAGCCAATAAAAGGATTGATGCCTGATCCAACAAATTTACCGTCAGGATGTAGATTCCATCCAAGATGTCCTCATGTCCAAGATGAATGCTCAAAAACAATTCCAAGAATATCTATTGAAAACAATCATAGGGTTAGATGTTTGGCTTATGAAGGAGTAATAGATGTACCAGAATTAGGAGGAGAAAGAGATGGCAGATAACATACTAGAAGTAAGAAATTTAAAGAAACATTTTAATACACCAAAAGGACTTCTGCATGCAGTAGATGGTGTTACATTTTCAATCGAAAGAGGTAAAACTTTAGGAATAGTAGGAGAATCTGGTTGTGGAAAATCAACAACTGGTAGAGTTGTTTTAAGATTGTTAGAAGCGACTGATGGAGATATAATATTTGAAGGAAAAAATATTAGAGAATATGGAAAAGCTGAAATGGTAAAATTGAGAGAAGAGATGCAAATAATATTTCAAGATCCTTATGCATCACTAAATCCAAGAATGACTGTTAGTGAAATAATAGCAGAACCTTTAATAATACATAAAAAGTTTAAAGATAAAAAAGACCTTCAAGAAAAAGTTAATAAACTTATGGAAACAGTAGGTTTAAGTGAAAGGTTGGTAAATACATATCCTCATGAACTAGATGGAGGAAGAAGACAAAGAATAGGTATAGCTAGAGCACTTGCTTTGAATCCAAAATTTATAGTTTGTGATGAGCCCGTATCAGCTCTAGATGTTTCTATTCAAGCACAAGTTTTAAATTTAATGAAAGATTTACAAGAGGAATTTGGTTTAACATTTATGTTTATAACTCATGATTTATCAGTAGTTAAACATTTTTCAGATGATATAGCTGTAATGTATTTAGGTGAACTAATTGAAAAAGCTCCAGCAAAAGAGTTGTTTAAAAATCCAATTCATCCATATACGAAAGCTTTATTATCAGCAATTCCTGTTGCAAGCATAAAGCATAAAATGAACAGAGAGATACTAAAAGGTGAAATAACTTCACCAATTAATCCTGGAGTAGGATGCAGGTTTAGAAAAAGATGTAGTATGGCTGTTTTAGATTGTGGAAATTCAACACCAATTTTAAAAGAAATTTCACCAGGTCATTTTTATGCATGCCATTTAATTGAAGAAAATAATAAATAATAAAAGGATAACTCTGAATTATGTTAAATACTAATTTAGAGTTATTTTTTATTAAAGGAGGATTTTATGGAAAATTTTGAAACTAGAAAGTATCATTTAACTGCAAAATTGGTTTTATTAAAAGCTATAAATGATATTTTTCCAGAGTATGAGTTAACTTTTAGAAACTCTTTAAACAATGGAGTATATATAACTATAAATGGAGAAGAATATATTTGTGAAGATGATATAGAAAAAATAAAAAAAAGAATGAAAGTTATTATATCTGAAAAAAAAGAAATAAAAAAAACATATTTTACTTCAGAAAAAATTAATAAACATAACCTTCAAAATGTTAGAGATGATTTAAAAGAACTTTTAGAAACTACAGGAATAGTATCCTTTTTTATTTATGAAATAGATGATTACAAGAGTTACTTTATTGAGGAGCTTTATGAAAATACATCTTTTGTAGATATGTTTGAAATATATTCTTATGATGAAGGTTTTATATTTAAGACTTTAGAAATTATAAATGGGGTTATTCAAATACCTGCTATGATAGATGATAAAAAGTTAGCTAAAATTTATAAAGAGAGTTCAAAGTGGAATGACATTATGGAAGTTTCATGTGTTGGAAGTTTAAATAGAATAAACTTAGAGGGCGATATAATAGAGCTTATAAGAGTAAATGAAACATTACATGATAAAAAAATAAATAAAATAGCAGAAAAAATACTAGAAGAAGGCGATGTAAAAATTATAACAATAGCTGGACCTAGTTCATCAGGAAAAACGACTTTTAGCAATAGATTAAAACTACAGATGATGGCTTCTGAAATAAAACCTTTAATGATATCATTAGACGATTATTATTTAGATAGAGAATTAATTCCTATTGATGAGGATGGAAAAAAAGATTTTGAAACAATAAAATCTCTAGATGTTATATTATTAAATAGAAATTTAAAAGATTTAATGTTGGGAAAAGAAGTTGAAATTCCAAGATATGATTTCAGTACTGGTAAAAGAAAATCTAAAGGACAAAAAATTAGAATTAAAAAAGATACAATTATAATATTAGAAGGTATACACGGTTTAAATAATAGTTTAATAGAAGGGATTTCTCAGAATCATATTTTTAAGATTTATATTAGTTGTTTAACACAACTTAATATAGATTCACATAATAGAATGAAAACTAGTGTTGTAAGAAAGATGAGAAGAATTGTTAGAGACAGTATGTCTAGGAATTTTAATGCTGAAGAAACTTTAGAAATGTGGGATAGAGTTAGAAAAGGAGAGGGGAAAAATATATTTCCTTATCAAGAAAATGCAGATGTAATATTTGATACAAGTTTGGCTTATGAAATTGGTGTTTTAAAACCAGCTGTAGAAAGAGAATTAATTAAAATAAAAATTGGTAGCCCGCATTATGGTGAAGCTAGAAAACTATTGAGATTGTTAAATTATTTTACAACAATTTCAGACAAATATGTACCCGATGAATCAATTTTAAAAGAGTTTATAGGTGGGAGCTATTTTTACAATTATTAAAATAAAAATGAGCTTAGAATTTAACCCTCTAAGCTCATTTCAATTATAAATTATTTTTGAAATAGATAATTTTATCAATTATAGATAGAGCTTTTTTATGCTCAAGAACATTATGAACCCTTAAAATTTTAGCTCCTTTGTAAACTCCAAGTGAATTTATAGCTATAGTACCTTCAATACGTTCATCAGGAGGTAGATTTAAATTTTTACCAATAAATCCTTTTTTAGAAACTCCAAGAAGAATAGGAGCAATAGGAGATAACTCATCTAATCTATTTAAAACTTCAATATTTTCCTCATATCCCTTTCCAAAACCAATTCCAGGATCAATAATTATATTGTTTGTATTAATACCATTTTCTTCAGCAATTTTAAAAGTAGTTTTAAAAAATCTTTTCATAGATAAAATTATATCTTCGTTATATACTTTTGAATTTTGATTGTGCATTGCTATAAGAACACAATTGTATTTTGAAACTATTTTAGCCATTTCACCAGAGTCTTTTTGTAAACCCCAGATATCATTTATAATATGTGCTCCAGCTTTTATGGCAGCTTCAGCAACTTCATATCTATAGGTATCAATTGAAATTATGCAATCTAGTTCTGTAGAAATTTTTTTGATAATTGGAATAACTCTATCTAGTTCAGTTTTTAAATCTACTTCAATGTGCCCTGGACGAGTTGATTGACCACCGATATCAATAATGTGTGCTCCGTCATGAACTAATTTTTTAGCATGTTCAAAAGCATTATTTACAGAATCAAATTCTCCACCATCAGAAAAAGAATCAGGAGTAACATTAAGAATACCCATGATTAATGTTTCGTCTTTTAAATAAAATGTTTTACCTAATGAAGAAAAAATCATAAAAACCTCCTATAAAGATTTATCTAAATCTCTTTTTAATCTTGAAATTTGTTTTTTTTCTAAAGGGTGTATAATGTTAGGAGCAATTTCATTTAGAGGATCTAAAACAAATGAACGTTCACACATCCAAGGATGGGGAATAGCTAAATTATCATCTTGTATAATAGAATTATTAAAAAGAAGGATATCCAAATCAATAACTCTAGGTCCCCACTTTATGTCTCTAACTCTTCCTAAATTATTTTCAATAGATAATAACTCTTTCAGAAGTTCTTGGGGAGTAAAAAGAGTTTCAATTTCTAAGCAAGCATTTAGAAAATTATCTTGCTCTATATTTCCAAAAGGTTTAGTTTCTAAAAAATTACTAACTTTTTTGATAGTTGTATTTTCTAGATGTTTAATTGAAGAAAGAGCGTTGTTTAAATTATTTTTTAAATTTCCAATATTTGAACCAATTGAAAGATAAGCTGTATTTCTTGAACGACATATTTCAATTGCGACAAAATCAAAATGTTTTTTAATTGGTGCCCAAGGTTTTTTTACAGTTACTTTTATATTTTTAATAAAAGAATATTTAATCAAAATTGTCGTTGCTATATTTTCAGCAAGAGCTTCAATTAAATCAAAAGATTTTGAGAAAAATACTTTTTCAATATCTTCAGCAACAAATCCGTAGTGTGTAGAAAAATTCAAATCGTCATGAATACCAGCTTTTCTAGTACATGTTTCCATTTCAACAGAAATGATGAATTTTTGTTCGAGGAATTTTTCTTCTGGAAAAACACCGTGATTTCCAATAAACTCTAAATTTTCAATATATATTTTATCCATAAAAGCACTCCCGTTATTTTATTAAGTTTAAAAATTCGATTTTTAAATTTTCATTTTGATTAAAAATACCTTTTGTTGAAGTGGTAATAACTTTAGAACCGAAAGCTTTAACACCTCTCATAGTCATACATGTATGTTCTGCTTCAATAATAACATATACACCTTGACACTTTAAGGCTTTATAAATAGTTTCAGAAATTTCATTACAAAGTCTTTCTTGAAGTTGAGGCCTTTTAGTATAAGCTTCTATAACTTTTATAATATCACCAAATCCAACAATCTCACCATTTGGAATATATCCAATTGATATTTTTCCAAAAAATGGTAAGAAGTGATGTTCACACATAGAGTAAAAAGTAACATCTTTTTCAATAACTAAATCATTACTTTGGACTGGAAATGTTCTTTCCAAAAGTTTATATGCGTCTACATTAAGTCCAGAGAATATCTCTTTGTAAAACAGTTCAATTCTTTCTGGTGTATTATCTATAACTTCTTTTGAGATGCCATTTGTTTTTTTGTTTATTTCAATAATCATTTTTTTTACATGCTCTTTTAAATCCATAAAATCACCTCATAAAATTTACAATATATTAATTATAGCATAGAGGGAAAAGTAAAAAAACTTAAAGTTTTGTAAAGAAAAAATGCTTGACAAAATTTGTAAGAATAGATATAATATCTTGGTGATGTTATGGAATTGAATGAGATGCTAGAAGTATCTATTTTGCTTGACTATTATAGCAATCTTTTAAGCGATAGACAAAAAGAATATTTGTTAGAGCACTTCGAAAGAGACTTATCTCTTACGGAGATTGGAAAAAAGTATAATATAACTAGACAAGCTGTCTATGATAACATAAAAAGAGGAATAAAAATTCTAAGAGATTATGAACAAAAAATAGGTTTCTACAAAAGAGATCTAGAACTTCTTGAACAGTTAGAAGATTTAAAGAAAAACTTTAAAATTGAAAAACTTGAAGAAATAATCGAAAAAAACTTTTAGTAGGGGTGGCCATGTTAGAAAATTTAGGAAATAGATTCCAAGACATAATGAAAAAAGTAAGAGGTCATGGAAAACTAAGCGAAAGTAATATTAAAGAGGCTTTACGTGAAGTTAGAATGTCTTTACTAGAGGCTGATGTAAACTATAAAGTTGTAAAAGAATTTGTTGTGAAAATTCAAGAAAAAGCTGTCGGAGCAGAAGTTTTAACTGGAGTTAATCCTGGTCAGCAGTTTATTAAAATAGTTAATGATGAGTTAGTAGAACTTCTAGGAGGAACAAACTCAAGATTAACAAAAAGTATTAAAAACCCAACAGTAATAATGTTAGCAGGACTTCAAGGAGCTGGAAAAACAACATTTGCTGGTAAGTTAGCAAAACATTTAAAAAAGCAAGGAGAAAAACCTTTCTTAATAGGAGCAGATATTTATAGACCTGCAGCTATGAAGCAATTAGAGGTTTTAGCTCAACAAATAGATGTAGAAGTTTACTTTGAAATAGGAAGTAACGATGCTGTAGCTATTTGTGAAAAAGGATTACAAAAAGCTAAAGAGTCTGGAGCGACGTATTTAATAATAGATACTGCTGGTAGATTACATATAGATGAAAAGTTAATGGAAGAATTAAAAGATGTTAAAAAAGTAGTAAGACCTCAAGAGATTCTATTAGTAGTAGATGCAATGATAGGACAAGATGCAGTGAATCTTGCTCAATCATTCAATAATGCACTAAGTATTGATGGAGTGGTACTTACAAAGTTCGATGGAGACACGAGAGGTGGAGCGGCACTGTCAGTAAAGTCGGTAGTTGGAAAACCAATTAAGTTCGTAGGAACCGGAGAAAAAATAGACGATTTAGAATTATTCCATCCTGAGAGATTAGCATCAAGAATACTAGGAATGGGAGATGTCGTTTCATTAGTTGAAAAAGCTCAAGAAGCAATCGGTGAAGAAGATGCAAAATCTTTAGAAGAAAAAATCAGAACTCAAAAGTTTGATTTAGATGATTTCTTAAAGCAGTTACAAAATATAAAAAAGTTAGGTTCACTTGGTAGTATCTTAAAAATGATTCCAGGTATGGGACAATTAGGAGATTTAGCACCAGCTGAAAAAGAGATGAAAAAAGTAGAAGCTATTATTCAATCTATGACAAAAGAAGAGAGAAGAAAGCCAGAGATACTAAAAGCTAGTCGTAAGCAAAGAATTGCAAAGGGTAGTGGATCAGATGTAGCTCATATAAATAAACTATTAAAACAGTTTGAGCAAATGAGAGAAATGATGAAGATGTTTTCGACTGGAAAGTTCCCACAACTTCCTGGAATGAACGGAAGAAAAGGTGGAATGAAGTTTCCATTTTAAATAGAGATTAGATTAGTGATACCAAAAATAAAAAATAAAAATATAAAAGGAGTGATTTTAAATGTTAAAATTAAGATTAACTAGAATGGGAAGCAAAAAGAGACCTGTATACAGAATAGCTGCAATGGAAGCTTTATCAAGAAGAGATGGAAAGGCAGTAGCTTACTTAGGAAACTACTTCCCATTAGAAGAAGGAAGAGTATCTCTTAAAGAAGAGGAAATCGTTAAGTTCCTTATGAACGGAGCACAACCTACAAGAACAGTAAAATCTTTATTAGATAAATCTGGTGTTTGGGCAAAGTTCGAAGCTGCAAAGAAAAACTAATTGCATGAATTTAGGTGCCTGAAAAGGCACCTTTTTTTCTGTTTATGTTAGACATTGATTATTAAAATATGGTATAATACGTGGTAAATTCAACTGTGCATAGGAGGATTAATGGATATACTCTTTAATAGGATTGCAAAAGAAACGGGATTAAAAGTTGAACAGATAAGTAATACTGTTAAACTTTTAGATGAAGGAGCAACAGTACCTTTCATCGCAAGATATAGAAAAGAAATTACTGATAATTTAGATGAAACAAATATTTTAAAAGTATCTGAATTAATATCTTATCTAAGAAACTTAGAGATAAGAAAAGAAGAGGTTATCAGATTAATTGAAGAGCAAGGTAAATTAACAGAAGAATTAAAAAAAAATATAATGCTAGCTCAAAAGCTTCAAGCTGTAGAAGATATATATTTCCCTTATAAAAAGAAAAGAAAAACAAAAGCTGATATAGCTAAAGAGCAGGGGTTGGAAGGGTTATCTGAAAAAATATATACTTTCAGTGCTTTTGAAGAACTTCAAAAAGAAGCTCAAAATTTCTTGACAGAAGAGGTTGAGAGTATTGAAAAAGCAATTGAAGGAGCAAAATTAATTGTTGCTCAAAACTTATCAGAAACTCTAGAATATAGGGAAAGATTAAGAGAAAGTATGTTAAAAAAAGCTTCTATAGATGTTAAAAAGAGTAAAAAAGCAGAAGAGTTGGATTTAAAGCAGCTGTATAAAGATTATTATGAATATACAGAACCAGTAAATAAAGCTCAATCTCATAGAATTTTAGCTTTAAATAGAGGAGAAAATGAAAGTGTACTAATAGTTTCATTGAATTTTCAAGAAAGAGACAGGGATGAAATTGAAAGGTATTTATTAAAAGATTTCAAAAATAAAGAGATGAATTCTTTACACAGAGAGATTATAGTAGATGCTCTAGATAGATTAATTTTACCTTCTATTGAAAGAGAAGTTAGGAACATATTAACAGAAAAAGCAGAAGAAGAAGCAATATTAGTATTTAAAGAAAATTTAAAAAATCTTTTAATGCAACCACCATTACATGAAAAAAATATACTAGCTTTAGATCCTGGATATAGAACAGGTTGTAAAGTAGCAATTATTAATAAAGATGGATTTTTTATGGAAAATACAGTTTTTTATCTTGTAAAAGAGATGCATCATGAAAATCAGCTTAAAGAAGCTGAAAGAAAAATGAAAGATTTTATAAAGAAACATAAAATAGATATAATTGTAATAGGAAATGGAACGGCATCTAGAGAAACAGAAAGTTTTGTAGCGGGAGTTTTAAAAACAATAACTACTGATGTAAAGTATTTAATAGGAAATGAAGCAGGAGCTTCAATATATTCAGCTTCAAAGATAGCTGTTGAAGAGTTTCCAGAGTTAGATGTAACGGTTAGAGGTGCAATTTCAATAGGTAGAAGAATTCAAGATCCTTTAGCTGAATTAGTTAAGATAGATCCTAAATCAATTGGAGTAGGAATGTACCAGCATGATGTAAATCAAAAAAGATTAGATCAATCTTTGGAAGAAGTAATACAATTGGTGGTAAATGGTGTTGGAGTAAATGTAAACACAGCTTCGTGGGCACTTTTGGAATATGTTTCTGGAGTTAAAAAAAGTGTTGCTAAAGGAATTGTGGATTATAGAAAAGAAAATGGAAATTTAAAAAATAGAAAAGAATTATTGAAAATCAAAGGTTTAGGAGCAAAAGCTTATGAACAAATGGCAGGATTTTTAATAATACTTGATGGAGAAAATCCATTAGATAATACTATAATTCATCCAGAATCTTATAAAATAGCAGAACAAATATTAAAGTGTGTTCATTTATCTTTAAAAGATTATGGAAAAGATTTGTTAAAAGCAAAGGATGCTTTAACAGAATTTGACTACACAAAATTTGCTTTAGAAAATGATTATGGCTATGAAACTGTAAAAGATATATATGATGCACTAGTAAAGGAAAGAAGGGATCCTAGAGATAGTATTCAAAAACCAATGCTAAAGTCTGATATACTAAAAATAGATAATCTACAACCAGGAATGGAACTAGAAGGTACTGTAAGAAATGTTATCAAATTTGGAGCTTTTATAGATATAGGTTTAAAAAATGATGCATTACTTCATATTTCTGAAATATCAGACAAATTTATAGATGATCCTAGCAAAGTACTTGCAGTTGGTCAAATAATAAAAGTTAAAATAAAAGACATTGATAAAGAAAGACAAAGAGTAGGTTTGACTAAAAAGGGGCTTTAAACGATGAAGATGAAAAAAAATTCATTGTTAATAAAGATAATTCTTTATAATGATATCGCAATATTTTTAACCTCGATTTTAATTGCAATAGTTGTAGCACTAACTTCTTTTCAAGATATGGAACAAAGAATAGAAGATATAACTAAAAATAAAATGAACTTACTTATGAATAGTTACAAATCTTACTTTGGAGATATCAGAAATGATGTTTATAAAGAAATAGGTAAATATAGAATAAATGAGGGAAACCAAAAAACAGCAGAGTTCTTAAAATATAACCTTTTAAAAGAAGATTTTAGAAGCTATTATAATTCGGTTATTACAATAATATCTTCGAAAGGAGAGTTATTGGGTGAATATGGTAATAAAAATAATTTAGGAACTCTAACAGAAGATAATATTCATATACTCTTAGAAACATCTACAAAAAAAGAATTTGAAGAAAATGGATATTATTTAGCAAAAGTACATGATAAAATTTATGCAAGAATTGTTATTCCTTATGGAAATGAAACAACAACTTATTATTTGGTTGTTTCAATACCAATAAATAAAGATTTTTTAACTTCTTTAACAGAAGAATTAGAGTTAAGTTCAAAGGATAAGGTATACTTTGTTACTAATAGTAATGATAAAGAAGAACTTCAAGCAAAATTTTTCTTCTCTTATAAAATGTATAGAGAGATATTAAAAAAGGATTACAAAAATTATTATTTAAATAAAAAGATAAATGGTTTATCATATTATGTAGGAATTTATAATTTAATAGGTTATAATGATACTTATTTAGGAAGTTTTGTAATATCACTTTCTAAAGAAAGAATAACTCAAGAAAAATTAATAACAGCTCTATATATTGGAATATTAGTTCTTCTCATAATGATTATAAGTTCAACTGTATCTAGTAAAGTTTTAAAAAAGTTATTGATGCCTTTAACACAAATCGCAGATTTAGCAGATAAAATTTCTAGTGGTCAAAAAGTTGAAGATATAAAAGTTATAGGTCAAGGGGAAATAAAAACATTATCAGTATCTTTTAAAGAGATGATTGAAAAATTAAATATTGCTCAAGAGGATTTAACTATCCAAAATAAAGAGTTAGTCAGAAATATCGAAAAAATCGAAGCGATAGATAAATTGCTAATGGGAATAAATATCGAACAGGATACATTTAAAACTATAAAAAAGTTAGTTTCAGGATTCACTTCAGAAGTTGGACTTGGTTATAGTAGAGCTATGTATTTTAGATATAGTAGAGAAAACGACTATTTAATAGGACAAGAAATTTCTATAAATTCAAATTTAAAAGAAAATACTGAAAAAGGATTTAAATTCCAATTAAAAAATTTAAAAGAGCTAATATTATTTACAAAGATACCTGTGAATAATGAAAATTTATTAGCAAAATCTTTTAAAGAAAAAAGAATAATCTATAAAAATGATGTAGGTTATAAATATGATTTTGGTAACGATGTCCTTAAAGCTGTAGGGTTAAAAAATTTCTTTATTTTTCCAATTCATGGTGCTGGGAAATATTCAGGTGTAATAGTTGTAGATAACTACACAAAAGATACTCGAATAAATCAAGAAGAGTTAGAGCTTTTAAATTTATTATCAATGAATTTCTCAATAGGTATAAATAACAAAGAGATAGTAGTAGATAATTTAGAGAGTCAGAGAGTTTTAACAATTGAAAAATTAGCAACAAGATTTTTGAGTTTACGAGGCGATGTTGTTAATCAAATTTTAAAATGTATTCATTCGGAAAATTCAGGACAAAAAATTATAGAAGAACTAACAATAATAAAACCATATTTAGAAAGAATTAAAGAGGATAACGAATCTTTAAAATTCTATTCAGAAGAAAAAGAAACTGAATATGAAGGTGTTTGTTTAGATAAAATCATAAATAACGTTATAACAAGCTATAGTCAAAAATTAAAAAATGCAAATATTTCAATATCTTTTTTCAGTACCACAAATGGAACTATTTTAGGAAGTGAAAAGCAACTTCAAAAAGCAATAAAGGAACTTATAGATAACTCATATAATGTCCTTTTAAATAAAAAAAGTAACAGAAGAATAGATATTGTTTTATCTAAAAAAAGAATCAATGAAAAGATAGAGCTGAAAATTATAGATAATGGAGAGGGAGTATCTTCAATTCAATTAGAAAATATCTATGAACCTTTTGTGAGTTATTCTACTCAAAGCTTAGGACTTGGATTATTCTTTGTACGAAAGATTATAAAAGACCATGGTGGAGTAATTAAACATTTCTCAGAAAAAGGAAAAAGTATGGAAGTAAAAATAACATTAAATACATATAAGGAGGAAGTCTAATGGAAGAAAGAGATTATGCTAAAACGCTAAACCTTCCGAAAACAAGTTTCCAAATGAGGGCAAACTTACCAACGAAGGAACCAAATATTTTAAAAAAATGGGATGAACAAAAGATTTATGAAAAGGGGTTAGAAAAAGGTGGAGAATCATTTATTCTTCATGATGGACCTCCGTACGCAAATGGTGGAATTCATATAGGTCATGCTTTAAATAAAATATTAAAAGATATTATTTTAAAGTATAAAAGATTAACTGGTTATACAGTACCTTATGTTCCTGGATGGGATACTCACGGTTTACCAATTGAATTAAAGGTAAGTGAAGAGTTAGGTTCAAAAATGAAAGAGATGTCAGCTCTAGAAATTAGAGAAAAGTGTGCAGAGTACGCAAAGAAATGGGTAGAAATTCAAAAAGAAGGATTCCAAAGATTAGGAATCTTAGGAGAGTGGGATAAACCTTACTTAACTTTAAATCCAGAGTATGAAGCAAAGCAATTAGAGGTATTTGGAGAACTTTATGAGAATGGTTATATTTTCAAAGGATTAAAGCCAATCTACTGGTCACCAGTAACAGAAACAGCATTAGCAGAAGCTGAAATAGAATATAAAAATCATGTTTCTCCATCAATATATGTAAAAATGGAAGCTAACAAAGAGATTATGGAAAAGTTAGGGATGGCTGAATCTTTACATTTAGTTATTTGGACAACAACTCCATGGACTTTACCAGCAAATACTGGAATAGCTTTAAATGGTGAATTTGAATACGGAATATATAAAACAGAAGTAGGAAATCTAATTTTAGCAAAAGTTTTAGCTGATAAAGCTTTCGCTGATATGGGTATAACAGAAACAGAATTAGTAAAAGAGTTCTTAGGGGCTGATTTAGAGAATTTAACTTACAAGCATCCATTCTTAGACAGAACTGGTAAAATTGTTTTAGGAACTCATGTAACAGCAGAAGCTGGAACTGGAGTAGTTCATACAGCACCAGGACACGGACAAGATGACTATGTTGTAGGAGTAAGATATGGTTTACCAATAATTTCTCCAATCAACAACAAAGGAGTTTTAACAGAGGAAGCAGGACAATTTGCTGGATTATTCTATAAAAAAGCAAACAAAGTAATTGCTGAATATTTAACAGGAACAGGACATCTATTAAGTTACAAAGAGTTCGAACATTCTTATCCACATGACTGGAGATCTAAAACTCCTGTAATATTTAGAGCAACAGAACAATGGTTTATAAGATGTGAGGGTTCTGATTTAAGAGAGAAAGCATTAAATGCTTTAGATGATGTTAAATTCGTTCCTGATTGGGGAAAAAATAGAATAGGTTCAATGCTAGAGTCAAGACCAGACTGGTGTATCTCAAGACAAAGAACATGGGGAGTACCAATTCCTGTATTCTATAACGAAGTAACAGGAAAAGAAATCTTTGAAAGAGAGATTTTAGATAGAGTTATTGGAATAGTTAAAGAAGAAGGATCATCAGCTTGGGTTAAGTATTCAGCTGAAGAACTAATTGGTGAAGAACTATTAGTAAAATATAATTTAAAAGGTTTAGAATTAAGAAAAGAAACAAATATAATGGATGTTTGGTTTGATTCAGGAGTTTCTCATAGATCAGTATTAGAAACTAGAGAAAACCTTCATAGACCAGCAGATCTTTATTTAGAAGGATCAGATCAACATAGAGGATGGTTCCAAACATCTCTACTAACATCTATAGGTTCAACTGGTGATGCTCCATTTAAGATGCTTTTAACTCATGGATTCGTAAATGATGGAGAGGGTAAGAAAATGTCAAAATCTGTAGGAAACGTTGTTGCACCTCAAGATGTAATAAAAGTTTACGGAGCAGATATTTTAAGATTATGGTGTGCTTCAGTTGATTATAGTGAAGATGTAAAGATATCTGATAATATCTTAAAGCAAATGGCAGAAGCTTATAGAAGAGTAAGAAATACAGCTAGATATATATTAGGAAACTCTGCAGATTTCAATCCAGCAACAGATGCAGTAGCATATGAGGATTTAATGGAAATTGACAAGTGGGCACTAAACAAATTAGAAAGATTAAAAAGAGCTGTAACAGAGTCATATGAGAAATATGAATTCTACAATCTTTTCCAAGAGATACATTACTTCTCAGGAATTGAGATGTCAGCATTCTATTTAGATATAATAAAAGATAGATTATATACTGAAAAAGCTGATTCAAAAGAAAGAAGAGCAGCTCAAACAGTAATGTCAGAAGTTTTAGTTACATTAACTAAAATGGTAGCACCAATTCTATCGTTTACAGCTGAAGAAATTTGGGAAACTTTACCAGAATCTTTAAAAGATTCTGAATCAGTTTTATTAACAGATTGGTATGTAAACAACGATCAATATTTAAATGATGATTTAGATACTAAATGGGATGAGATTGCTAAGTTAAGAAAAGATGTAAATAAAACTTTAGAGCTTGCAAGACAAGGTGAAAATAAAATAATTGGAAATTCTTTAGATGCAAAAGTATTATTAAATTCTACTGATGAAACTTTAGAGAAGTTCTTAAAAGATAATAAAGAAGTATTAGAAGAAGTATTAATTGTTTCTCAATTAATAGTTACAAATGAAAAAGATAATTCGTTTGTAAAAGGAGAAGAACAAGAAGCTCTATTTGTTAAAGTTGAACATGCAGATGGAGAAAAATGTGAAAGATGTTGGAAGTATTCTACAGAGTTAGGAACTAATTCAGATCATCCAACAATTTGTCCAAGATGTACATCAGCATTAGCTGATTAATTTCTAAGAGAGGTGAGCTGTGTTATATATAGGGATAATAGTTATATTGGTTATTCTAGATCAAATCTCAAAATATGAAATAGACACTTGGTTATTAGAAGGAGAAACATTCCCCTTAATAGGGGAATTTTTCCATCTAACATATGTTAAAAATAGAGGGATAGCTTTTGGAATGTTTCAAGGAAAGTTAGATATAATATCTATTTTAACAGTTCTGGTAATATTAGGACTAAGTTTTTATTTCTATAAAAATAGAGAAAAGTTTTCAGTTTATGAAAAATTAGGATATTCATTTATTCTAGGAGGAGCTATAGGAAACATAATCGATAGAATATATAGAGGTTTTGTTATTGATATGGTAGATTTTAGAGGTATATGGGTATTTGTATTTAACTTAGCTGATGTTTGGATAAATATAGGAGTTATTCTAATAATAATTGATAGCTTATTAGAAAGTAATAAAAGTAAAAAGAAAAATTAGGAGGAAGTAAAATGACATTTCAAGAGATGATATTTGCTCTTCAACAGTATTGGAGTTCAAAAGGGTGTATCATTGGAAATCCATACGATATAGAGACAGGAGCTGGAACATTTAATCCAAATACATTTTTAATGTCTTTAGGACCAGAGCCGTGGAATATAGCATATGTAGAGCCGTCTAGAAGACCAAAAGATGGAAGATATGGAGAAAACCCTAATAGAGTTTATCAACATCATCAATTCCAAGTTATAATGAAACCATCACCAGATAATATTCAGGAGTTATACTTAGAATCATTAAAAGTTTTAGGGATAGATCCATTAAAGCATGATATTCGTTTTGTTGAAGATGATTGGGAGTCACCAACTCTAGGAGCTTGGGGATTAGGATGGGAAGTATGGTTAAATGGAATGGAAGTAACTCAATTTACATATTTCCAACAAGTTGGAGGATTAGAGTTAGATATTGTTCCTGTAGAGATAACATACGGATTAGAAAGATTAGCATTATATATTCAAAACAAAGAGAGTGTATATGATTTAGAGTGGGCTCCAGGAATTAAATATGGAGATATGAGATATCAATACGAATATGAAAATTCAAAATATTCATTTGAAGTAGCAGACTTAGAAAGTCACTTTAGATGGTTTGATGATTATGAAAAAGAAGCAGATAGAGCACTAAATGAAAACTTAGTAATGCCGGCATATGATTATGTTTTAAAATGTTCTCATGTATTTAACGTTCTAGATTCAAGAGGAGCTATATCTACAACAGAAAGAATGTCTTATATTTTAAGAGTTAGAAATCTAGCAAAAAGATGTGCAGAAGTATTTGTACAAAATAGAAAAGAACTTGGATACCCTTTACTAAAAAAGAAGTAAAAGGAAAAAAGAGGAGGAATACAAAGTGAGATTACTTTTTGAAATAGGAATGGAAGAGTTACCTGCAAGATTCCTTGTTCAAACTCTGAAAGAGATGAAAGAGAACTTAGAAGGTAAATTAAATGATAGAAGAATAAAGTTCGAAGAAATAAAAACTTTTGGAACACCTAGAAGATTAATTGTTCTGGTTCAAGGTTTATCAGAATCTCAATCAGATTTAGATATGTTAAATATGGGACCTGCAAAGCAAGTTGCATTTGGTGAAAATGGAGAGATTTCAAGAGCAGGATTAGGATTTGCAAAATCTCAAGGGGTAGAAGCAACTGACTTAGAAATAATAGAAACTCCAAAAGGTGAATATATAGCAGTTAGAAAATTCATGAAAGGAGATTCTACAAAGAATTTACTTTCAGAACTTTTAAAAGAACTTGTAGTTGAAATTAATTTCCCGAGATCAATGAAATGGGGAGAAAAAAAATTAAAATTTGCAAGACCGATTCAATGGTTCTTAGCATTAATAAATGAAGATGTAGTAAGCTTTGAAATTGAAGGAATTAAAAGTGGAAGAGCATCAAGAGGACATAGATTCTTTGGAAATAATTTTGAAGTTTCAACAATAGATGAATACTTTGAAAAAATAAAAGAAAATAATGTAATTATTGATATTGAAGAGAGAAAAGAATTAATTAGAAAATCAATAAAAGAAAACTGTGAAGAATCAACAGAACAAGTTTTAATAGATGAAGATCTATTGAAAGAGGTTGCTAATTTAGTTGAATATCCATTCCCAATAGTTGGAACATTTAATTCAGACTTCTTAGAAGTCCCTCAAGATGTACTTATAATATCTATGCAAGTTCACCAAAGATATTTCCCTATTTTAGATTTAGATGGAAAACTACTACCTAAATTTGTAGTTGTTAGAAATGGAATTGAAGATTCGGACAATGTAAGAAAAGGAAATGAAAAGGTATTATCAGCTAGACTTGCTGATGCAAGATTCTTCTATCATGAAGATTTGAAGAAACCTTTAATTGAAAATGTTGAAAAATTAAAGCAAGTTGTTTTCCAAAAAGATTTAGGAACAATTTATGATAAAATAGAGAGATCTCTAGCAATAGCAGATTATTTAATTCAATCTACAGAAATGGAAACTAGAAGAGAAACTGTTGAAAGAACTTTACTTTTATGTAAGGCTGACTTAGTATCTAATATGATTGGAGAAAAAGAATTTACAAAACTTCAAGGATTTATGGGAGCAGATTATGCACTTAAATCTGGAGAATCAGAGTTAGTATCAAAAGGAATAGAAGAACATTATTACCCTAGATATCAAGGTGATTTATTACCAAAAGGAATAGAAGGGATAATAGCAGGAATATCAGACAGACTAGACACTTTATGTGGATGTTTTGGAGTAGGAATTATTCCTAGTGGATCTAAGGATCCGTTTGCTTTAAGAAGGTCTGCTTTAGGAATAGTAAATATTATATTAGATTCAAATTTAAATATTTCTTTAAAAACTTTAGTTGAAAAAGCTTTAGATACTCTTCAAAATACAGCAGTATTAAAAAGAGATAAAGTCGAAGTTTTAAATGAAGTTTTAGAATTCTTTAAACAAAGAGCCTTAAATGTATTTACAGAAATGGGATACTCAAAAGACGTTGTATCAGCTGTAGTGGATAAAAGTTCAGACAATTTAGTAGATACACTATTAAGAATAAAATCTGTAGATGAGTTTACAAAAATGGATAGCTTCAACAATTTAGTTTCATTAATGAAAAGAGTTGGAAACATCTCTAAAGGATTTGATGGAGTACTTGTTAATTCAGATTTATTAATAGAGGATGTTGAAAAAGAGTTATTCCAAAAATCTGAAGAAGTAGCTAGAATAGCTGAAGAAATGTTATCTTCTAAAAACTATATAGGTTATTTAAATACTATTTTATCAACTGAAGAAGTTATAAATAGATATTTTGAATCTGTTATGGTAATGGATAAAGATGAAACTATTAAAAATAATAGACTTTCTCAGCTTAATTATGTTGCAACAATTTTCAACAAGGTTGCAAATTTAACACTTATTGAAGAAAATAAATAAAAATATTGACATTCAGTAAAAAAAAAAGTATAATTACTAATATAAAAAATAAATTCATCAAGAGAGACTGAGGGACTGGCCCTATGACGTTTCAGCAACCTACCTAACTGGTGTGGTGCTAATTCCAGAAAGATGACCTATAAAGAGCATTAAGCCTTTTATCTTTCTGGAAAGATAAAAGGCTTTTTTTTATCTCTTTTGATAAAATTTCAGGAGGAACAAAATGAAAAATTTAACTTACTTTACTTCGGAGTGTGTATCACCAGGACATCCAGATAAAATAGCAGATCAAATATCAGATGCAGTATTAGATGCATGTATAAAAAATGACCCAGCAGCAAGAGTAGCATGTGAAGTTTTCTGTACAACAGGACAAGTAATTGTTGGTGGAGAGATAACAACAACAACTTATATAGATATTCAAGAAATAGTTAGAAATAAAATAGATGAAATTGGATACAAGCAAGGAATGGGATTTGATTCTGATTGTGGAGTTTTAAATGCTATTCACTCACAGTCTCCAGATATAGCTATGGGTGTAGACGTTGGTGGAGCTGGAGACCAAGGAATAATGTTTGGTGGAGCAGTAAAAGAAACTCCAGAATTAATGCCATTAGCTCTAGTTTTATCAAGAGAGATAATTGTAAAGTTGACAAGATTAACAAGATCAAAAGAGTTAGCTTGGGCTAGACCAGATGCAAAATCACAAGTTACATTAGCTTATGATGAAGATGGAAAAGTTGTAGGAGTTGATACTGTTGTAGTTTCAGTTCAGCATAATCCAGAAGTTACTCAAGAACAAATACATAATGATGTAAAAGAACTAGTAATAAAACCAGTTTTAGAATCATATAATTTAAATGCAGATGAAGTTAAACATTACCATATCAATCCAACAGGTAGATTCGTAATTGGAGGACCACATGGAGATACTGGATTAACAGGAAGAAAAATAATTGTAGACACTTATGGTGGATTCTTCAGACATGGTGGAGGAGCATTCTCAGGAAAAGATCCTTCGAAAGTTGATAGATCAGCAGCATATGCAGCAAGATGGGTAGCTAAAAATATTGTAGCGGCAGATTTAGCTGACAAATGTGAAATTCAATTATCTTATGCTATAGGAGTAGTAGAGCCAACTTCAGTAAAAGTAGAAACTTTTGGAACAGGAAAATTCGAAGAAATAAAGTTAGCTGAAGCAGTACAAAACGTATTTGACTTAACACCTAGAGGAATTGAAAGAGATTTAGAATTAAGAAGTGGAAACTTTAATTATCAAGATTTAGCAGCGTTTGGACATATAGGAAGAACAGATTTAGATTTACCTTGGGAAAGAACAAATAAAGTAGAAGAGTTAAAAAGATTATTAAATAGATAATAATTTGTTGTAAAAGGAGATGACCTTATGAAGTATTTATTTTTAAATTATCCAAAATGCTCAACTTGTACAAAGGCCAAAAAATGGTTAGAGGAAAATAAAATTGAATTTGAATCAAGACACATTGTGGAAAAGAATCCTAGTAAAATTGAGTTAAAACAATGGTTGGATTTAAGTGGATTACCTATAAAAAGATTTTTTAATACAAGTGGAATACTTTATAGAGAGTTAAATTTAAAGGAAAAAGTAGCTGAGAATAATGAAAATGAATTGCTAGAGATTTTATCATCAAACGGAATGCTAGTAAAAAGACCATTACTTATAGGAAGTGATAGAGTTTTAATAGGATTTAAAGAAGAAGAATGGAAATCTATTGATTAATAAAAAAAGGTTGACAAATTAATGAAAAAATGGTACTATTATTAAGTAGCAACAACGCAGAAGCGGAAGTTGCCCCGTTCGTTCAACGGTTAGGACAATAGATTTTCACTCTATAGACAGGGGTTCGATTCCCCTACGGGGTACCATTTTGGAAGCATAGCTCAGTTGGGAGAGCACCTGCCTTACAAGCAGGGGGTCACTGGTTCAAGTCCAGTTGTTTCCACCATATAAGAATTTTAAGCACTTAGGTGCTTTTTTTTTTATTTTTTTGTAATCTATGAGTTTATTACTTATAATAAAAAAAGTTCATATAATTAAATATGAACTTTTTTATAATTGTTTTTTTAAAAGATTAGTTGTATCTAATTTATATGATTCTTTATTGTTTAAAAAATTGATAACATCTTCAGTTAAATCAACACCACCGTAAATTGTAGCACTTTTCTCAATAACCATTTCTAAATTTTTTTGTTTTCCAATTAAAATCGCAACAGAATCTATTTCAAATTTAATATCATAGATAAAATTTTGTTGATCTTCTTGAAAATATCTTTCAGAAGCTTCAATTTTATCTTGAAATTGTTTTTTCAAGTTAATTATCTTTTTTTTATCAGTTTCAGTAATATTAGATTTTCCTTTTATAAACTTTTCTTGCTCTAATAAACTTTTTCTTAAAATTTCAATTTCAGAATTTAATTCTAATCTTTTCTTCTCGAGATTTTCTTCCATTTCATACCGTCTATTATATTGATTGAAAATATATTCTGAATCAATTACCCCAATATTAAGTCCAAAAGCTGAAGTGGTTATAAAAAGTAATAGAAATAAAAAGTTCATGTAATTACTCCTTTTTGTGGAATTTTATTCTTATTATACCTTATTTTGACAATATTTGATATAATATTTAAAAGAAAAATAAAAAAGAGGATGGATGAATGAATAAGAAGCTAAAGGTATTTTTAATTTTACTACAAGTTTTTACAATAGGACTTTCTTTATATTATAAAAAATTTCTATTGAGTGTTGCAGTTGTTTTGTTGTTAATTTTTAATTTGTATATATTTTTCAAATGGAAAAAGATAAAAATGAAAAATAATTTTATACTAAGATCATTTATAGTATCTGATGTTATATTGTTTTGTTTTTTTATATTGATGTTTAGAATGATTCAAATACAACTTTTTGATTCTGAAAACTATAAAGAAGCAATAAATAAACAAGTTAATGTTGAAAGAAAAGAAGGTGGTCAAAGAGGTAATATCTATGATTCTAAAGGGAAGGGATTAGCCTATAGTATAAATATGTATGAATTATCAGTAGATCCAAAAAGATTTGTAAAATCAGAAGAAGCTCCAGAAGCATTAAAAGAGTTGATAAATAAAAAATATATCAAAGAAAATTATAAACCGTTACTAAATTCTATAAACAAGCTTGGAAAAGATGAAAGAGTTTATAAAAGATTAAACCGTAATGTTGATGATGTTGAAAAGAAAGAAATAGAAGATATTTTAGAGAAGTATAAAATAAAAGGAAAAAATATAATATTTTTAAGTGGAAGGAAAGAAAGACGTTATTATAAACCAGATCAATATTTCTTTTTAGTAGGAAATATTGGATTTAAAAAAGCAACAGAAAAAGAGGGGACATTTGGAATTGAACTTTTTTATGAGAAATATTTAAAAGGTGATAAATCTTCAAATGTAATTCCAAGCATAAGAAGTTTAGGAGTTGGATTGCCAACATCAGGAGCAAGATCTAAGATTAATTTAGAAGGAATGGATATTCATCTAACAATAGACAACGATTTACAATATATACTAAATGATGAGATGGAAAAACAATTTAAAAAAACAAATTCAGAAGAAGTTCATGCAGTTATGATGGATCCAAATACTGGAAAAATTTTAGCTACTTCATTTTTCAGAAAAAATAAAAAAAATGTAGCTAATCCAGTGTTTCAATCGCAATTAGAACCAGGCTCTATATTTAAACCATTAATAATAGCGGCAGCAATGCAGGATAAAAAAATAAAAAGGTTTACAAATTTTGATATTGGAGATGGAACATTAAGAAGGTATAAACATACAATAAAAGAGAGTAGTAGAAGTGTAAAAGGTATTTTAACAACAGAAGAAATTTTAAAAAAATCAAGTAATATAGGAATGGTTTTAATAGCAGATAAATTTACTAATGATGAATTTGATAGATATTTAGAAAAATTCGGTCTTTATGATAGAACAGGGGTTGATTATCCCTATGAAAAAAAACCAAGAAGAGAAGAAGTGAAAAAATGGAATGGATTAAAAAAAAGTACAATGTCTTTTGGACAAGGTATTGCAGTTACTCCAATTCAAATGATAACAGCATTTTCTTCAATAATAAATGGAGGAACTCTTTATAAACCATACATAGTTGATAAAATAACAGATAAGGATGGAATGGTAATAAGAAGAAATTTACCGATTGCAAAAGAGAAGTTATTTGATGAATCGGTTTCAAAAGAGATGAGAAGTATTATGGAGTTAGCTGTACTGGATGGTACTGTAAAAAAAGCACGTGTAGATGATTACAGAATTGGTGGAAAAACAGGAACAGCTCAATATAGTGAAAATGGAAGATATGTAAAGCAAGAGTATCTTTCATCTGTTGTAGGATTTTTTCCAGTAGAAAAACCACAGTACATACTTTTAGCAATGTTCTTTAAACCACAAGGAGAAGTGTTGTATGATAAATTTGGTGGAACAGCCGCGGCACCTGTTTTAGGAGAGGTTGTAAAGAGAGTAACTAAGTTAAAAAATATTCATTCACAAAAAATAGAAAACATAAAGATTACCCATAAAAAAAGCTTGAGAAATATTGAAAATAATGAAGAGTTGTTTTTAATGCCAGATTTAAAAGGAATGAGTGCTAGAGAGGTAATTGAAATATTTAAAGGCAGTAATGTAGAGTTGGAAATAAGTGGAGCAGGAGTTGTTTCAACTCAAAGTTTAGAGCCTCATAAAGAGTTGCTAAATATAAAAAAAATAAAAATTAAGTTAAACTAGGAGAAAGTAATGAAATATTTTAGTGTCTATATAGAAAAGACGAATAGTTTCTATACTTATGCGAGTGATGATGAGAATATAGATGTTGGTGATAGAGTTTTAGTATCTTTTAGAAATAAAGATAAAGTTGGTCTAATTATAGAAGAGGAAACTTTAAAAGAGTATTCTTTTAAAGTTTTAAAAATAAAAAGTAAGTTATATGAAGAACTAAGTTTTTCCAAAAGATTTATAGAACTTTTAATTTGGATAAAAGACTACTATATGAGTCCTTTTGAACAAGTTTTTTCAACAGCAGTTCCAGCAGGGATAAAAATAAAATATGAAGATGTTTATAGAGTTGAGAGTGTAGAAGATATTTTGATTCGAGATGAGCTGTTAGAATATTTTTTTCAGAAATTAAAAATAAGAAAAAAATCATTAGTGGATAGATTTTCAAAAGATAAATTTAAAGAGTTTGAAGACAAAGGATATTTTGAGATTTCAGAGAATTGGTATACTTTAAAAAGAGATATATGTAGTGACGACGAGTTGATTCAGTATTTTAATAGCAGACGTGAAGTTGGAAAATTAACATTAAACAAAAAATTTGATAAAAAAATAATAGAAAAAAATTTAAAAAATGGAACCTTGATATTTGAAAGGAAAATTAAAGAGTTTGATAAAGATAAATTGAAAGTAGAGGGTAAAGTACAAAAAGTACAGAAAGATACAGAATTAAATGCAGAACAAAAAAAAGTAAAAGATGGAATTGAAAATTCAAGTAAAAAACATTTTTTAATTAGAGGTGTAACTGGATCAGGAAAAACAGAGATATATATTCAATTGATAAAAAGAGCTTTAGAAAGGGGTAGCGGATCTATATTTTTAGTTCCAGAAATTTCTCTAACTCCTCAAATGGTAAAAAGATTTAAAATTGAGTTTGGAGAGGGAGTAGCAATTCTTCATAGTAGGTTATCAAGCAATGATAGAGCAAAAGAATGGTATAGTATTTATACAGGGGATAAAAAAGTTGTTTTGGGAGTTAGATCAGCTATTTTCGCTCCAGTAAAAAATTTAGAGTATATAATTGTTGATGAAGAGCATGAAAATAGCTATAAACAAGACTCAACTCCAAGATACAATGCTAAATACGTGGCAATAAAAAAAGCTGAATTAGAAAATGCTAAGGTTGTTTTAGGATCGGCTACCCCAGCAATAGAAAGTTATTACTATGGGAAAAAAGGCATATTTCAATTGTTTGAGATTGATGGAAGGTATAATGATGCACAACTACCTAAAATTGAAGTGGTTGATATGAAGGAAGAAGAGGATAGTTTTTTTAGTGAGGTACTTCTAAATGAGATAAGAGCAGCTTTACTAAGAAAAGAACAAATAATTTTGCTTTTAAATAGAAAAGGTTACTCTACTTTAATTCAGTGTCAAGATTGTGGGCATATGGAAGAGTGTGAGCATTGTTCTATAAAGTTAAACTATTACGCTAGCAATAATAGTTTGAAATGTAATTATTGTGGAATATCTAAAAAGTTTCTTCAGAAATGTTCAAAATGTGGAAGCAAAAATTTAAGTTTTAGTGGACGTGGAGTAGAGAGAGTAGAAGAAGAGTTGAGAAAAAGGTTTCCAGTAAATATAATAAGAGTTGATGGTGAGGTTTCTAAAGAAAAAAACTTCTATGAAAATATGTATAATGGTTTTCTAAATGGAGAATATGATATTATGATTGGAACACAAATGATATCTCGAGGATTACATTTTCCAAATGTAACATTGGTGGGAGTTATAAATGCAGACACCATAATGAGCATACCTGATTTTAGATCGGGAGAGAGAACTTATCAGATGATTACTCAAGTTGCTGGAAGAGCTGGAAGAGGAGAAAAAAAGGGGAAAGTTATAATTCAAACTTATCAACCTGAGAACTATATAATTGAAAAAATTCAAGAGAATAGTTATATAAATTTTTATGAGAAAGAAATTGAGAAAAGAGAGTTACTTTCTTATCCACCGTTTTCTAAAATAATAAATATTGGAATTTCATCATCAGAAGAAAAAGGATTAGAGGAATATTGCTATCTAGTATTTAAAGCCATAGAAGATGAAAGTGTTGAATTGTATGGTCCTATGAAATCTTTAGTATATAAGGTTAAAGGAAGGTATAGATGCAATATATTTATAAAAGGAAATAGAAATAATATAAATTTGTATAAAAAGAAATTAGAAGAGAAAATAAAAAATATAGAAAATAAAAAATATAGAGTTGTTGTTGATGTAGACCCTATTAACCTAATATGATATAATAGATATTAGTTAAAAAGAGATGTGGAGGAAAAAGTATGGTATATGAAATAAAAATATATGGCAATGAGTCTTTAAGAACTGTGGCAGAACCTGTAAAGGAGATTACACCAGAGATACTTGAGATTTTAAATAATATGGTAGAGACTATGCATGAAGCGAATGGAGTTGGACTTGCAGCTCCTCAAATCGGAATAGCAAAACGAATGTTTGTTATAGATATTGGTGATGGTATTGTAAGAAAAATTATAAATCCAGAACTTTTAGAATTGTCAGATGTTGTAGAAAATGAGGATGAGGGATGTTTAAGTGTTCCTGGAATTTATAAAGCTGTAAAAAGATCTGTAACAGTAAAAATAAAATATATAAACGAAAAAGGTGAAGAGGTAATAGAAGAAGGAACTGAGTTGTTAGGAAGAGCATTCCAACATGAGTATGATCATTTAGAAGCAATTCTATTTGTAGATAAAATCTCACCAGTTGCTAAAAGGATGGTTTCTAAAAAGTTACAACTTTTAAAGAAAGAGTCTGGAAAAAATTAATGAAAAATCTATTTTTGATAGTACCTTTAGCTATACACTTTGCATTTTTAGGTCAGAATATTTTTAGAACTTTTATAAAAATTGATAAATTAAGAATAGAGCAAGAGATAAAGTTAAAACATAAAAAAGATATTGAAAGTTTAATAGTTAAATACGATGAGATGATTAAGGATATAAATAATCCATTTTACAGAGAGAAAGTAGCTAGGAATCAACTTCAAATGGTTTTACCAGGAGAAAAAATTTATAGATTGATCGAAACAAAGTAGGAGGAAAAAATGAAAAGAGAGTTAGCTTTAGAGTTCGCTAGAGTAACAGAAGCAGCAGCCTTAGCCGCTTACAAATGGGTAGGAAGAGGAGATAAGGATGCAGCAGATCAAGCAGCAGTAGATGCTATGAGAACTGTGCTAAACGGAATAAAGATTCAAGGGGAAATCGTAATAGGAGAGGGAGAGATTGATGAAGCTCCAATGCTATTTATAGGGGAAAAGGTTGGCTTAGATACTATTGATAAAGATAGATATTCACAAGTTGATATTGCTGTAGATCCTGTAGAAGGAACAAGAATGACTGCTCAAGGTCAAGCAAATGCAATAGCGGTTTTAGCAGTAGGAAATAAAGGAAGTTTTTTAAAAGCTCCAGATATGTACATGGAAAAGTTAATTGTTGGACCTGAAGCAAAAGGTGTTATTGATTTATCTAAACCATTAATGGAAAATATAGATAATATATGTAAAGCTTTAAAAAAGCCTTTAAACGAATTAACTATAGTAGTATTAGATAAACCAAGACATAAAGCTATTATAAAAGATTTACAAGATTTAAATATAAAAGTTTATGCACTTCCAGATGGAGACGTTGCAGGATCAATTTTAACATCAGTTATAGATTCAGATGTAGATGTTTTATATGGAATTGGAGGAGCTCCAGAAGGAGTTATATCGGCAGCTGTTATAAAAGCCTTAGGTGGAGATATGCAAGCTAGATTGAAATTAAGAAGTGAAGTTAAAGGAGTTTCTTTAGAGAATGATAAAATTTCTGCTTATGAAAAATCTAGATGTGAAGAGATGGGGCTTAGAGTTGGAGATGTTTTAAAAATGGACGACCTTGTAAAAGATGACGAAGTTATTTTCTCAGCAACAGGAATAACAAGTGGAGACCTTTTAGAAGGAGTAAAAAGAAAAGGGAATATAGCTAGAACTCAAACTTTAGTAATAAGAGGAAAGAGTAAAACAGTTAGATATATAAATGCTGTTCATAATTTAGATTATAAGCCTGAAAATATAATGGAATTAGTAAAATAAAAATAAATGAATAGAAAAGTAGAGATAACTCTCTACTTTTCTTATTTTAATTAGGAGGAATTATGTTTTTTTTTGATGATTTTATAAAAAAAATAGCAAAAACTAAAATAGAATTTAGGACAAAAAGAAAATACAGATTAGAAGTAAAAAAATTAATAATGTGGATAGGAACAGGGTTACCATTAGTACTATTAGGTTTACTTCAAGGTTACATGGGTTATATAAAAGAATTTAGTATTCCTTATTTAGGATTAGGGGTATTATTAATTTTCTTAGGATTAAAGCATTTAAAAAATATATTTACATATAAAATAGTTTTAGATTTAGAAAATAAAAGAATGATAGGTGAAGGATTAGATTTAGACTTAAGAGATGTAGAAACATGTGTGCTAAAAGAAGGCGTTGTAGGTAAAGGGAATAGGCTTCAGGTTATAATTAGAATAGTGACAAAAGACAAGAGAGAAATTATAATTCCTTTGATAATGGGAAATAAAGTAGATTTTATTTGTGCTCTTAGAGATGAATTAAAAGAAAAATTCTCAATAAAAAAATAGTTTAGAGGAGTCTTTATGAGAAAGTTATTTTTGATATTTTTGATATCTTTAACAAGTTTGTCTTTATTTGCAAAAAATAAAGAAAGAGAATTTAGAGGTGTTTGGATAGCCACTGTTGACAATATAAATTGGCCTTCAAAACAAGGATTGCCTATTGATGAACAAAAAAAAGAGTTTATAGATATATTAGATGAGATTAAAGATTTAAATATGAATGCTATTATTATGCAGGTTAGGCCTACAGCAGATAGGTTTTATAAAAAAGTTGAAAGTGAACCGTGGTCAAAATACATAATGGGAGAATCTGGAAAAGATCCTGGGTATGATCCGTTAGAATTTTTTATAGAAGAAGCACACAAAAGAAATATAGAGTTTCATGCATGGTTTAATCCTTACAGAATAACTTTGAAAAAGGGAGAAGTTCTCTCAAATGATCATATAGCTAAAAAAAATCCAAATTGGGTAATTGAGTATGACAAGAAATATTATTATGATCCAGGCAATCCAGAAGCGAGAGAGTTTACTGAAAATGTAATAGTTGATGTTGTAAAAAATTACAATATAGATGGTGTTCATATGGACGATTATTTTTATCCTTATCCAATTTTAGATAAAAATAAAAAATTAGTTCCTTTTGGAGACGATAAAACTTTTCGTTTGTATGGGAAAGGAAAAAGTAGGGAAGATTGGAGAAGAGAGAATACAAATATTTTTGTAAAAGAGTTGTCTCGAAAAATAAAAAAAGTTAAGCCATATGTAAAGTTTGGAATAAGTCCATTTGGTGTATGGAGAAATAACGATAAAGATTCTACTGGATCTGCAACAATGGCAGGAGCAGAAAATTATGATACTTTATATGCTGATACAAGAAAATGGATAAAGAATGAATGGATTGACTATATTGTTCCACAAATATATTGGGATTTTGGATTGAAAGTAGCTCAATATGATATTTTGGTTAACTGGTGGAAAAAAGAAGTTGAAGATAGTAATGTAAATCTTTATGTTGGTCATGCAGCATATAAATTGGATACAACAGCAGCTTGGAAAAATGAATTTGAATTAATTAAGCAAATAAATTATAATAGAAAAGTTAAAGGTGTAGATGGAAGTGTATTTTTTGGATTCGATAAATTACAAAAAAATGTGCTAAATATAAAAAATAATTTAAAAAGTGAAGTTTATCAAAATCAAATTTTACCTCCAACAACTCCATGGATAGATAAAATTGCTCCAAAACCAATAACAAATTTAGTTGGAGAACTTACAAAAGAAGGAATTCTTTTAACTTGGGATGATCCTGCAAATAACTACTCAGATTATTATGCAATTTATAGAAGTTCAAATCAAAATTTTGAAAAAGTAGAATCAAAGTATTTACTTGCAACAGTAAAAAGAAAATTTGGATTAAGATATTTAGATAAAACAGTTGAAAAAGGGAAAAAATACTATTATAAAATAACACCTGTTGATAAACTTCATAATGAAGGAATCGCTAAAGAAAAAATAATTTTAAAAAAATAAAAAAAGTTTGTTGACAAAGAATGAAAGTTATGGTACTATATATTTGTAAGTGATGCGGGAGTAGCTCAGTTGGTAGAGCGTCAGCCTTCCAAGCTGAATGTCGCGAGTTCGACCCTCGTCTCCCGCTCCATACAAAATGCGTCATTAGCTCAGATGGTAGAGCACACGACTTTTAATCGTGTTGTCACTGGTTCGAGCCCAGTATGACGCACCATTTATTTGCCCCGTTCGTTCAACGGTTAGGACAATAGATTTTCACTCTATAGACAGGGGTTCGATTCCCCTACGGGGTACCATTGGAAGCATAGCTCAGTTGGGAGAGCACCTGCCTTACAAGCAGGGGGTCACTGGTTCAAGTCCAGTTGTTTCCACCATATACACTTAATGGGGGTGTAGCTCAGTTGGTTAGAGCGCATGCCTGTCACGCATGAGGTCGCGAGTTCGACCCTCGTCACTCCCGCCATTAATTTAAAAACAAAATAAAAGCCGCTTTAGCTCACCTGGTAGAGCAACTGACTTGTAATCAGTAGGTAATTGGTTCGACTCCGATAAGCGGCACCACTGCGAGGGTGGCGGAATTGGCAGACGCACCAGACTTAGGATCTGGCGTTTCGAC
>JBOFUO010000007.1:0-29746 GCA_051652625.1 Cetobacterium sp.
AAAAATATTAAAAACACTTTCTAAATATAAATAAAATTTAAAATTATGATGGAACGCCGTGTGCGGTGAAAGTCGCATGCACGGTGTGGAGCAGGGGAAAAGGTGGAGATAACTTCAAATCCTTACCTATTGCTATAAACTTATTTTGATTTTTTTAAAGAATGTAAAGACATATGCTTTAGAGAAAAATATTCGTATGAACTGTTTAAAGATTTAGAAAATGTTAGATATGGAAATGATATAGTTTTCAGTTTAAAAAGAGATGCAGTAGAGACAGAAGATTATGTTTTATTTTCGATAGTTCTTCCTTCAGGAAGAGAAGGTTTTAAAGGGATAGAATCAGAATATTTTAATCGATTAAAAAGTTTGATTTTAGATATTATAAAAGATGGAAAAAAAGTTAAATTAATGTCATTTTGTGAAGAAGAGAGAGATGAAGAAGCTATTGTAAAACTTTTAAATATGATTCCAAATCAGCAGCATAAAAATATCTCTAAATATTTTTATAGAGGTGATATAAATGAAGCTTTAGATATTATAAATAAAGCTGAAAGTGTTGTTGCAACAAGATTCCATGCAATGATTTTAGGATTTGTCTTTAAAAAGCCAGTTTTTCCAATTACATATAGCAAAAAAATGACAAATGTTTTAGAAGATTTAGAGTTTAAAGGTAATTTCGCATCTTTAGATAACCTAAAAAATTTAAATTATGAAAAATTCAAAGAAAATATAGCTTTAGAAGAAAGCTCATTAGCAAAAGCTTCTCAAGATGGAGAAAAACACTTTTTAAAATTAGATGAATTTTTAAATAGATAGAGGTTTTTATGAAAAAAAATGAATTGAAAATAGGAACGTTATTATCTTTAGCAACTGTAGTGTTAAGCTCTTTAATTCAAATTATTTATACTCCAATTTATATGAAGTATTTAGGCCCAGTAGATTATGGAATTAATTCGTTAGTTCAATCTATAATGGGTTATATTTCTATATTAAATTTAGGACTAGGAAATACTATGTTGAGATATATAGTTAGGTATAGAGCCGAAGGGAAAGTTGAAGAAGAAAAATCTTTAAATGGAATGTTTTTGTTAATATTTTTGATTTTAATGCTATTGTCTTTAGTTGTAGGAGCATATATTTATATAAATATATATGATTTTTTTGGAAATAAATTTACAATAGAAGAACTCGAAAAAACGAAATTAGTTTTCATAATAATGTTTTTAAATGTAGTTTTATCATTTCCATTGAGTATTTTTTCAACAAATATAAGTTCGAGAGAAAAATTTATATATCAAAGAGGAATAAAGTTAATTACAATTATCTTGAATCCAATAGTCGGATTAGCACTTATGTTAAATGGGTTTGGATTAATAGAATTAACAATTTCGACACTTGTTTTTACCATTATATCCTATAGTTTTGATATAGTTTATTCAACATATTTGGGTATGAGAATAAAGTTTGCAAAATTTAATAAAATCATTATAAAAGAAATTTTTACATATTCATTTTTTATTTTTTTAAATGTGCTTATAGACCAAATATATTGGGGAACAGATAGAGTTATTATAGGAAGATATATAGGTATTGCAGGAATAGCAATATATTCGATAGGAGGTATTTTTAACACTCTTTATATGGGATTTGCAGCAGCAGTGTCAGGAGTTTTATTCCCAAAAATAAATAGATTGATAGTTGAAGGAAAAAATAAAGAAATAGATGATATTTTTTTAAAGGTAGGAAGGTTACAATACATTCTTTTAGGGCTTATATCTTCTGGATTTATACTTTTTGGAAAAGATTTTATAATTTTATGGGTTGGACAAGATTATATAGAAGCATATAGAATTGCTCTCTGGATTATGGTTCCGCTAACAGTACCATTAGTTCAAAGTACTGGAGTAGCTATAATGCAAGCCAAGAATATGCATCAATTTAGATCAATAGTATATTTGATAATAGCTTTTTTAAACTTAATTTTAAGTATAACACTTGTAAAAAAATATGGTGTAGTAGGATGTGCTATAGCTACAGGAGTATCTTTTATACTTGGTCAAATTATTATTATGAATATATATTATAAAGTAATTATAGGGCTCGATATATTAAGATTTTGGAAAAATATATTAAAAATGACAATACCTATATCAATAGCAATGTTATTTGGATATTATTTAAATAGGTTTACAGTAGAAATAAATTACTTCAACTTTATATTAAAAATAGGAGTGTATACTTTAATTTATAGTGTATTGCTTTGGAAATTAGGACTAAACTCTTATGAAAAATCTCAAATAAAAATATTTAAAAAATAAGTATAAAAAAAAGTGATGATTATTCATCACTTTTTTTAGCTTCAATATACTCTTCTGTTAAAAAATGTATTCCTAAGAATAAGATATACCATCCAAAAACAATGTAAACAGCTTTATCAGTAAGTAAAGGAAGCGTCACAATTAAAGATCCAAATAAGAAATGTAGAAGGCCTTTAATAATAACAAGAACTTTAACTTTTGCTTTAGTATTATCCCAAGATGTTAATTTGTTATCTCTACCTAAAATTAAGATTAATCCTTTTAAACAAAGTAAAATACCAATATAGCTTGTAAAGAACAATTGATTAGTGAAAGTGTTAAGAAGAATAATAGCAACTGAAATAAGTTCGATAACTCCTTCTGCTAAAACAAGTCCCCAATGAAAATATGGGTTTTTTCTATTAGTTGATGAATAGAACAGGTGATAAATTCCATTTAAAAATAAAATTGTACTTAAAATATACTCGATATTTTTATTGAAAAATCCGACACTACTAATACCTAAAGCTCCAATTAGAACATAAAAAATTCCTAATGACAAAAAAATTGATTTTAAATTTAATTTCATATTAAGCTCTCCCTTAAAGAATAGTTATTGATAAAATTATATCAGAGTTTAGATAACTCTTCAATCAAAAAAAAACTTCACATAATTCCAATAGATTGATATAATATTAGAAAAAAGTTTGACTAGGAGGGACAGATGTTTTCTAAAAATATTCAAAACTTAAAAACATCTCCAGTGAGAGAATTAATACCATATTCAAAAAAAGCTAAATCAGCAGGAATAAATATAATACATTTAAATATAGGTCAACCAGATTTAGAAACTCCAAAAGAATTTTTTAAAGCGATAGAGAATTTTAAAGAAGAAACAATAGCATATTCAGATTCTTCTGGAAGAAAAGAATTGATAGAATCAGTAGAAAAATATTATAATAACTTAGGAATAAATTATTCTTATGATGAAATATTAATAACAGCTGGTGGAAGTGAAGCTTTACTATTTACTTTGATGACACTTTTTAACGAAGGAGAAGAGGTTCTAATTCCAGAGCCTTATTATGCAAATTATAATAGTTTTTTTGCAATGTTAGGAATAAAAGTAGTAGGAATACCAACTAAATTTGAAGAAAACTTTAAATTACCAAAGAAAGATATAATTGAAAGTTTAGTTACTGAAAAAACAAGAGCAATAATGTTTTCAAATCCAGGAAATCCAACAGGATCAGTTTATTCAAAAGAAGAGTTGTTAATGTTAAATGAAATATCTAAAGAAAAAGATATATTTTTAATAAGTGATGAAGTTTATAGAGAATTTATATATGATGGAAAAGATACAGTAAGCTGTGGAACATTTATAGATAATCTCCAAAGAATAATATTGATTGATTCAATATCAAAAAGATTCTCAACTTGTGGAGCTAGAGTTGGAACAATTTTAAATAAAAACAAAGAATTTATGAGCTATATTTTAAAACTATGTCAATCGAGGCTTTCAATTTCAACACTAGATATGATAGGAGCTGAAGCACTTTATAGATGTAAAGATAAAAATTACTATGATTCTGTAAATAAAAAGTATATGGAAAGAAGAGACTTTTTATTTGAAGGATTAAAAAAAATAGAAGGGATCGTTCTGAATAAACCTGAAGGAGCTTTTTATTGTATTGTAGAGTTACCTGTAGAGGATGCAACAGATTTTTCAAAATGGTTGTTAGGTGAATTTTCACATGAAAACTATACAGTAATGTTAACACCAGCAAAAGGATTTTACCAAAGAGAAGAGTTGGGACTAAATAAAGTTAGAATATCTTATGCATTAGATTTAGATATATTAGAAAAAGCTATTGAAATTATAAAGTTAGGTTTACAAAAATATAATAGCAAATAAAGAGGTGCTAGGAAAAATCCTAGCACCTTTATTTTTTTAATAAAAGTTCTCGAAATTCTTTTGCAGTCATTCTGTTGCTTTTAACCTCTTTTTCTATTTTGATATTAGTTGAAACTATAGGAGTGTATAAAGAGTTAGTAAGAGAATTTATATGTGTAATTGCAACTGCAATAGCATCAGCAGCATCATCTGGTTTTGGAATTTCATCTAATTTTAATATTTTTTGAACCATAAGCTGAACTTGTTTTTTATCAGCTTTACCATATCCGGTTATCCCCATTTTAACTTGAAGAGGGGTGTAGCTTTCAATTTTTAGATTTTTTCTTCTACCTGCAAGTATAATTACACCTCTAGCTTGACCAACACTGACAATAGTTTTATTATTTTTAAAGAAAAAAAGGTCTTCAACAGCCATATGCTCTGGAGAATATAGATCAATAATTGCCTCTAGTTCGTCAAATATTTGTAACAATCTATCTTCCATAAGAAGATTTTTATCTGTAAAAATACAACCGTATTTTATAAGATTAATTTTATTTTTTGTATAATCAACAATTGAATATCCTATAATAGCTGTTCCTGGATCAATACCTAAAACTCTCAAAAAAATCACCTCAGAATATTTTAACATAGCTAAAGAAAAAAAACCAGCACATGTACATAAGCTTTAAAAATTGTGGTATAATAAAAATAAAATTAAGGTTACAGGAGAGATAGATATGATTTTAAATAGACCTATGGCAGCAGAATTAATAGAAGAGTTAAAAAAACAGAATAAAAAAGTAGTTTTTACAAATGGTTGTTTTGATATTTTACATGTTGGACATTTAACTTATTTAAACGAAGCTAAAAGACAAGGAGATATTTTAATTGTTGGAGTAAATTCAGATGCTTCAGTAAAGAGATTAAAAGGTGAATCAAGACCAATAAATGGTGAAGTAGATAGATCTGAAATGCTTTGTGGATTAAAAGCAGTAGATTATACAGTTATATTTGAAGAGGATACTCCTTGTGAACTTTTAGATGAGTTAAAACCTTCGATACATGTAAAAGGAGGCGACTATACTAAAGATGATTTACCAGAAACTAAAATTGTCGAAAAAAATGGTGGAGAAGTTAGAATTTTAGGTTTTGTAGAAGGCAAATCAACAACAAACATAGTGAATAAAATCCAAGGATAGGTGAATTTTTATGAAGAAGATATTAAGTTTTGAAGAGATTAATAAGTTAGCAAAAAAAATAGCAAATTATGTTTCACCAAATACAGTAGTAGCTCTAATAGGAGATTTAGGAACAGGGAAAACTACATTTACTAAAAACTTTGCGAAAGAGTTAGGAGTAGAAGAAAATTTAAAAAGTCCAACATTTAATTATGTTTTGGAATATTTAGATGGAAGGCTACCATTGTATCATTTTGATGTATATAGACTTGGAAGTTCAGAAGAGATTTATGAAATAGGATACGAAGATTATATAAATAATGATGGAGTAGCATTGATAGAATGGGCAAATATAATAGAGAGTGAACTTCCTAAAAAATATATAAAAATAGAATTTCAATATTCATTAGAAGAAGATGATTTAGAGGTAAGGGCTATAGATTTACAATATATAGGAGATAAAGAGAAAGAGGAGGAGATGTTAAAGTATGTTGATTTTAGCAATTGATACATCTACAAATATAGGAACAGTAGCTTTATATGATGATAAAAAAGGAATGGTCGGTGAAATAACTTTAAATGTTAAACAGAATCACTCTGCAATAACAATGACAACAATAGATACTCTGTTTAAGTTAAGTTCAGTAGATAAAAAATCTGTTGATAAAATAGCTGTAAGTACAGGTCCAGGATCATTTACAGGAATAAGAATAGGTGTAGGTTTAGCGAAAGGTTTAGCTTATTCATTAAAAAAACCAATAGCAGGAATAAATGAATTAGATTTATTAGCTCAAATATATACTGGAGACAAAAAAGTAATATCTATGCTAGACGCTAGAAAGGAAAGAGTTTTTTGTGGGGTATATAAGAAGAGTGGAGATGCCTTTGTTTTAGATGGTGATTATATGGCTGAAGATTTAGAGAATATTTTGTGCTCAGTAGAAGAAGAAACAGTTTTTGTAGGAGATGGAGCTATAGTTTATGAAGAGTTAATAAAAAATAAATTAGGAAAAAAAGCTATTTTTATTAAAAAATCATTGAATGTATCTAGAGCTTCACTTTTAGCAGAATTATCAGTGGATAAAGAGGATAACTTATTTAATCTAGAGCCATATTATGTAACAAAATCACAAGCTGAAAGAGAGAAAGAGGCTAAATAAAAAAGTCGAGGTGAACAAATGAACTCATTTGAACTAAAAAAAGATATCTATTGGGTGGGATCTTTAAACCCTGATTTAAAGGTGTTTGATGTAATAATGGAGACGAATTTTGGAACAACTTACAACTCATACTTAGTTAAAGGTGATAAAAAAATAGCTCTTTTTGAAACCGTAAAAGAGATAAAGTTTCCTGAATTTTTAGAAAGATTAAAAACATGTGTAGATGATATAAGTTCTATAGACTATATAGTTTTAAATCACACAGAACCCGATCACTCGGGATCTGTTGGAAAACTTTTAGATTTGGCACCAAACGCAAAAGTTGTAGGATCGAAAAATACAATACAATTTTTAAAAGAGATATTAAATAAAGAGTTTTCTCATATTGTTGTAGATGAAGGAGATTCAATATCTTTAGGAAATAAGACTCTTAAATTTATTATGGCTCCATTTTTACATTGGCCAGATTCTATGTATACATATATAGAAGAGGATAAAATTTTAGTTACTTGTGATTCATTTGGATCTCATTACAGTTTTGAAGAGTTATTACTTTCAAAGTTACCACTTCAAAAACAAAAGGATTATAAAGTTGCACTACGATATTACTATATGTCAATATTTTCACCTTTTAGAAAATATGTGTTAGAAGGAATAGAGAAAATTAAAGATTTGAAATTAGATATGATATTCCCAGGGCATGGACCTATTTTGGATGTTGATATAGATAAGATTATAGAAACATATAAAAATTGGGCAACATTGAAAAATCCAAATGATTTCAAAACCGTAATAATGCCTTATGTAACGTCTTATGGCTATACAAGAGAGTTAGCTGAAGAAATAGAAAAAGGAATCAAAGATTATAATAGTACCATTGAAATAAAAAAATATGATTTAGATGTACAAAACTTCCCTAAATTGGAGGGAGAAATTTTAAGAGAATTTCTTTGGGCCGATGGAATAATATTTGGGAGTTGTACGATAAATGGAGATACATTACCTATAATGTGGAGTTTGTTATCATCTTTAAATCCGATTGTGCACTGTTCAAAATATGTTTCTGCATTTGGAAGTTATGGATGGAGCGGAGAAGCTGTTCGAAATATAACGGATAGATTAAATCAATTAAGAATGAATGTTATTGATGGATTTAAAGTTAATTTTAGAGCTTCTCGTACAGACTTAGATTTAGCTTTTAATTTTGGAAAGGATTTTGGAAAACATATGTATTTAAAGACTCTTCCAGAAAAAAAAATGAATCATGAAATAGAAAATTTAAATCCAGATAAAAAAGTTATGAGATGGGTTTGTAGTGTTTGTGGACAAGCTTACACTCAAATAGATGTTCCAGAAATATGTCCTGCTTGTGGTGTTGGAAAAGAATTTTTTGTACCATATTCTTTAGAGACAAAATTAAAAAAAGTAGAAAATGATGAAAAAATAATAATAATTGGTGGTGGAATAGCTGCACTATCTGCTGCAAAAGCAATAAAAGAGCATAGTGAAAAATCAAATGTAATAATATTATCTAACGAAAAAGAATATCCTTACTATAGAACTCTTTTGTCAGAGATGATAGGAGAAAATATATCTAGAAATAAATTTTTAATCAAACCAGAAGAGTGGTACAAAGATAAAGGAATTCATATAAAACTAAATATAGCAGTAGAAGAGATTATTCCAGATGAAAAAAGAATTCTAACTTTGGATGATGAATATATAAATTACGATAAATTAATAATTGCTACTGGAGCAAGATCGATGATACCGAGCATAGGTAACTCTTATTTAGAAGGAATATTTACAGTTAGAAATGAAAAAGATGTTGAAAAAATAAAAAAATATTGTATTGGAAAAAGAAAAGCAGTTGTTATAGGTGGAGGAATTTTAGGTTTAGAATCAGCTTGTGGACTTCAAAAGTTAGGTATGGATGTATCTGTAGTTGAGGTTATGCAAAGAATTTTACCAAGACAATTAGATGAAGAGGGTTCAAAATTATTTGAAAGCTGTATAGTTAATAGTAAAATAAAGCTATATAAAAACTCGAAAGCAGAAAGATTTCTAGGAAATGAAAGAGTAGAAGGAATATATTTAGAGAGTGGAGAATTAATAGATGCTGAAATTGTAATAATAAATTCTGGAATAATACCAAATAAAGAGTTGGCACATTCTGCTGAGATAAAATTTAACAGAGGTATTGTTGTAGATGATGAGATGAAAACGTCAGAAGAATTTATATATGCATGTGGAGATGTAGCAGAATATAATGGAAATATAGTTGGACTTTGGCAGGTTTCATCTGATCAAGGAAAAATAGCGGGATTAAATGCAATAGGAATACAGCAGAAATATGAGGATAAAATTCAACCTGTTACTTTCGAAGGAGTTGGAACAAAAATCTTCTCAATAGGAGGAATTCTTGAAAGTAAAGATTTTGTATCAGAAACTTCTTTAGAAGAGTCTGTATATAAAAGATTAAACTTTAAAAATGGAGAAATAAGTTCTGGAATTTTAATAGGCGATATTGAAAAAGGAGCACTACTTATTAAATCTTTAAAAGATAGAGAAAAAAAAGTAAATATATTAAAAAAATTCTATAAATAGATGCTAAATTAAAATTGACAAAATAGAGTTATCTATGTTAGAGTAAAAATATATTTAAAGGAGTATTCTCCACAACAAGGAGGTTGGAATGGGAAAAGTTTTAAGTTTAAATAATTCAAATTTTAAAAATGAAGTAGTAGAATCAAAAGGAATAGTTTTAGTTGATTTCTGGGCTGATTGGTGTGGACCATGCAAGATGTTAGCTCCAACATTAGAAGAGCTATCAGAAGAAACTACAGCGAAAATATGTAAAGTGAATGTAGATGAAAGTGGAGAGTTAGCTGGAGATTATGGTATAAGAAGTATTCCAACAATGATTGTTTTTAAAGATGGAGTAAAAGTTGACCAAATCGTAGGATTAAGACAAAAATCAGAGCTTTTAGAAAAATTGAATTCTTATTAAAATAATAAATAAAAAGGTTGCTGCTACTGGCAACCTTTTTTGTTTTATGGTATAATTGAACTCTATATAAACAGAAAAATGGGAGGGCTGATGAAAAGAAAAATCTATTTGATTTTGGCTTTAATGATTGTTGCTGTAACAAGTTTAAAAGCAGAAATCAAAAAAGTTGAAGAGATACAAAATGAAGTTGAAATAGATTTGAATTCTAATACGATGACTTCAACAGATGGAGTAAACGTTAGATATGGATCGTTAAAATTGAAAGCTTTTGAAGTTAAAGTAGATAGAGATAAAAACAAAGCTTATGTTCCAGGGGAATTTTTCTTAGAAGTCGATGAGCCGACAGGTAAACTAAAAATTGATTCATCAAATGGAGAGTTTGACACTGAAAAAAATATAGGTAATTTTGGAAAGAGTTTTGGTTACTTAGAAGTAGGACAAGTAACAGGAGCTGAAAAACCAAATGATAGAATATATTTTGGTGGAAATAAAACCGAGTATTTAGACGGAAAAACATATTTAAGAGATGCTTGGTTTACAACAGATCCTAAAATTATAGAAACTAGGAATCCATTAGAAGTTGGATATCATTTACAGTCAGATACTATTATAATAGAAGCAGATAAGCAAGTAACCTTTAGAAATACCAATTTATTTATAGGTGAAACAGATATAATTCCATTTTCATTACCATGGTACAGATTTAATATAAGAAAAGGATCAGAGGTACCTCTTTTCCCAAGTTGGGGTTCTGATGATGACTATGGTTGGTATATAACATCAGGAGTTTTATGGGGTGATAAAGATAGCAAATTTAAAGGTGGAATATCTCCGAAGTTTGGAGATAGAATAGGACTTTTAATTGGAAGAATGGAAAATTGGTATGATTTAGATAGTTATGGAAGTGGGCAATTAAATATAAACGATTGGCTTATACACAAAAAAGCAGATGAAGACGAAATAGAAAGAAATTTTGATAGATGGGATACAAATTATAACCATAACTATTCAGGAGAGTATGGATTCTTAAATTTAAATTATCAAAATTCAACATACAATATGATTTCAACCTTGGATGATGGAATAGATAACTATTTTGGTGGAAAGAAAAATGAAGATTGGGAATATGTAGAAGATGTTCCAAATAAAGGTGGAAATTTAGGGTTCTATAACTTAGATTCAGAGCTTACAAATTTAGGAAGCAATGGAGATATAACTTTAAAAGCTAAATTAAACTTAGTTTCAGATAAAGAAACCTACGGGGTAATTGTAGCTGAACAGCTTGATGATATGGATTATGGATCATCTGCAGATTATGACTTAAGTAGCGATATCTCAATTCAAAAAGAGAATGAGAGATATTCAATGGGAGCTTATTACAACTATCTTTATGATATGGATCCTGGTTCTACTAAAAAAGATTTACAATCTAGAGCAGAAAACTTTGGATTTAATTTTAATGATAAAGAAAATAAAATTTCAATATCTTATGATGATAAAAATGGAGATAAATTCAGAGAATTAAACTCTTGGGAGAGAGACCCTAATTTTAGTAAATTAAATAGAAAAGGGTTCTATGGAATAGAATTTGATTATACTCCTTGGACAGTTTCACAGTATGATATTTATGATAGTAAGGAGTTAAAAACTTCATTAGGAGAATATCATCTATACAAAAATATCTTCTATAAAGTAGGATACGACTATAGTGAGTTTGAACACGAGCTAAATCTTCAAAGTGACCAGTTTAGAAAAACAGCTTTGATTGATGGTAAATTAGGAAAGACCAACAACTACAGAGATACTCAATACAACAGATTTGAGAATATAATCTATAATAGAACTATAGAAAATAGAGGTTATGTAGACTTTATACATGATAACTATAAGTTTACTGTAGCTGGTGGTAACACTAAAGAGGAGATTTGGGATAGAGAAGGTATTTATAATATTTACAGTTACCCAGAGACTATTTTAGATAGAGAAGCATATAGAGTTTATATAAATGAATCAGATTTCTATGAAGTGGGATTATCTAATGAAAAACTAGTTTTAGGAACTTTGGGAAATTTAGAGTTATATGGAAACCTTAGATTTGATCAGTATGATAAAGGCTATGATGATGTAAAATCAAAAGAGTTATCAACAGAGGATAAATCAACAAGAATTAGAGCTGGATTTGCTCATGATGTAACACTATTTGATAATAGCGACAACAGAAATAGAGTTACAGATTTAGCTTTAAACAATAGATTGACATATATGTACCAAGATTATTCTTATGATTCTGATTCTAAGATGACTAGCGATAGAAGAATGTTCCATAAGGAAAATGTAAATGAAGTATCAGACACTTTAACATTTGATTTAGGAAACACTGAAACTATTTATACAGTTGATTATAAAGATGTTAGAAGAGCAAGTAATGACAATAAAAAAGGTGAAATTTTAAACCAAAAGCTAGAGTTCTTAATTGATGATGAAAATAGTTTTGGTTTAAATTATGGCATAGATAAAAGATTTACCAATGCTAATAAAGAAAAAGAAGATCACAACGATTTAACTCTTCAAAACTATGGTATGAATTATAGATATGGAGATAATAATTTTTACTATAAAAATCGTAGAATTGAATCAAGCATCTGGAATATTGAAGATGTGAGTGATGCTGAAGAAAGAATTAGAGAAAATGTTTATGGATATACTTACGATTTTGGTAAAAATAAATTAAATTTAGAATATATCGAAGGTAGAGATGAAAGAGAAGAAGAGAGTTCAAAAGTAATTGATACTAAAAATAAAACATACTCAGCATCATATTTAGTTGGTGGAGATGTAGAACACCTGTATAAAGCTAGTTATGAGGATTATAAAAATGCGGGAGATTGGAATCAGTATCTAGATAGATATAATTCTGATATTGTTTATTTATCATATACTTATAAAGATAAGAGATTTACAGATGCAGAATTAGTTTCATATGCTGCTTCTGAATATAAAAAGACACCAGATCAACTATCACAAGTTGAAATAGATAGAATTAGACAAGTTTTAGAAGATAGAGAAAACTCTAGAGCTAGAACATTCAATCTAAATAGAATTGTAGATGATAGAACTTACTTTGGAGATTATAAAAGAGGGTTTAATACATCTCTTATGATGCAAAGAAATGATAAAAGATACGAAGAAACTGGAGACTATTTAAAATCTTTAGAAGAGTTAGAAGGAAGATTATTCTATTCTTACAATAGAATTGGATTAGGATATATATATAATCAAAAATCTAATTATACATCACCTTATGCTGTTGATATAAAAAATGCTGGATGGAAAGACACAGAAAGAGAGCATGAGTTTAGCTTACATGCAAAAGTAGGAAAGCCAAGTGAAGGTTGGAGAACAAAAGCTTATGTTAAATTCTATGACCAACTTGATGGAGAATCTGGAGAAAATGGAAGAAGTGCTTTTGATGGGTTTGGAGTAGAGTTAGGAAAAGAGTTTGGATATTATGAATGGGCAATAGCTTATGAAAGAGATTATTCATACAAAACAAAGGATTATGAATGGAGTGCAGCACTTCAGTTTAAATTGTTAACATTCCCAGATACAAATATATTTGGATTTGGAGCATCAACAGACAAAGATAAAAAAACATCCCCTGATACATACCTATTTAATGGAATAAAGATAGACGATTTAGAGGATTAATATAAACGAAAAGAGGAGATAAACATGAGAATAATATTACCAAGTGGAGATATAAAAGAATTTGAAAACAGTGCAAATATGTTTGAAATTGCGAAATCAATAAGTAACTCTCTAGCTAAAAAAGCTGTTGGAGCAAAAGTAGATGGAAAAGAAGTAGATATGAGCTATATATTAGATAGAGATGCAAATATTGAAATCATTACTCCTGAAACTGAAGAAGGAGAAGAGATAATAAAGCATTCAACTGCTCATCTATTAGCGCAAGCAGTTATAAGACTTTTCCCAGGAACAAAAGTAGCTATAGGTCCATCAATTGAAAATGGATTCTACTATGACTTTGACCCTGAAAATCAATTTACAGATGAAGATATGCAAAATATCGAATTAGAAATGAAAAAAATTGTAAAAGAAAATATAAAAGTAGAAAGAATAGAGATGGTTAGAGAAGAAGCTATTGAACACTTCAAAAACCTAGGAGAAACTTACAAAGTTGAAATTATTGAAAGCATTCCAGCTAATGAAATGCTAACATTCTACAAGCAGGGAGATTTTATTGATCTATGTAGAGGACCACATGTTCCATCTACATCTTACTTAAAAGCTTTCAAGTTAAAATCAGTAGCAGGTGCTTATTGGAGAGGGGACTCTAACAATAAAATGTTACAAAGAATCTACGGATTTGCATTTTCAACTGAGCATGCATTAAAAGCTCATTTGAAATTCTTAGAAGAAGCAGAAAAAAGAGATCATAGAAGATTAGGTAAAGAGTTAGAGTTATTCTTTACAAGCGACTTTGGACCAGGATTCCCATTCTTCTTACCAAATGGAATGAAAATGAGAAATGTATTAACAGATTTATGGAGAAAAGAGCATGAAAAAGCTGGATATGAAATGATTCAAACTCCAATCATGCTAAATAAAGAGTTGTGGGAAACATCTGGTCACTGGATGAACTACAGAGAAAATATGTACACATCAGAAATTGATGAAACTGAATTTGCTATAAAGCCTATGAATTGTCCAGGTGGAGTTTTAGTATATAAGCATGGAATGCATTCATATAAAGATTTACCTATAAGAGCTGGAGAGTTAGGAATTGTTCATAGACACGAATTCTCAGGAGCACTTCATGGACTTATGAGAGTAAGAAGCTTTACTCAAGATGATGCTCATATCTTTATGACACCAGAGCAAATAGAAGATGAAATAATAGGAGTAGTAAACTTAATTGATAAGTTCTACAGAGGATTATTTGGGTTCGAATATGCAATTGAACTTTCTACAAGACCAGAAAAAGCTATTGGTTCTCAAGAAATTTGGGATAAAGCTGAATCAGCTTTAGAAGGAGCTTTAAAGAAATTAGGAAGAGACTATAAATTAAATCCAGGAGATGGAGCTTTCTATGGTCCAAAATTAGATTTCAAAATAAAAGATGCTATTGGAAGAACTTGGCAATGTGGAACTATCCAATTAGACTTCAACTTACCTGAGAGATTTGATGTATCTTATATAGGAGAAGATGGAGAAAAGCATAGACCAGTAATGATTCATAGAGTTGTTTATGGTTCGTTAGAAAGATTCATGGGAATTTTAATAGAGCATTATGCAGGAGCTTTCCCAACTTGGTTAGCACCATGTCAAGTTAAAGTATTAACTATAAATGATGAAGTTATACCATATGCAAAAGAATTATCAGCTATATTGAAAGCTGAAGGTATTAGAGTTGAAATAGATACAAGAGCAGAATCTATTGGATACAAGATAAGAGAAGCAAATGGAAAATATAAAATACCAGTTCAATTAATTATTGGTAAAAATGAAGTTGAAAATAGAGAAGTAAATATAAGAAGAATCGGTTCTCAAAATCAAGAATCTATGTCGTTAGAAAACTTTGTGGCTATGATAAAAGAAGAAGCAGCACCAAAATTTAATAACTAATTATAAATGATTTGAGCAGGATTTTTTCCTGCTCTTTTCTATATTCCAGTTAAAATAGGAGAGGAAATGGGAGTTAGATATAGTAAAATTGAAAATAAAAACAAAAGAGAAATTGTATTGCTAAAAGGATTACCATGCAAATATGGAAAATGTAAATTTTGTAACTATATAGAAGATAATTCAGAGAATTTAGAAGAGATAGATAGAGTAAATAAAGAAACTTTAGAAGAAGTAACTGGTGAATTTGGAGCTTTAGAGGTAATAAATTCAGGTTCAGTATTTGAATTACCAGAACTAACATTAGAAAGAATTAGAGAAGTTGTAAAAGAGAAAAATATAAAATTGATTTATTTCGAAATTTATTATGGTTATAAAAATAGATTGAATGAAATTAAAGAATTCTTTAAAGGTATAGACATTAGATTCAGAATGGGAATGGAAACATTTGATGATGAATTTAGAATTAACTCATACGGAAAAAACTTTAAATTAGGGGAGAAAGATTTAGAGGATTTAAGTAATAAATTATATTCAATATGTCTTTTAATTTGTGTTAAAGGACAAACAAAAGATATGATTCAAAAAGATATCGAGTTAGGATTAAAACATTTTAAAAGTATTACAATAAATATATTTATTAATAATGGAACAGAAGTTGAAAGAGATGAAGAGTTGGTAAAATGGTTTATAGATAACTATGCATACTTACAAGAAGACTCTAGAGTTGAACTATTGATAGATAATAAAGATTTGGGAGTCTTTGAACAATAAGTTTATAAAAATAAAAAATATAAATAATCGGGAGGAAAAATGAAAGTAGTTGTTGCAATTGATTCATTTAAAGGGAGTTTAAGTTCAGTAGAATTAGGGGTGGCTATAGAGCTAGGGATAAAGAAGGTTTATCCTGAAGTAGAGATAGTTAAAGTACCTATAGCTGATGGTGGAGAGGGAACTGTATCATCTCTAGTAGAAGGAACAAATGGTAAAATTGTAAAAGTTGTGGTAAATAATCCACTTATGGAAAAAGTAGAAGCAAGTTATGGAATAATGGGAGATGGAACAGCTGTAATAGAGATGGCAGAAGCTTCAGGACTACCACTAATAAGCTTAGAAAAAAGAAATCCAATGAAAGCTACAACTTATGGAACAGGAGAGTTAATAAAAGATGCAATTTTAAAAGGTTGTCGTCAATTTATAATAGGAATTGGTGGAAGTGCTACAAACGATGCTGGACTTGGAATGCTACAATCATTAGGATTTAAATTTTTAGATGAGAATAAAAAAGAGTTAGGTTATGGTGGAGAAATTTTATCTAAAGTTAAATATATAGATTCTTCAATGAAAATATCTGAATTAGAAGAATGTCAATTCTTAGTAGCTTGTGATGTAGATAATCCTTTCTATGGACCAACAGGAGCAGCTGAAATATATTCAAGACAAAAAGGTGCTACAGAAGAGATGGTAAAAGAGTTAGATAAAGGATTGAAAGATTTATCAGAAATTATAAAAAATGAAACTGGAATAGATATTTCTAATTTATCTGGTGCAGGAGCAGCAGGAGGATTAGGTGGAGGACTAATGGCATTTTTAAATGGAAAATTAGCTCCAGGAATAGATATGATTCTAGAAAAAGTTGGATTAGAAAAAGAACTCTCAAATGCAGATTTTGTTATAACTGGAGAGGGAAGATTAGATCATCAAACAGCTATGGGAAAAGCCCCAGTTGGAGTTTCGAAAATAGCGAAGAAATTTAATGTCCCAGTTATAGCATTAGCAGGAGGATTAACAGATGAGGCTTCACAAACACATGAAAAAGGAATAGATAGTTTCTTCTCAATAATAAATTATCCAATTGCACTAGAGGATGCTATGAAAAAAGAGGTAGCACATAAATTTGTAAAAGGAAATGCAGAAGAGATATTTAGATTGATTAAAGTTTGTGAAATAAAGTACTCTAAGTAATCGGGAGGATATAAAAGTGACAGCAATAGGGGCAGTATTAGGTTTAATAATAGCAATAATATTAATAGTTAGAAAAAGTAATCCAGCTTATAGTTTAATATTAGGGGCAGTATTAGGAGGATTAATAGGTGGAATTTCTCTTTCTGAAACTGTAGTTTTAATGATAAGTGGTGTAAAAGATGTAACACCTGCAATAGTTAGAATTTTAACAGCAGGAGTTTTAGCAGGAATTTTAATAAAAACAGAAGCAGCAACAAAAATAGCAGAAACAATAATAAACACGTTAGGAGAAAAAAGAGCTATTTTAGCGTTAGCTTTATCAGCTCTTATTTTAACATCAATTGGAGTTTTTGTAGATGTTGCAGTAATAACAGTTTCTCCAATAGCATTAGCAATTGCACGAAAATTAAAAATTTCAAAGATGTCGATGCTATTAGCAATGATAGGTGGAGGAAAATGTGGAAATATAATTTCTCCAAATCCAAATACAATATCAGCTGCTGAAAATTTTAGTGCTTCATTATCATCGGTAATGTGGGCAAATATTGTACCAGCATTAATTGGATTGGTAGCTACCATTTTAATATCTAATCTTTTAGTTCAAAAAGGCGAAAAAGTTTTGGAAATTGAAAACATAGAAGAAAAAAGTGATTTGCCAAGTTTTTTTGGAAGTGTAATTGGACCAATAACAACAATAGTTCTTTTAGCTTTAAGACCAATAGTAGGAATAAATATTGATCCATTAATAGCTTTACCTGTAGGTGGATTAGTCGGAATAGTTGTGATGGGAAAAACAGAAAAATTGAAAGAATCAATGGAGTATGGATTACAAAAAATGTCAGGAGTTGCAATTTTACTTGTAGGAACAGGAACAGTAGCTGGAATTATAAAGAATTCAACTTTAAAAGATGTAATTCTTTCTCTATTAGAGAAAACTAACGTAAGTGAACGGTTAATAGCACCAATAGCAGGTGCTTTAATGTCAGGAGCTACAGCATCAACAACAGCAGGAGCTACAATAGCTTCAGCAACATTTTCTGGAGCAATATTAGCAGCTGGAGTGAGTGCTGTTTGGGGAGCAGCAATGGTAAATTCAGGAGCAACTGTTTTAGACCATCTTCCTCATGGATCATTTTTTCACAGTACTTGTGGAGCTAGTAATATGAATTTAGAAGAAAGATTAAAATTAATACCTTATGAATCTGCAATAGGTTTAATAATAGCTATATCATCATGTTTAACATACCTAGTAATAGGATAAGAAAAGGCTGGAGAAATTTTCTCCAGCCTTTTAAATTTCAATATCTTCTCTAAATATTTCTTTTACATCTCCAGGGTTCATACCTTCTAAAGTGAGATTTCCAAAAGTAATTCTTTTTAAGTATACAACTTTATTTTTAACAGCTTTAAGCATTTTTTTTACTTGATGATATTTTCCCTCTGTAATTGTTAAATAAATACTTTTAGGAGAAAGATACACTACTTTACTTGGAAGAGATGTATAATCAGTATCTAATTTTACACCTGATTCTAGAGCAAGAATATCATTTTCTGTAATTTCTTTATCAAGTTCTACATAGTAAGTTTTTTCCATATTTTTATCTGGATGTGCCATAGCATGACTTAAATCTCCATCACTTGTAAAAAGTAGTAATCCTTCAGTATCTTTATCGAGTCTTCCAACAGGAGCAACAGAATTTTTATTAATATAATCAGGTAAAAGTTCAGCAACAGTTTTTTTATTTTCATCAGCCATAGCTGTAATATATCCTGAAACTTTATACATAATATAATATTTTAACTCTTTTCTCTCTGGAACAACTCCGTCAAAAGTTATAGTATCTATTCCCCATTCAACTTCAGTGGCATCATTAACTTCGGTAATACCATTAACAGTAACTCTACCTTCAGCAACAGCTTTTTTTATTTTTCGTCTGCTGCATACGCCACATTCAACTAAATATTTTTCTAATCTTAATTTCAACTTTAATATCAACCTCACAAATTTTATTTTCTTATTATAAGATGTTAACATATTTATCAGAAATTTGCAAAACTAGCTATTTTTTTCTCAAAAATTATGTTAGTTTATAGTAATGATAAAATAAAAGAGAGTTTGGGAGGAAAAATGAGTTTTTTATTAAAGAAGTTTCTACAATATGTAAAAATTGACACAACATCAGATTCAAAAAGTAAAAATTGTCCAAGTACAGAGATTCAATTTGATTTGGCAAAGATTATAGTAAAAGATTTAGAAGATATTGGATTAGAAGATATCTCTTTAGATGAGAATGGATATATAATGGCGACATTACCTTCGAATTCAACAAAAAATATTCCTACAATAGGGTTTGTTGCACATATGGATACAGCTCCATCTTTTAATGGAACAAATGTAAAACCTAGAATAATAGAAAATTATAATGGAGATAATATTGTTTTAAATAAAGAGTTAAATATAGTTATGCACACAAAGGATTTTCCAGAGTTAAAAAAATATATAAATCAAGATTTAATAGTAACTGATGGAACAACTCTTTTAGGGGCAGATGACAAAGCTGGAATAGTTGAAATTATAACTGCTTTAAAGTATTTGAAAGATAATCCTGAGATAGAGCATGGAAAAATTAAAATAGGTATTACTCCTGATGAAGAGATAGGTAGAGGTGCAAATTTATTTGATGTAGAAAAATTTGGAGCAGAATTTGCATATACAATAGATGGTGGAGAACTTGGAGAATTAGAGTTTGAAAATTTTAATGCAGCATCAGCAAATATAGTTATAAAAGGAAGAGACATTCATCCTGGAGCTTCAAAAAATAAAATGATAAATGCAATACTTTTAGGAATGGAATTAAACTCGATGTTACCTGTGAATGAAAGACCAGAATATACTGATGAATACGAAGGCTTTTTCTTGTTAACTAATTTTAATGGAACAATTGAATCAACAGAAATAGATTATATAATAAGAGATCACTCAAAAGAAAAGTTTTTAGAAAAAAAAGAATTAATGCTTTGTGCAATAAGTTATTTACAAAAAAAGTATTCTGATGCAGAATTAATATTAACTATAAGTGACAGTTACTATAATATGAAGGAGATGATTGAACCTGTTTATCATATAGTTGATTTAGCAAAAGAAGCTATGTTAGAACTGGATATAAAACCTCTAATAAAACCTATAAGAGGAGGTACAGACGGAGCAAGATTATCATTTAAAGGTTTACCTTGTCCGAATATTTTTACAGGTGGGCATAATTTCCATGGAAAATTTGAATTTATTCCAATACAATCAATGGAAAAAACTGTAAAAGTAATTTTAAAAATAGTTGAAATGATTTCTAAATAATATAGTAATAGCGATAGAAAATTCTATCGCTATTACTATATACTATATGTTTTCTGGAAATAAAATGTTATTTAGAAGCATAGCTAAATCAGCAGCACTACATTCAACAATATGAGCTAAAATAATTTCTTTGTCATACCCTTCAATATTAAAGAAAACTCGATTATTTTGTAATACAATCTCTTTAACTATACCAGCTCCAACCTTATAAGAACCAGAAGCTTTAGAGATAGCTAAAACTTCATATTCATCATCTGAAATACTTAAAGACTCAACATTTAAAGCGTTTAAATGATTTCTAATTAATTCTTCTGATTGAATATAAAAATTTTCTAAAATCCCAACATACTTTTCCTTTTTTATTAATTTGTCAGCTAAAACAGCTAAAGAAAAAGAATGGAAAATATCTTCTATATTGTATGCAGAAGGAGTTTCTTCTTTATTCTTTAAGAAAATTTCTAATCCATTTTCTCCACTTTTAATTGTTTCTATAATAGGAGTTTTAGAGCCATCTAAGTAGTCAATAACATCAACTTCTAAATTAAGAACAGATAATTTTTTAACTTTTTCTTTTTTCATCAATGTTTCAATTTCAATTTCGATTTTTTCGTAAAAATTAACAACAAAATCTTTGAAAAAATTTTCTTTCATAAATTCACCACCATAATAATTTTAGCATATTATAACATAAAAATTGTGATATAATATACAAAAGATAAAAAAATTAGTGAGGTAGATAAAATGATAGTTTGTCCTGTTTGTAATAAAAAAATGCAAAAAATTGAAAAAAAATATATATGTGAAACGAATCATAATTTTGATGTTTCAAAGTTTGGTCATGTAAATTTATTGTTATCTAGTCAAAAGAATAGCAAACTTCCAGGAGATAACAAAGAGATGGTTCTAAGTAGAAAAAATTATTTAGAGAAAGGTTATTACGAAGGAATATCTGATGCTGTGAATAAAATTGTAACTGAAAATTCAAAAGGATTAAAAGAAGTTAATATTTTAGATATAGGTTGTGGTGAAGGTTATTATACAAGTAGATTAAAGAATAGTTTAGATGACCTTTGTATAGAAAGTAAGATAGTAGGTATAGATATATCAAAAGAAGCAGTTATATCAGCAGCAAAATCATATAAACAGATAGAATGGATTGTGGCTAGTGCAAGTTCATTGCCAATAGCAGATGAATCTTTGGATTTTATAATTTGTATGTTTGCAAAAATAATTCCAGAAGAAAAGATGAGAACTTTGAAAAAGGGCGGGAAATTAATAGTGGTATCAACAGGAGAAAATCATTTGATTCAATTAAAAGAAGTTGTTTATGAGGTTGTTAGAAAAGAATTTTATTCTCCAGTTGAAGATTTAAATATATTCAACTATTTAGAAACTATAAATGTAAAGTACGATACTGAAATCTTAGAGAAAGATAGTATTGAAAACCTATTTAATATGACACCTTATAGATGGAGAAGTCCTCAATCAGGTGTAGAAAAATTATTTGCATTAGACAAATTAAAAACAACAGTTGAGGCAAATATAGATATTTTTGAAAAAAAATAAAAAAAATAAAACTTTTATTCATTTATTCTCGTCAAAAAAGTGTAATTAGAAAATAAGAAGTTTTGTAATTACATGAAACTTTATACTAATAAAAGTATTATTTAATCCCCCCCTGTAAACGGCCTTCTATCCCCCCCAGAAGGTCGTTTCTTTTTTTTGAAAAATATTAACATATATAAATACTAGAAATGTTTTTTTTTCTCAAATTCTATTGTATAATATAGTTAAAAATAAAAACCATTCAGAGGAGGAGTTAATGAATAAAAACTTTGTTCACTTACATTTACATACAGAGTACAGCCTTCTAGATGGAGTTGGGAAAATAGATGAATATTTAGATAGAGCTAAAGAGTTAAAAATGAAAGCTATGGCAATAACAGATCACGGGAATATGTATGGAGCTATAGAGTTTTATAAAAGTGCAATAAATAGAGGAATTAAACCAATTATAGGAATAGAAGCATATATTTCAGAGTTTGAAATGACAAAAAAAGAGGGTAGAAATTTTCATTTGGTACTTTTGGCAAAAAATTTAACTGGCTATAAAAATCTTTTGAAAATTTCCTCAAGTGGTTTTTTAAATGGGTTTTATTATAGACCTCGTGTAGATAAAGAATTTTTAAAAAAACATAGTGATGGAATAATAGCTTTGTCAGCATGTATGCAAGGTGAAGTTTCAAGAGCAATATTAGAAAATGAATCGGAAAAAAATATAGATGAGAAAATAAACAGTTATGTAGATATATTTGGAAAAGAGAACTTTTATTTAGAGGTACAAGGAAATAACATAGAAGGGCAAAAAGAGTTAAATAAACAACTTTTTAATTATGCTAAAAAAAATTCTCTTCAATGCTGTGCAACAAATGATACACATTATGTTTATGAAGGAGATCATACTTTACAAGATTTAGTTATTTGTATACAAACAGGAGCAAAAGTTTCAGATAATAATAGAATGAAAATAGATACAAAGGAACTTTTCTTAAAAAGTAGAGCTGAAATGATAAACTCTTTCCATGAAGAGTTTATAGAAGCAATTAATACGACAGAAGATATTGCAGATAGGTGTAATTTAGAACTAGAGTTTGGAAAATTAAAATTTCCTCAATATGAAATTCCTAGTTGTGTAAAAAATTCTGGCGAATTTTTAAGGAAAATAGTATATAAAGGTTTAGCTGAAAGATATCCTTCTGGATTAACTGAAGAGTTATTAAATAGAGTAGAGTATGAGCTGGACGTGATTTTAAAAATGGGGTATGAAGAATATTTCATAGTTGTATGGGATTTTATAGCATATGCAAAAAGAATAAACATACCAATAGGACCTGGAAGAGGTTCTGCAGCAGGAAGTTTAGTTGCTTATTCATTAAGAATAACAGATTTAGATCCTATAAAATATAATCTTATTTTTGAAAGATTTTTAAATCCTGAAAGAATTTCAATGCCAGATATAGATATAGATATTTGCCAGGAAAGAAGAGGCGAAGTAATAGAGTATGTAACTAAAAAATATGGTGAAGATAAAGTTGCTCAAATAATAACATTTGGAAGAATGAAAGCAAGAGCAGCTTTAAGAGATGTTGGAAGAGTTTTAGATATTAATTTAGCTAAAATTGATAGAATAACAAAGTTAATACCAGCATTTTCAACTTTAGCAGAAGCTTTAAATGGTAATGAAGAGTTTCGAGACATGTATACAGAAGATTTAGAAATCAGAAATTTAGTTGATTTATCTCAACGTTTAGAAAATAAAGTTAGACACGCATCAATTCATGCAGCTGGAATAGTAATAACTAAAGATCCTTTAACAGATGTAGTTCCTCTATATGGAGATAACAAAACAAGTACAATATCAACTCAATATCAAATGAAAGAGTTAGAGGATTTAGGATTGTTAAAAATGGATTTTTTAGGTTTAAGAAATTTAACGAATCTCCAAAGAACAATTGAATATATAAAAGAAAGCAAAGAAAAAAATATAAAACTAGAGGAAATCTCTTTAAATGAAAAGTTAGTTTATGAAATGTTATCAATAGGTGATAGCTTAGGAGTATTTCAATTAGAATCGACAGGAATCAGAAGAATATTAGCCCAATTAAAGCCTTCTCGTTTTGAAGATTTAATAGCTCTTTTAGCACTTTATAGACCAGGACCTTTAGGTTCTGGAATGGTAGAAAATTTTATAAATTGTAAAAATGGTTTAGAAGAGATAAAATATCCTCACCCAAGTTTAGAGAAGGTTTTAAAAGAAACTTATGGTGTAATTCTTTATCAAGAGCAAGTAATGAAAATAGCAAATATAATGGCTAGTTATTCTTTAGGAGAAGCAGATTTATTAAGAAGAGCTATGGGAAAAAAAGAAGCTTCTATAATGGATGAAAATAGAGAAAAGTTTGTAAAGAGATCAGAAGAAAATGGATATTCTAAAGAAAAAGCTGAAGAAATTTTTTATTTAATAGATAAGTTTGCTGGATATGGATTTAATAAGTCTCATTCAGCTGCATACGCTCTTATAGCTTATTGGACAGCTTATTTCAAGTGCTTTTATCCAGAGGAATACTATGCATCTATAATGACTTCTGAAAAAAGTAATGTAGAAAATGTTGCTTTTTATATAGAGGATGCAAAAGCTCACAAAATGAAGTTAAGATTATCAGATGTAAATAATCCAGAATCAAAATTTATAATAGAAAATGGAGGAATAAGATTTTCACTATCTGCTATAAAAAACGTTGGTGAAAGTTTAGCTCAAAAAATAAAAATAGAGTTTGAAAAAAATGGAAATTATTTGAGATATGAAGACTTTGTATATAGGATGAGAGGACAAGGTTTAAATAAAAAAAATATAGAAGCTTTAATTTATGCAGGAGCTTTAGATTCTTTACCAGGAAATCGTAAACAGAAAATAGAATCTATTGAAAAGGTAATAGATTACACAAACAAAAAGATAAAAGAAGATGATATTCAACAAATGAATCTTTTTGGTGGAGCAAAGTCAGAGATAGTAAATTTCATACTTCCAGAAATGACAGATTTCACTTCAGAAGAAAAGTTAGATGGAGAAAAAGAGTTTTTAGGATTTTATTATAGTGCACATCCATTAGATAAGTATAGTTGGATCACTAAAACATATAAAATGAATAAAATTTCAGATATAAAATTAGAAAATTCACTGCATCTTGTGAAAACTTATGGTATACTAAGAGATGTGAAAAAAATATTAACAAAGAAAACGAGAGAGAGTATGTGTACTTTTATTTTAGAAGATTATTATGATGAAATAACAGGTATTATTTTTCCTAAAGAGTACAAAAATCTATTGAATATAGAATTAGAAGGAAAAGCAGTAATTATAGAAGGAAGTATTCAACTAGATTATTTTAATGGTAATGAAACTAAAAAATTAGTTGTAAAAAATATTAAAGCTTTAAATTCAATTCAGTTTGATAAAAAAAACCGAGCATACATTTTAATTAATGATGATTCAAAAGATAAATATAATAGATTGAAAGAATTACTTTTAAGTTCTAAAGGTGAAGTACCTCTAAGTTTTGCGATTCATATAAATGGAGTTAAAGAAGTTAAAAACTCAAAAATCAATATAGAAATAACATCTGACTTAATAAAAAAAGTTGAAGAGTTATTGGGTGAAAAAAGCTTAATAATAAGATAGAATAACACTAGTAATGTTATCTTGATTCATTTTTTAAATTGTGTTAGAATAAGTGATAAAAAATGATGGAGGAGTTATGAAGAAAGAGGATTTTCAAATAGAAGATTTAATCAATGTACTTAGTGAGTGCGGGCTCACAGAAATTTATTATGAAGAAAATGAAAATATAAAAATAAATATAAAAAAATCTCCACAAAAAAAGATGGTTGTACCAAAAGAAATTGTTCAAGTTAAAAAAGATATAAAAATAATAGAAGAAAATATAAAAACAATAACATCTCCAGGAATAGGGAAGTATTTTCATATAAATTCTGTAGAAGTTGGAGATAAAATAAAAGTTGGACAAGATCTTGGATACATTTATGTAATGGGATTAAAAACTCCTTTAAAAGCTACAGTTACTGGTGAAGTGACAGAGATTACAGTAAAAGATGGTGGAGTAGTTGATTATGGAAAAGTATTGCTTAAAGTAAAAGCTACAACAAGATAATTGGGAGGATTTTATGTTTAAAAAGATATTGATAGCTAATAGAGGTGAAATAGCTGTTAGAATAATTAGAGCAGCGAAAGAGTTAGGAATAAAAACAGTTGCTGTTTATTCTGAAGCTGACAAAGAAAGTTTGCACGTTAGATTAGCTGATGAAGCTGTATGTATTGGTGGACCTCTAAGTACCGATTCATATTTAAAAATTCCAAATATATTAGCAGCAGCAGAAATAACAGGAGCAAATGCAATTCATCCAGGATATGGATTTTTATCTGAAAATGCAAGATTTGCAAGAATATGCCAAACACATAATATAACTTTCATAGGACCAAGTCCAGAAGCTATTGAAAGTATGGGAGATAAAGCTACTGCAAGAAAAACAGCTATAGAAAATTCAGTTCCGCTTACAAATGGAACAGGAATTATAAGAAGTATAGAAGAAGCTAAAGCAGAAGTAGAAGAAAGAATAGGGTATCCAGTAATGATCAAAGCTACTGCTGGTGGCGGTGGAAAAGGTATGAGATTTGCTAGAACAGAAGATGAGTTAGAAAGTAAAATAATAGCTGCCCAAACAGAAGCTGAAGCTGCATTTGGAAACCCAGATGTATATATAGAAAAGTTTGTTGAAAATCCAAGACATGTTGAAATTCAAATAATTGGAGATAAGCATGGAAACGTTATTCATTTAGGAGAGAGAGATTGCTCTATTCAAAGAAGGCATCAAAAATTAATTGAAGAGGCACCTTCTTACAAATTACCTTCAAAGGTTAGAAAAGCTATGGGTGAAGCAGCTGTTAAATTAGCTAAATCAATAAACTATGATTCTGCAGGAACATTGGAGTTTTTAGTTGATAAAGATGATAATTATTACTTTATGGAAATGAATACAAGAGTTCAAGTAGAACATACAGTGACAGAAATGGTAACAGGAATAGATGTTATTAAGTTACAAATCAAAGTTGCAGAAGGTGAAAGAATAAATATATCTCAAGAGGATGTTGTTCTTTTTGGTCATGCAATTGAGTGTAGAATAAATGCAGAAGATACAAAATCTGGATTTTTACCATCTCCAGGAATATTAGAAACTTATATTGTTCCAGGTGGACCAGGAGTTAGAGTAGATTCACATTCATATCAAGGATATGAAATTTCTCCTTATTATGATTCTATGATAGGTAAGCTAATTGTCCATGGAATTACTAGAGAAGAAGCAATAGAAAAGATGAAAAGAGCTTTAAATGAGTTTATTATAGAAGGAATAGATACAACTATTCCATTTCATTTAGAAGTTTTAGATAACAAGGTTTATAGAGCAGGAAAAGTTACAACAAAGTTTATTGAAGAAAATTTTGAAAAAAATTAAATAAATAACTAGGAAAAAAATTAAATAAATGTAATAATATATGTATAATATCTACGGAGGTGTTTTATATGAACGAATTAGGAAATATAAAAATAGCAGATGATGTAGTAAAGACAATATCAGCAAAAGCAGCACAGGATGTTTCTGGAGTTTATAAGCTAGCAGGTGGAGTAGCAGATGAAGTTAGTAAGATGCTAGGAAAGAAAAGGCTTACAAATGGTGTTAAAGTTGAAGTTGGAGAAAAAGAATGCAGTGTTGAGGTATATATCATAGTTGAATATGGTTATCAAATATCTGAAGTAGCTCACAATGTTCAAAAGAATGTTTTGACAGCTGTAAGTACAATGACAGGTTTAAAAGTAGTAGAAGTAAATGTATTTGTACAAGATGTAAAAATTTTAACAGAAGAGTATGAAGATAAACAAGAAAATATTGATATTATATAAATAAAAAAGAGGCGTTTTGTTGCGCCTCTAATCTTTCTTTATAGGGGTGAGTTTATTGATAAAAAAAATAGTATTTTTCTTTGCATGGGTGGGTATAGTCATAATATCTGTATTAGGAATAGGTTATATCACAATGCCACAATATTTTTCAACAATAGATACAAGCTCACTTATATTTAAAGTAATAATTTTTAATATATGCTTAGCTTATATATGTATATCAATATTAAAATTATTATCTAAATTCTCAAAACAAAAAGACTATGTTATAAAAAATGATCATGGAGCAGTACATATTTCAACAGATACAGTAAAAAATCTAATTAGAGAGATCCTATCAAGAGATAGTGATATTAGAGGTTTAAGAATAGATTGTGGAAATAGAGGCAACAAGTACTTTGTTAAATTAAATTTAGATATGGTATCAAATAATAATTTATCGGTTAAAACGATAGATATACAAAATTTAATAAAGAATAACTTAGAAGAAAAGCTAGATTTAAAAGTTGATTATATAGAGGTAAAAATTTCAAAATTATCAATAAAAAGGGATATAATGGAATAAGAGGAGGCAAATATGATGTTAGAAAAGATTATTGAAAACTGTATTCTTAATTTAAAAAAATATCTATATGCTGTCCTAGGGTTAATATCTGGAGTTCTTTTGGTACAGTATGGATTTTTAAAAACAATATTTATATTGCTTTTAATGGTTATAGGGTATAAACTAGGAGATAGAGATTTTCAAGAGAAGTTAAAAAAACAAATATTAAATAGATTAAAGGATTAGAAAGGAAATTATAATGAGTAGAAGAGTAGCGAGAGAAGAATTATTTAAAATAGTATTTGAAGCGGAGTTGACTGAAGTTAAAATAAACGAAACTTTAGAAAATTACCTATTGAGAGATGATACTAACTTAAACACAAATGAGAAAGAGTTTATAGAAAAATACTGTCAAGGTATGACTTTAAACGATGAAAAAGTTATAGAAACTTTAAAAAGTAATATAACTGGATGGAATTTAGAAAGAATTGGAAATGTAGAAAAAGCATTATTGAAAATATCTACGTATGAAATTCTATTTGAAGAAGTCCCAGCAGAGATAGTTGTAAATGAAGTTGTAGAATTAGCTAAAAAATATGGTGATGATAAATCACATGAATTCATAAATGGAGTTTTAGCTAAAATAGTTGTAGAAAAATCTAATAGTTAAAAAAGTGGATAACATTTTAAAATGTTATCCACTTTTTTTATTTTTTTCTAAAATTAGTTGCCTCTAATAAATGTTGTTTTTCAATATTCAGAGAGTTATCCAAATCGGCAATAGTTCTAGCTACTTTTAATATTTTATGATATGTTCTCATAGATAAATTTAAGCTTTTGATAGATGCTCTTATAATGCGTTCACAGTCTTCATTTAAAAAGCAGAATTTTTCAACATCGTTATTATCCATATCTCTATTTAATTTATCAGATGAAAATCTAGATTTTTGTATTTCTCTTGCTTTGATAACTCTCTCTTTTATCTTTTCCGAAGAATCCCCTCGTTCATCATCTAAAATTTGAGTATCGTTCAATCTATTTATTTGTACATACAAATCAATTCGGTCTATTATTGGACCTGATAATTTTTTATTATATCGTCTTAAATCATAAGGAGTACAAGTGCATAATTCCTCGTCAAATCCATTTCCACAAGAACATGGAT
>JBOFUO010000008.1:0-20316 GCA_051652625.1 Cetobacterium sp.
TTGACCTAAATGAGTTTAGTGCATTAGTTATTCCAGGAGGTTTTGGTAAAGCGGGATTCTTTAATGATATTCAATCTGAAGAAGTAGAATCCTTGTTAAATTATTTTATTTCGAATAAAAAAATTGTTATTGGAGTCTGTACAGGTTCTTTAGCAATTGGTATACATGGATTTTTAAAAAATATTCCCGCTACAACATATCTTTTAGATAATGAAAGATACTTTAATCAACTAAAGAATTATGGTGCTATTCCAGTTAAAGAAAACATTGTCATATCAGATAATATTATCACCTCTTCTGGTCCTAGTACAGCTCTTGATGTAGCTTTTTATCTTTTAGAAGTATTAACTGATGAATCAAACTGTAAGATTGTCAAAAAAAATATGGGATTTTTAAAATAATTTAATATTTTTGATGAAATTTATTTAATTTTATGTTATGCTTTTAAATATCAAATAACCCTATCTTGTATGGGGATTCTAGTGAGGTGTTTTAGATGAAAATAGAAGAAGGAAAAGTAGTAACACTTGAGTTTAAAGTTTACAACAAAGATAACGGAGATCTTTTAGAAGATACACAAGACGTAGGACCATTTTTCTACATCCACGGATTTGGAAACTTTGTTCCAGCTATTGAAGAAGCTTTAGAAGGAAAAGAAAAAGGATACACAACAACTATCGAATTAACTCCAGAAGAAGGATACGGAGACTATGATGAAGAGTTAATCGTTGAAATGGATAGATCTGAATTCACTGAATTTGAAGATATCTACGAAGGATTAGACTTTATAGCTGATATGGATGACGATACTGAGCAATCATTTGTTATAACTAGCATCGAAGATGATGTTATAACTGCTGATGGAAATCACCCATTCTCTGGTAAAAATTTAAAGTTTGATGTTGCTGTTTCTGATGTAAGAGAAGCTACTGAAGAAGAAATTGAACATGGACATGCTCATTTCCACGGATTCGAAGACTAATTTTATTACATTAAACATTACTATGAAGAGTTAAGGAGTATAAATAGATGAAAATAGCTTTAGGTGCAGATCATGGTGGATTTGCTTTAAAAGAAATTGTTAAAAATCATTTAGAGGCAAAAGGGTTTGAAGTTTTAGATAAAGGTTCATATTCAACAGATTCTGTTGATTATCCTACTTTTGCTAAATCTGTTGCTAAATCTATACTTGAAGCAGAAGCTGATTTTGGAATCCTAATCTGTGGTACTGGAATTGGAATATCAATTGCAGCAAATAGATTTAAAGGTATCAGAGCAGCTTTATGTTCAAATACAACGATGGCTAAACTAACTAGACAACATAACGATGCTAACATTTTAGCTCTAGGTGCTAGAATGACTGGAGATATTTTAGCTCTTGAAATTGTAGATCAATTTTTAGAAACTGAATTTGAAGGTGGAAGGCATTTAACAAGAATTGAAGCTATCGAACTTTAATCTTTTCATTCAGGAGTGATTTTATGTCTACTATATTTACCAAAATTATAAACAGAGAGATTCCTGCTAATATCGTTTTTGAAAATGATAAAGTTATCGCTTTTAAAGATATCAATCCAGCAGCACCTATACATATCTTAGTTGTTCCTAAAAAGGAAATTCCAACTTTGAATGACATAACTGCTGAAGATTCAGATTATCTAATTGCTATGTATTTAGCTATTAAAGACATAGCTAAAAGTTTAAATATCTCTGAAGATGGTTACAGAGTGATTACAAATTGTAATTCTCATGGTGGTCAAGAAGTATTTCATTTACATTTCCATCTTTTAGGTGGTAAAATTCTTGGTCCTATGCTATCATTTTAATAATATAAAAGGTTGCCTTTCGGCAACCTTTTTTTATTTTTCTACCCATTCTTTTATTGTTTTGAAATTCTTATCTACTAACTCTTCTATTGAATAATCTTTAGAAGATACTTTTTCAAAAAATTTAATTTTTACCAAACCACTTTTAGGTAGCTTTTTATGTGGTGGATAAATTTCATAAGCACCTTTTATACCAAATGGAACAATATCTGCATTTAACTCTTTTGCTAAAACAGCATAGAATTTTTTGAATTCTATCATTTTTCCATCTCTAGTTCTTGTCCCTTCTGGGAATATAACTATATTTTTATTTTTTCTTAAAGCTGTTGCAGCAGTTTGTAATGTTTCAGATAAATTTTTATTTATATCAATTAAAATTATATTTGAATTTTCTCCTAATGATTTTAAAATACCATCTTTAAAATGAGCTACTTTTGCTAAATAACAAGTTTTGTCTAATATTTCATTTGAAAGACTTTGTGAGAATATGAATCCATCTAAGAAACTTTGATGATTTCCTACAAATACTGTTGGATTGTTTATATTTAAGTTTTCTACTCCATCTTTCTCAATTTTTATATATGTTGAAAAAGGTAACTTTAAAAGTGATTTTATAATTTTCCCTGCACAATTAGACTTAGGCAATCCTTCTAGATTGTCTTTGCTTAAAATGCTACTCCAATCAGTATCTTTAATATTTATATTTTTAGAATTAGATTTTAAATACTCAGATATTTTTAACACTGTTGGATTTTCTACTAAAATCTCTTCTGTTAAATCTACTTCAAAACTACTGCTAACAAATGCAATAAATTCAACTAAATCTAATGAATCTAGTCCTAAATCTAACTCTAAATGAGATGTTGATAATACACTTTTACCTTTTAAATCACTCAAATACTTTTGTATTATTGAATACTCTTTAAAAGTAGGTGCAGTTTCTTTTATTTCTTTTTCTACTTTCCCATCTAATAAATCTTTTACCATAAATCTTCTTATTTTACCAATTTTTGTTTTAGGTAGTTCTTGTTGTATTATCTTTAAATCCAATATTTTCTTATAATTTTGAGCTTTAACATTATATTTGTCAATTACATCATTTTTTAACGTTTCAGATATATTTGTAATTTTATGTTCTTTCACCTTAGAAAAATTAGGATATACAACTGCTGTTAATAAAGAGTTATATTCTATAACTACCATCTCTTCTATTAAATCTGTTTTTGAAGTAATCCACTGCTCTATTTCGATTGGATTTATATTTTTTCCATTTGATAATACTATCATCTCTTTTTTTCTTCCAGTTACATAAAGATATTCATCTTTTACTTCTCCTAAATCTCCTGTATGGAACCATCCCTCTGAATCTATCACTTCTGCAGTTGCTTCAGGCCTATTAAAATATCCCCTCATTAAATTTCTACCTTTAGATAATATCTCTCCATCTTCGGCTATTTTAACTTCTACTCCATTCATTATCTTTCCTGCTGAACCTGGCACAACACAATTAATCGGAGTAAATGATATCATTGGAGCTGTCTCTGTTAGTCCATAACCTTCACATATATCTATTCCAAGAGTTTTAAAATCTCTTGATATATCTGCATTTAATTTAGAACCACCAGAAACAAAGAATCTTATGTTTCCACCAAATCCTTCATGAACTTTTTTAAATATCTTTTTACTTAAATCTTTACTTTTTACTTTTTCACAAACTTTAAATAATGTTTTAGCAACTTTATTTGAATTTATTTTTTCTATAATTTTCTTATGCAACATTTCCCAAAGTCTTGGTACTCCAATCATTATAGTTATTTTATAATTTTTTAAAGCATCCATCATTGATTGAGATGACAACTCTTTTAAAAATACTATTGTTGCTCCTTGTTGTAAAGGTATTATTCCTGAACCTAAAAGTGGAAAAATATGATGCATTGGTAATAACGCCAAAATTCTATCTGAAGGTTGATACATATTGTATTTATTTAATCCTTCTATATTTACTAAAATATTATCAAAAGTTAGCATTACTCCTTTAGGATTACCTGTTGTTCCAGATGTATAAAGAATTAATGCTACTGCATCATTATCTGGTGAATATATCACTCCTTCTTTATTTGCTTTAGATAAATCAATTTCATCTATATTAAAAATAACTGTATCTATATTTGATTTTTCCACCGCTTCTTTTGCTACACTATATGTATTATTTGATACAAATATATATTTAGGTGTACAATCTTTTATAAAGTATTCAAACTCCGATACTTTTGAAGCAGCATCTAAACATACACAAGTTCCTTTTTTATCCCAAATCCCCAAAAAAGAATAGAAAAGCTCAGGTCTATTTTCCATAAATACAACTGCACGTTCTTCTTTTTTTAAATCTAACATTGCTGAATATTCTTTTGCTCCTGCTATAAGTTCTTTATATGAATATTTTATCCCTTCATAAATAATTGCTATTTTATTATGATTTTTTACAAATTCCATTTGTCCTCCTATTTATTACAGGTGTATTTTTTTCTTCAAGTGATTATATCATACTTGTCTTATTATTTCAATACAATGAAATAAACTAATAGCTGGTATTGTTTCCCAATACCAGCTATACTCTAAACTTTTATATTTTCAACAATTCTCTGTTTACTTTCTTTTAAAATCTCATCAACTGTTTTATTCTCAGGATTTACTTTATCTAATATAGTAACACTCATTTTTCCAGAAGATGGTTTGTTTTGTCCATAAGGCATTAACTCATAAGCACCTTGAATTAAAAATGGCACAACTGGAATATTTAATTCTTTTGAAAGAATAGCAAATGTTTTCTTAAACTCTTGAACTTCTCCATCTCTAGTTCTTGCTCCTTCTGGGAAAATCACTAAATTGTTACCATTTTTTAATACTTCCGCTGCTACTTTCAAACTTTCTTTTAAGTTTTTATTCATATCAACCAATATAATATTTCCATTATCAGCTAAATATTTTTTAACTTTTCCTTCAAAATGAATATTTATTGCTAAGAAATAAGTTTTTTTCTGCATCTCTTTTGGCAATGTTTGAGAAAAAGCAAATGCATCTAGCATGCTTTGATGATTTCCTACAAAAATAACTGGTGCAGTATTATTTAGTTTTTCTATATTTTTTTCTAATTTTATATAACTGTTAAATAGTGGTTTTAAAATTACTGTTAACGGTGTTACTAATTTTGATGTTGGCATTTTAACTTCTATTGGCTCTTCAAATATTTTTTTCCAATTTACTTCTTTATCTTCAAAATTTCCACCTTCATCTCTTATATATTCACATAGATTTTCTACAGTTTTGATTCTAGCAAAATCTTCTTCAACAACACTCACTCCAAAAGTATTTTGAACAAACGATATTATTTCAACTAAATCTAAAGAATCTAATCCTAAATCAATTTCTAAATGTGACTCTGGAATTATTTCAATTTCATCATGAAGAGTTTTTATAAATTTAGAAACTTGTTTAAACTCTTCTGAATTAATCTCTTTTGATGTTGATACTTTCTTTTCTACTTTTTTTACTGTTGGAGTTTCTACTTCTTCTTTTACTGAAGATGATATTCCAACAATTAAATCTTTTAGCATAAATCTTCTTAATTTTCCAAGCTTAGTTTTTGGAAGTTCTTCTTTTACTATAACTATGTCCAATATTTTTCTATATTTCGGAGCTGTTATATTATATTTATCAATAACTTCCCACTTTATAGCTTCTTTTGCATTTGATATCTTTCTTTCTTCTAACAGTTTGAAATTTGGATATACTATCGCAACTAAATGCTTTTGATGCTCTGCTACTGCAACCTCTTCAATTAAATCCGACCCTTTCATTATTTCAGCTTCAACATCAGAAGGGTTTATATTTTTTCCATTTGATAATACTATCATCTCTTTTTTTCTTCCAATTATTTTTAAATGGTCTCCATCAAATTGACCTAAATCACCAGTATGGAACCATCCATCTTTATCAATCGCTGATGCTGTAGCTTCAGGATTTTTATAATATCCTTTCATTACATTTCTTCCTTTAACAAGAATCTCTCCATCTTCTCCTAATTTTACAGTTACACCTGGTAAAGTAACTCCAACTGTTCCTGAAACTATATCTCCAGGTCTATTAAATGATATTATTGGAGAGGTTTCTGTTAAACCATACCCCTCTAACATATTAAATCCAAAAGTACTAAAATCTTCACATATTTCTGTATCTAATTTAGCTCCACCTGAAACTAATATTCTGATATTTCCTCCAAAAGCATCTTGAATTTTTTTAAATATAATTCTATTTAAAGGAACTATCTTTAATTTTTTACAAACATTAAAAAGTTTATAACTTACAGGACTTGATTTAATCTTACCCATAATACCTTTGTGGAACATTTCCCAAACCCTAGGAACTCCTATTACCACAGTTATTTTATATTTTTGCAAATTACTTTTTATAGCTTCAGAAGATAATTCATCTAAAATTACGATTAAACAACCAAATTTTAAAGGCATTAGCATCGATAAAACTAATGGCAGAACATGATGGAAAGGCAACATTGCTAAAACTCTATCCTCTCCAGAAACAAATTTAATCGCCTCTATATCTTCAATATTAGACATTAAGTTATCAAACGTTAGCATAACTCCTTTAGGATTTCCTGTTGTTCCTGATGTATATAGCATAACTGCAACAGACTCTTTATCTAAACATTTAATGCTTACATCTTCCATTTCAAAATGAATTGACGTGTCTATTTCATCTAAATTTATAATAATAATATCTGAACTAGATTCTTCCTTTGCTTTTAAAGCTACTTCTATATTTTGATTTGATGTTACTATATATTTAGGAGCTGAATCGTTAAAAACATAAATTAATTGCTCTGATGTATAGCTTACATCCAAATTAACACAAGTTCCTTTTTTTTCCCAAACAGATAAAATCGAAGCTACATATTCAGGTCTATTTTCCATAAATAATGCTACTTTATCCTCTTTTTCTATTTTTAAAAAACCTGAATATATTTTAGCTATCTTTATAATTTCATTATAAGAATACTCTTTATTTTTATAAATTACTGCTGTTTTCTTTCTGTCGTATATAAAATTCACAGTTATCACTCCTTATTTTTAAGCTCTTTATTTATATCTTATTTTATAGCAAGTTGCAAGAATTGTCTACTTTTTCCTCTTAAGATGTTGACTTTTAGTTATTTTTAAAGTAGTATTGTTTTAAAAGATTGAGGAGGTTTTAAATGTTGGATGAATTATTGTTAAAAACTCGTTCTTACAGAACTTTTGATTCTACAGAGATTAGCTTTAGTTTTTTAGAGAAAATGATTGAAGCAGCAAGACTTGGTGGATCTGGAAAAAATAGCCAAACATTAAGATATACTCTTATAAATTCTCAAAGTTTATGTCATAAAATATTTCCTCATACTGCTTGGGCTGGTGCTATTCCTTGGAGCCCTAATTTAGAAGAGGGTCCAAAAGCTTATATCCTTATTAGCAGTTTAAAAGAAACTACTTTAACTCCTATAAATTTAGGTATGGATATTGGTATTGCTTCTCAAAATATATTATTAAAAGCTACAGATTTAGGATTTGGTGGCTGTTTAATTGGTTCTTTTAACAAGCTAGAAATTCCACGTATAGTTGACCTTAATACCGAACTTTATTCTCCACATCTTTTAATCGCATTAGGAAAACCAACAGATTCTGTTGTCTTAACAGATGGAAAAGTTGGAAATTTAAAATATCATAGAGATTTAGAAACTAATACTCACTATGTTCCTAAGCTATCTACCGATGTACTAATTTTAAAAAAATTATAGGAGGTTTTTATGAAAAAAATAATGACTTCAATTTTTATGTTGAGTTCAGCTTTAATCTTTACAAATGAAATACCTACAATTTCTGTTGTAGGAAATGGTGTTGTTTCTGGTAAACCCGATACTTTTACTCTTGTAGGAACAGTTGAAACATCTCATTCAATTTCTCAAAATGCTATCGATGAAAACACTGAAATTGTTAATAACGCAATTAAGCTTTTAAAAAAGAGTGGTTTAAAAGATAGTAATCTTAAAACTGAAAATTACACATTAAATTATAGAACTGATTATAACTCTAACAATAAAACAACTAATGAAATGAAATACTTTGTTAGAAATCAAATTACTATTACTAGTAATGATTTGAAAAGTGCTGGAAAAGTTTTAACTGCTTTAAACACTGGTGGAGTTAGTAATATTGGTGAAATTAACTTTTTTATTGCCAACAGAAAAGAGTTAGAAAATGAAGCTTATAAATTAGCATATGAAGATGCTAAATCAAAAGCAAATTTGATTGCCAAAATGGAAAATTTTAATATTTCACCTAAAAATATAGATTTAAATTATAGTATGCCTAGAGCAATTCCTTTTATGACAAATAGCTCATTCAAAAGTGATAGTGCTCCAATACCTGTAACAGTTCCTAACAATCTTGAAGTTAGTGCTAACCTAAATGTAATTTTCTATATGCAAAAATAAATAAAAGCATCTATTCACTTTTGAGAATAGATGCTTTTTATCTTTTAAAAATCTTGATTAAAATAATTTATTCTTTTTTTAAACATTTTTTTAAATATTTCTTCTTTACTCTTATTTTTTATAAAGAAATCATCTAATTTTTTTAAAGATTCAAAATCTCTAAAACCATAAGCTAAAATTGTTAACTCTTTTATTTTTAAGCTTATATCAAAATCACCTTTTATCCGTTCTAAAGAATCTTTTTTTAATTTAAATACACCTGTATTTTCTTTTATAAAATCATCTTGAACATATATAGAAACTTCTTCTGAATCCACTAAATTTTTAGCTAACCTCATGAGTGTTTTTTCAACTTTCAATATTCTAGCTTGAACTTTATTTTTCAATACTTTTTTTATACCAGTTTCAGTTTTTAAATAATCTTCTAAATAAACATTTTCTGGTAAAACAATTTCTAAACTTTTATAATAATCTTTATAACCATATATTATTGAAAGTAGTGTTTCTAAAACTCTTCTTTCTTTAAATAACATTTCTTTTACAAAAATTATTTCTGAATTTTTTAGTAAAACATATCCATTTATCTTTCCATACAAATCATAATTTATATAAGCCAATCCTTCTTCACAAAACAATTCTGATAATATATCTTTATAACAATTTTTATCTCTAGCTACTCCTATATAAAACTCTTTTGAATACTCTCTATAAAATTCTTCTAGTTCTAATAAAACTTTATCATTATAATTCGCAGAATCTATTTTTTTTACTTTAAATTCTTTTTTAAAATTGCTTAAACTTTGAAGTGGTATATTGTATTGAGCTAATGATGATATATAACCAAATCCAAATCTTTCATAAATATTTTTATCTATTGGTGTTAGGTATATAAACTCTTCTCCATAATTATATGCTTCACTCATGCTTTGCAGCATAAGATTTTTCATTATTCCCTCTCCACGTTTCTCTGGAGTTACTCCTACACCAACCAAGTATCGTCCCATGAATTTATCTTTATCTACAAAAATATGATATTTATTTTGAAATAACATTCCTTCTAAACTTTTATCTTTAGAATATATTTTAGTATTCTTTTCTAAATAAATATTATCAAAATACCAATCAATATATACTGTATCATCGTGAAAAAGGTCTTTCCACAATTTTTTTAACTCTTCTTTTATCATAAAAATCCTCCCTTATTATAAAAGGTGAGTTAAACTCACCTTTTTTTAGATTTTTATCTATTTTTTACATAACTATAAAGTGATTTTACTCCAACGCCTGTAGCACCTTTTTTTACCCACTTAACACTACTATTATAAGATGTTCCAGCAATATCCATATGAATCCAAGGTAAACCTTCTACAAAGCCTTCTAAGAACTTTGCTGCAGTTATAGAGCCACCCATTCTTCCACCAGTATGTTTTACATCTGCAACTGTTGATTTTAAAAGTTCTGCATATTCTTCAAAAATAGGCATTCTCCAAACTTTTTCACCATGTAATTTACTTGCAGATTCTAACATTGAGTATTTTTCATCATCGTTAGAGAATACTCCCGTTGTTAAATTTCCTAAAGCGACTAATATAGCTCCTGTTAATGTTGCTACGTCTACAATTTCTGTAACTTTTTCTTTTCTTATTGAATAAGTTATTGCATCAGCCAATACTAATCTTCCCTCTGCATCTGTATTTATTATTTCTACAGTTTTACCATTCATTGATTTAATTATATCTCCTGGTCTATATGCATTTTCATTAATTGCATTTTCACATGCTGCTACTACTGCTACTACATTTTTTTCTAACTTAGCTTTTGCAATAGCACACATCGCTCCAATTACTGAAGCTGATCCTGCCATATCACTCTTCATTTCAAACATAGAATCAGCTGGCTTAATACAAAGACCTCCAGTATCATATGTCAATCCTTTTCCAACTAAACCTATTCTTTCATCACTATCTGTTCCATTTAAATATCTCATTACTATTAGTCTTGGCTTTGTTACTGAAGCTCTTCCTACTGCTAATAATAAATTCATCTCTATTTTTTCCATCTCTATTTCATCTAAAATTTCTACTTCAAAACCATATTCTTTTCCTAATTCAGAAACTCTTTCTGCTAGAGTAATTGGATTTATTATATTCGCAGGTAAATCTACTAAATCTCTAGCTATATCTGTCACTTCTCCCAATAGGATTGTTTCTGAAATATTTTTTTCTTCACTTGATATAAACAATTCAACATTTACTTTATCAGATTTTTTTTCTTTAAAAGTATCAAACGAATAATTTACATTAGAAACTATTTCACCTAAAACTTCATAATTCAACAAAACTTCTTGATCTGAAGAGATTAATACATTTCCTTTTTCTTTAGATAAAGTTTCAAACATTACCTCTCTAAATAAGTCTAAAGTAAATTCTTCTTCTTTACCCATTCCAACTAGTGATATTGAAACAAGATTTCCATTTTCTAATAAATCAATTTTTAAAGTTTCGCCTTTTTTACCAGTAAATTCTTTTTTAGAAATTACTTTACCTATTAACTCTCTATTCGTCTCTGAAACATGTTCACAAATTTCAACTTGTTCATGAAATACTAATCCAAGATTTAAATCATAACTTTTTTCTATTTTATTAACAACTTTAAACATAAATCCTCCCTTATTATAAACTATATTTTTTTAAAAGCTTTATCGGTTGGTAAGATAACTTTGCTTCTCTTAATCCAGAACTACCAAAATCATCCTCTCTATTTAAAAATTCAACATCTGAAAACTCTGATTTTGCTACTAACATATTTATCATTTGATAACTTCCTAGATACTCAAAATCAGCTTTTTCTATATGAATAACTCCCATATCTTTTGTTATCTTTTCTCCAATAGCATATGCTATAACTTTATTTTCAACTTTCAAAACTCCTCCTCTTAATCCTAATTTTTCATAGTTATTAAGAAGCTCTTCAATTCCCATTGTTTCAGATAAGATTATAACATCACTTTTTCTATTTTCAGTCCAAGTTTTTTGAAAACTTCTTATCTCTTCTATATTTGATTCTGATATTTTTTCATAAATAAAATCATAAACTTTTATAAACTTATTTACCTTATTTTTCTTTGATGAAAATTTTCTTCCTTTAAGAGACGCTAAATCTTCTTTTAAATATATATAATCAAAAGAATCTCTTTCCTCTTTTAAATCAAAAATATCTTTTAAAAATTCATTGTAAGATTCTGGAATAAATACAATTTTTCCATTTTTTTCTTTTATACATTTTATATTTTCTATTATATTATCCTTATTTAGATTTTTAGATATTGGTGCAAAATAATATTCTTCACCACAATAACTTCCTTTTATATTAAGAATGTCATTTTCAATACAATACTCTATATTTTCACTAAAACTCCATAAATAAAAATTTGTAAAATTCAAATCTGATGTTTCAAAATTATTGTTTAAAAAACTTTGAATTTCATCTTTACTCTCTATTCTCAATTTTTTCCAGTTCACTATTCTACACCGCCTTTATATACTATGAAAAGTATATAACAATATTTTCACAGTGTCAAATAAAAAGAGCTAGATTTCCTAGCTCTAATTCAACTCTTCTAATCTTCTTATTCTTTCTGCTGTACTTGGATGAGTACTAAATAAACTTGCCATCTTACTACCTGCTAACGGAGAAACTATAAACATGTTTTCTGTTGCTGGTACTGCGTCCATCGGTATTCTTGTTGAATAAGATTCTAATTTTCTTAAGGCATTTGCTAAGTATCTTGGATTTCCTGATACTTTAGCTCCAAAATTATCTGCTTTATATTCTCTTGTTCTTGAAATTGCCATTTGAATTAGCATTGCTGCTAGTGGAGCAAAAATACTCACTGCTAAAAGTCCTAAAATACCACCATTTCTATCTTCATCATCTCTTCTTCCACCACCAAATATAGCAGCCCATTTAGCCATATTAGCCATGTATGCAATTGCTCCTGCCAATGTTGCTGCTACTGTTTGAATTAATATATCCCTATTTGATATATGACCTAATTCATGTGCTATTACTCCTGCTAATTCATTATCATCCATTAATTCAACTAACCCTCTAGTTACTGCTACTGCTGCATGATTTGGATTTCTTCCTGTTGCAAAAGCATTTGGTTGACTTTCATTCATTATATATACTTTTGGCATTGGTAATCCTGCACTATCAGCTAACTTTTTAGTTATCCAATAAACTTTATGATTTTCTGGTAATGCTTGTGCTCCATACATAGATAATACTATTTTATCACTAAACCAATACGATACAAAATTCATTACCCCCGCTAAAACTAAAGCTATTGTCACTCCATTTTTCCCACCAACAGACCCACCTATAAACAATAAAAGAAAAGTCATTGTTAGCATCAATATAAAAGTTTTAAATCCCTGCATCTCTAACCTCCGGTTTTATTTTCTTCTTTTGTATAAAATATCATATTTTTCACTTTTTGTAAATTTGCTTTTTTAACATAAAAATATTATACTTTAAATGTAAAAAATAATCAAAAGGAGAGTTCTATGAAAAACCTAGTTATGAAAACTTCTATAAATTCATACGATATTATTATTGGACAAGAAACCATTAATAAAATTAGAGAATTTACTGAAAATTATGATAAAATTTTACTATTAACAAATGAAACAGTTGGAAATTTATATGCTCATAAAATATTGTCTAATTTACCAAAAAGAAAAACTTATACTTATAAAATAAAAGATGGTGAAATATATAAAAACATTGATACTGCAATGGAAATATATTCTTTTTTAATTGAAAACAATTTTTCTAGAAACTCTCTTATCGTTTGTGTTGGTGGCGGAGTGGTTTGTGATTTAGGTGGTTTTATTGCCTCTACATTTATGAGAGGGTTAGACTTTATACAAATCCCTACATCTTTACTTGCTCAAGTTGATGCTAGTGTTGGTGGTAAAGTTGCAATAAATCATCCTTTAGGTAAAAACCTAATCGGTTCTTTCAAGCAACCAATTGCTGTAATTATCGATATTAATTTTTTAAAAACTCTACCCGAATGTCAATTTAAATCTGGTATGGGTGAAGTTATAAAACATGCTATTATTTCTGAAGATAAAGACTACTTCAATTTTTTATCTGAATCTTTTAGAGAAATATTAAAACAAAAACCTGATTTTTTAATACAAATGATTTACGAGTCTTGTAAAATAAAAAAATCTTTTGTAGAAAAAGATGAACTTGAAAAAGGAGAGCGTGCTATGCTAAATCTCGGTCATACTTATGCTCACGCCCTAGAAACTCTATTTAACTATGAACATATCTCTCATGGTGAAGCTGTTGCTAAAGGAATCGTTTTTGAACTTCAAATCTCTAAAATTTTAGGCTTTAGTTCTGATGAATACCTAAAGTCTATTGTTGATTTATTCAATATTTATAAAATAGATTCAACTCCTATGTTTATTGAAGAAGAAGCTTTACTAAATGTAATGAGAAAAGATAAAAAGAATACTCATAATAAAATTAAATTTATAATAAATAAAAATGGAATTCTTGAAAATTTATCCATCGAAAAAGAAACTATAATTTTAGCAAATAAAATTTTTAAAGATAGATTATTAAAAGCTGTTATAGATATTGGTACTAACTCTTGTAGATTATTTATTGCAGAAGTTGAAAAATTAGATAATAAGATTAAAATTATTACTCCTTTATATAAAGATTTAGAAGTTTCAAGATTAGGAAAAAATTTAAATCAAACTGGTGTATTATCAAAAGAGTCTATTGAAAAAACTTATGAAATTATAAAGCATTTTAGAGCTAAATGTGATTCTATGGGTGTAGCTGAGATTATCGCCTTTGCTACTGCAGCTACAAGAGAAGCTAGTAACGGTAGTTTATTTGTTCAAGGTATAAAAAATGAATTTGATATAAATACTCTTGTTATTCCTGGTGAAATTGAAGCTAAGCTTAGTTTTAATGGAAATAGTAATATCTACAAAGAACAAATAGCTAGCATTGACGTTGGTGGTGGAAGCACTGAAATCACTCTAGGAAATTACAAAGGAATCGACTATGTTAAGAGTTTTCCAATTGGTGTAGTTAAATTGACAGAGATGTTTTTTGAAGGTGAAAACTATACTGAAGAAACTTTATTATCTGCTCGGAATTATTTAAAAGGATTCTTTAATGAATTAACTAAGTTTTCTAATGAAACTTTCAGAATAATTGGAGTAGCTGGAACTGTCACTACTAATGTTTCTATTTCAAAAAAATTAACTAACTTTATTGAAGCAGAGATAGATAAATATATACTTACAAAAATTGAACTCGAGGAAAATCTCTTTTTATTTTTAACTAAAACATTAGATGAACGTAAAAAAATTATTGGTTTAGAAGCTGACCGTGCAGATGTCATTATTGCTGGAAACCTTATTCTGCTTACACTTCTTGAAGTTTTAAATAAAAATAACATTACCGTTTCAACTGTTGATAATTTAGAAGGTGGTATGGTATTAAATATATAATTATGGTATAATTATAAACATTCATTTATGAAAATGATTACTTAAGGAGGTAAAATGAAACTTTTATTAGATAGATGTTCAATCGGTGGTTGAGCAAGTAAAATAGGACCGGAGGTTCTTTCAAAATTATTAAAAAATCTTCCGAGTGTGGAAGATAAAAACTTAATTGTTGGATTTGAAAAGTCTGACGATGCAGCTATATACAAATTAACTGATGAGATAGCTTTGATACAAACTTTAGATTTCTTTACACCAATGACTGAGGATCCTTATATCTTTGGTCAAATAGCTGCTGCTAACTCTTTGAGTGATGTTTACGCTATGGGTGGAGAGCCTAAAACTGCTATGAATATAGTTTGTTTTCCTGAAAAAGAAAATATAGAAATTTTAGGTGAAATCTTAAGAGGTGGAGCTGAAAAAATAGCTGAAGCTGGAGCTGTTCTAAGTGGTGGACACTCTATTCATGATCCTGAAGTAAAATATGGATTGTCAGTAACTGGTTTAATTCATCCAGATAAAGTTTTAAAAAATTATGGGTCTAAAGAAGGTGATGTTTTAATTATCACAAAACCTCTAGGAACAGGTATTATATCTACAGCTTCTAAAGTTGAAATTATTCCAGAAGAGGTTAAAAAAGAGTGGATTAAAATTATGACAACCCTTAACAAATACTCTGCAGAGATTATTAGAGATTACTCTGTTAGTGCTTGTACAGATATTACTGGATTTGGTTTTTTAGGACATGCTTATGAAATGGCTGTAGCTTCTGAAAAAACTTTTGTTTTAGAACAAGAACTTATCCCATACCTTGAAATAGCTAAGACTTTCGCTAAAGAATTTTATATCAATTCTATGGGACAAAAAAATAGAAACTACTTAAATGATAAAGTTGATATTTCTTCAGTTCCATTTTGGTTACAAGAGATTTTATTAGATCCACAAACATCTGGTGGATTATTATTCTCTTTACCTTCTAATGAAGCATCTGAAGTTATGGATAAACTTAATGCTTTAGACATAAAATCATCTTTAATTGGTACTGTTGATAAATACAACGGGAAATATATCGTAGTTAGATAAGGAGTTATATGAATAACAAACAAATTCTTTTAAGAAATCTACCCAAAGTAGATAAAACAATTGATTTACTTAAAGAAAAAGAATTTTTTAAAAATAAAAGAAGTAAAGAAATTTCTAATGCTGTAAGTGAAGCGATTACTTTTTTTAGAAAAGGTATTTTAGAAGATAGAATTTATAATTATTCTACAGAACAAATTGAAGATAAAGTTGTAGAAATTTTAAATAACAATTTAAAATTTAACTTAAAAAGAGTTATTAATGGAACTGGTACAATATTACATACTAATCTAGGAAGATCTCTTTTTTCAAAAGAACTCTTAGAGCATCTAGGTGAATCTCTTACTGGTTACAATAACCTTGAGTTTAATTTAAAAACTGGTGAAAGAGGAAGTCGATATTCTCATATTGAAGATATTATTTCTAAAATTACAGGAACTGAATCTGCTCTTGTTGTTAATAATAATGCTGCTGCTGTAATGCTTTGTTTAAATGAATTTAGTAAAAATACAGAAGTGGTTATTTCTAGAGGTGAACTTGTTGAAGTTGGAGGTTCTTTTAGAATTCCAGATATTATGGAGCTTTCAAATGCTAAGCTCGTTGAAGTTGGAACTACAAATAGAACTCATTTAGTTGATTATGAAAAAGTTATAAATGAAAATACATCTATGCTTTTAAAAGTTCATACATCAAACTACCATGTAGCTGGATTTACTAAATCTGTTTCAAACAGTGATATTGCTAAATTAGCAAAAGAAAAAAATATTATCTCTATGGAAGATTTAGGAAGTGGTGTTCTTGTTGATTTTTCTAATTACGGCTTAAAAAAAGAACCCACTATCTTCGAATCAATAGAGTCGGGAATGGATTTAATTACTTTTAGTGGAGATAAACTCCTTGGTGGTCCTCAATGTGGTATTATCATTGGTAAAAAATCCCTAATCGATAGGTTAAAATCAAATCAATTTTTAAGAGCTTTTAGAGTTTGTAAAATGACTATAAGTGCTTTAGAATTTGTATTCAAACAATATTCTGATGAAAAAGTTGCTATTGAAAAAAATCCAACTTTAAATAGAATTTTAGAACCAGTATCTCGTGTTCTTGATAGAGCAAGTGTACTAAAAACACTTTTAGAAAGTATCAATATTAGTTGTGAAATTATTAAAACTGAAGCTATAATTGGTGGTGGGTCTATGCCTGATGCTACTATTCAAAGTTACGGTCTTAGCATTAACTCTTTAGAAGCAAACAGAATCAATCGTGCTTTTTTAAAAGAAGAGGTTCCTATAGTTGGAAGAATTCAAAACAATCAATTTATTATTGATTTAAAAACAATACACAGCGATGAATATCCAATAATTTTAAATAATTTTAAAAACTTTTTAAAGAGTAATAATTTATGAAAAACATTATAATTGGTACTGCTGGACATATTGACCACGGTAAATCAACCCTTGTCAAGATATTAACAAATATAGATACAGACACTCTAAAAGAAGAAAAAGAAAGGGGTATAACCATTGATCTTGGTTTTGCCCCTCTTTTGACTCCTGACGGAAAAACTTTAAGTATTATCGATGTTCCTGGGCATGAAAAATTTATAAAAAATATGGTTGCTGGAGCTAAAGGAGTTGATTTTGTACTATTTCTAATAGCTTGTGATGACGGTGTTATGCCTCAAACAATTGAGCATAAAGAGATTTTAAAACTACTAGGTATAAATAAGGGAATTGTTGTACTCTCTAAAAGAGACCTTGTAGATGAAGAAAGAATCATGGCTTTGAAAGATGAAATCAATACAGTTTTTGATGACGGTTTTTTTGAAAATTTTCCATTTATAGAAGTGAGTTCACATAATCCTTCTAGTTATAAAAAGTTATATGACCTTATTATTCTTGAGCTTTCTAAAATTTTTAATAATTCAAAAAAAAATTCTTTCATTAACAGTTCATTTAGACTTGATATTGATAAAATTTATTCACCTAAAGGTGTTGGAACAATTGTAAGTGGTACAACTAATGGTTCTCTTTTAAAAAGTGATACTTTAACACTATTCCCTCAAAATATACCTGTAAAAATAAAAGGTATGCAAATTCACGGTAAAGATTGTATCTTTATTGAAGAGCATCAAAGATGTGCCTTAAATATAACTGGAGTATCTGCTAAAGAGATTGAAAGAGGTAATTTACTTACAAATTCAAAATCAATTGTTAATAGTAAAATTTTAGATGTTTTATTTATACCTCTCTCAAAGAATAATCTTCCTAAAAACAATACAAAAATAAGACTACATATTGGAACGGGTGAATATTATGGAAAAATAAAGTATTTACAAGATTTTGAAAATAAAGATATTCTTTTTCAACTCATAATGGAAAAAGAGATTCCTGTAGACTTTAATGACATTGGTATTTTAAGAACTCTCTCAACATCTGTATTGATTGGAGGTATCCGTGTTTTAAAACCTCAAGGTTCTCCTACAAAAAAAAATAATAAAGAATATTTAGCTCAATTAAAATATCTTTTAAAAAATGAATTAAACATTTCAGAATACTTATCTACAAAAGATTCTTTTGTTTCTATAAAAACTTTAAATTCTGAATTTAATTTAAATATTTCAAAAGATAATTTGAAGGATGACATCTTTTATTTTGAAGAATTTGAATCTTTAATTTATAAAGACAATTTGGTTAAAATTAAAATTAAAATAGATAGCTATTTAGAAGTTTTTCATAAAAATAATCCTTTAAAAAAAGGTATTTCTATCTCTACTATTAATAATTTATTTTTTAATGGACTTAATGTAAATAGTATTTTTAAAGAGGACTATCTTTTTGAAGGTGGTTTTATCTCTCATAAAAACTTCAAAATAAAACTTACGAAAGACGAAAAGAAAATTAAAGACGAAATTTTAATTTTACTAAAAAAAGAGCAGTTTAATGGTTTAAACAAAAGTAATTTACAAGACCAGTTAAAAAATAAGGTTTTCAAAGATATTTTTAACTTTTTATTAAGAGATGGATTTATTATTAGTTTAAACGAAACTTTTATTTTAAAGGGATTTTACAACGAAGCTATCAATAAACTAAACTCTCATTTTGAAAGTAATGCTTCAATAACACTTTCTGAATTTAGAGACCTTTTAGGTTGTAGTAGAAAAATAGCTTTACTTTTTTTAGAAAATTTTGATAAAAATAATATAACAAAAAAAATAGATGATTATCGAGAAAAAATAGAAAAAAATTAGGATAGCTGAATGCTATCCTAATTTTTATTACTTTTATTTTCTTTTGCTTTATGATTTATTTCGCTTAAAAATTTAATCAATATTCCAATTAACATAAACATCAAAAGTCCACCATAGTATAACTTCATTTTATCTAATTGTAAAGTAATTGGCTGTGTAAAATTATAACCAGCAAATACAAAAGATGTAAATGTCATAGTACAAACTGAAACTCCTGCACAAATTGATAATACTTTATTTTTTGAAATTTGAAACGGTGATATGATTCCTTTTTTTCTAAAAAATATATAACTCAGACCTAAACAAAAGTAAGGTAATATTAATGCCATAGTAGTCATATCATATACTCTATAGTATAACTCTCCTGCTGCTGAACCTCCAAATGAATTTAAAGCTATAAATAAAAATGCTAAACTCGTTTGAAATACTAACGCATTTATTAATATTCCTGTTTTTTCTGATTTTTTTGTTAACCAATCTGGAAAAGTTCCTTTTGGTGCTTCACTAAATACTCCTGCTGCAAGTGATGTACTCCAAAGAATCAAAGCTACTAATGTTATCAATGTATATGCTAATCCCATTAGCTTTACAAACCATATCCCTAGACCAATTTTATCACCCATAAATTTAAATCCAGCTAAAACTGCATTTATTAAAGATATTTTTTCAAAATCTTCTTGAGTTCCAAATGCTGATACAGAGACAATTCCAATCACATATAAAGATCCTATTAATAAAGATGCTATTAGCAGTCCTTTCACAAAATTTTTCTCAGGATTTTTAACTTGATTTACATAAGGTCCTACAACTTCTCCTCCTCCAAATGCAAATAGTATCCATGAAAATGAACCTAAAGATTTTGCTAACTCGACTTTCGAAGTTATATCAATTGCAAACATATCTACTGTTAGAGTTGTAGCACTATCTCCTACAACATGTAAATATATCCCTGTTACTAAAAATATTAAAACTGTAAGTAAAGAAATATATCCAACAGGTTTTGACAGTGCTCCAATAGCTTTCTGATATTTAACTCCTATAACCAAAGATATAACTAAAGCTACTAATGATAAA
>JBOFUO010000009.1:0-13474 GCA_051652625.1 Cetobacterium sp.
AGATTACAGCAAAATTAGTAAAAGAACTAAGAGATAGAACTGGTGCTGGTATGATGGATTGTAAAAAAGCATTAGGAGAAACAAACGGAGATATCGAAAAAGCGATAGACTTACTAAGAGAGAAGGGAATTGCTAAAGCTGCTAAAAAGTCAGGAAGAATAGCTGCTGAAGGTTTAATATTCGAAGGTGTTTCTGCTGATAACAAAACAGCAGTAGTATTAGAGTTTAACTCTGAGACAGACTTCGTTGCTAAGAACGACGAATTTAGAGCTTTAGGAAACGCAATGGTAGAAATAGCTTTAAGAGCTGGAATCAATACTGTTGAAGAATTAAAAGCTTCTGATTTAAATGGAATTACAGTTGAAACAACAATATCTAACTTAATCGCAAAAATCGGAGAGAACATGTCTCTAAGAAGATTCGAAAAAGTTTCTGCTGAAGGATTTGTAACTACTTACAATCACTTAGGAGGAAAATTAGGAGTTATTGTTGAAATGACTGGAGAAGCAACAGAAGCTAACGTAGCAAAAGCGAAAGATATCGCAATGCACGTAGCAGCTATGGATCCTAAATATGTAGATAGAGCACTTGTAACTACAGATGATTTAGACAGAGAAAGAGAAATTTCTAGAAAGCAATTAGAAGCTGAAGGAAAGCCAGCTCAAATTATCGAAAAGATATTAGTTGGAAAAATGAACAAGTTCTACGAAGAAAATTGTTTAGTTGACCAAATTTTCGTTAAAGCTGAAAATAAAGAAACAGTTGCAGCATACGCAGGAGATATTAAAGTAGTTTCATTCTCTAGATATAAAGTTGGAGAAGGAATCGAAAAGGAAGAGGTTGACTTCGCAGCAGAAGTAGCAGCTCAACTTAACGCGTAATACAACAAAAAGTATAGGGGTGCGACTAAGCACCCCCCTTTTTTTAAGCTAAACTAAGATAATCAGAGGAGAGTTTTGAAATGAAGCCAGTTTATAATAGAATTCTATTGAAATTAAGTGGAGAAGCTTTAATGGGAGATCAAGAATTTGGTATCTCTTCAGAAACAATAACTTCTTATGCAAGACAAATAAAAGAGATTGTGGAATTAGGAGTAGAAGTAGGAATTGTAATCGGTGGAGGAAATATCTTTAGAGGTTTATCTGGAACTGAGCAAGGAATAGATAGAGTAACTGGAGACCATATGGGAATGTTAGCAACAGTTATAAACTCATTGGCTCTTCAAAACTCAATTGAACTTTTAGGAGTACCTACAAGAGTACAAACTGCAATTGAAATTCCAAAAGTAGCAGAACCTTTTATAAAAAGAAAAGCTCAAAGACATCTTGAAAAAGGTAGAGTTGTTATATTTGGTGGAGGAACAGGAAATCCATACTTCACAACAGATACAGCAGCAGCTTTAAGAGCTATTGAAATCAATGCAGACGTTGTTATTAAAGCAACTAAAGTTGATGGAATTTATGATATGGATCCTGTAAAATTTGCAGATGCAAAAAAATATACAGAGGTTACTTATACAGAAGTTCTAAATAAAGATTTAAGAGTTATGGATGCTACAGCAATCTCTTTATGTAGAGAAAATAACTTACCAATCGTTGTATTCGATTCAATAACAGAAGGAAATATAAAAAGAGTTGTTTTAGGTGAAAAAATCGGAACAACTGTAATAAACGGATAATTTTTAGGAGGATAAAAATGAGTTCACAAGTAATAATGAATGAATGTAAAGAAAAAATGGCTAGAGCTATTGACTCTACAAAAGCAAAATTTACAACTATAAGAGCAGGAAGAGCTACGGTTTCAATGCTTGATGGAATTAAAGTTGAGCAGTACGGTTCTTTAATGCCTCTAAATCAATTAGGAACAGTATCAGCTCCAGAAGCTAGATTACTAGTAATTGATCCTTGGGATAAGTCAGTTATACCTTTAATCGAAAAGATTATAATGACTTCAAACTTAGGATTAACTCCAAACAATGATGGAAAAGTTATTAGACTTGTAATTCCTGAATTAACAGCTGATAGAAGAAAAGACTATGTTAAATTTGCTAAGTCAGAAGCTGAAAACGGTAAAGTAGCAGCTAGAAATATCAGAAAAGATATGAATAATGCTCTTAGAAAGTTAGAGAAAGATGGAGAAGTAACTGAGGACGAATTAAAGAGATTTGAAGATGACGTTCAAAAGTTAACAGATGCAACAATCAAAACAATTGACGAGTTATTATCTTTAAAAGAAAAAGAAATTACAACTGTATAGTTATAATTTTAAAGAGAGCTTTTCAGCTCTCTTTTTTTGTTACCAAAATATATAAAAAAAGAAATAAACTACTAAAAAAAACAAGTAATATTAAAATTTTATTTGCAAGGAGATAATTACCAGATTCTATAGCTGAATATAGAGCTAAAGGCAGAGTCTGAGTTCGACCAGGAATATTTCCTGCAATTAAAATAGTAGCTCCAAATTCTCCGAAAGCTCTTCCAGAAGCTAGGATAACTCCAGACAATATTTTTTTATACCCCATAGGAATATAGATATGTTTTATCATATTTATATTTGAAACTCCTAGGCATTGAGCTGTTTCAATATATACTTTATCAATACTGTCAAAAGATACTTTTATACTCTGATATATAATCGGCATTGAAACTATTAAAGCCGCTAAAGTAGCTCCTTCAAAAGAAAAGATAAATCTAAAATCAAAAGTTGAATATAAGATTTTTCCTAAAAAACTATTTCGTCCAAGTCCAATAATTAAGATGTACCCAATAACAGAAGGTGGAAGAAAAATAGGAAGAGTAAGTATAAACTCTATAATTTTTTTCAATTTAGTTTTTTTATTAAAAATAAAATAAATTAAAATACTAAAAGAAACATTTAAAAAGATTGAAATAAAAACAATAAGAAGTGAAAGCTTTAATGCACTAATCATTCCAGTTTTTATCCTTTAAGAAATTTATAAATTTTCCAGCTTCAATTTTATTTTTAGAAAGACTAGAGACACCAATAGAGTACTCTATTGGTGAATGTGAATTGTCACTAAAGATTTCAATAATTTCTGAATTTTTTAGAAGCTTTGTATCAGTTAAATAAACAATTCCTAAATCAGCTTCTCCAAGCTCAACATAAGATAGTACACTTCTAACATCTTTTCCATAAACTAAAGAGTAATTTTTTAAATTAGAATTTTTTAAAACCTCTTCAGCATAAACTCCAGCAGGAACATATTTAGGATCTCCAATAGCTAAAGTTGGGTTAGTATTATTATTGTTTTTATTTTTTATTAAAGCTAAAGAATTCTTTAAAATAACAGTTTCATCTAAAATATATTTGTTGTTTTTTAAATCAATCATATACTTTCTGTCAGCAAGAAATATTATATCAACATCTCCACCTCTTTCAAGCTGATTTTTCAACGTACCAGAACCACCTAAATTCAAAGATATTTTTAAAGAGGGATCTATTTTTTTATATTCTTCAATATTTTTTTCTAGGTATTCTTTTAAAGAAGCAGCACCACTAATTAAAAGATCTTTAGAAAAACTATATTGAAAAGAAAAAATAAATAAAAGTAAAATAAACTTCATAAAGTTCTCCTATACTATATATTCATGTGGTAAAGAGTGAAAAGACCTCTTAAACTAAGCTCAGAAGAATATTCATCAATTTCTTGGATTTCAGCTAAAAGTATTTTTCCAAGCCCACCAGTAGCAATTATATATGGATCAGGAACTATTTTTTTAATTTCTTGGATGATATTTTTTAATTGTCCAGCATATCCATAGAAAATTCCTGCTTGTATTTGTTCAGCAGTATTTTTTCCTAAGATACTATCAGGAGTACTAAACTTAACTTTTGGAAGTTTTGCAGTATTTCCAAATAAAGCGTTAATAGACATCTCTATTCCTGGTAATATACCTCCACCGATATAAACACCATCCTTTAATACTTCATAAGTAGTAGCAGTCCCTAAATCGAAGATAACAAGGTTTTTATTTGGATGGTCAACAACAGATTGTGCAATATCAATAATTCTATCAGCTCCAAAACCATTTACTTGAAGGTTATCTGCAAATGTAAAAGGAAGCTTTAAAGTTAAATCGATAACCATTGGTTCAATCTTAAAATATTTTTTTCCTAAAAATTGGAATATTCCAATTAAGTTAGGCACAACAGATGAAATAACAATTCCATTTAAATTTTTAATTTCAATACCATTAAAATCACAGATGTTCTTTAAGTATGAAAAATATTCATCTTCTGTTAATTTTTCATTTGAAGAAACTCTAAAACTTAGTAGTACATCTCCATTAGGATTTAATAATCCAGTAACAATATGAGTATTTCCAATATCTACAGCTAAAAGCATGTAATCCACCACCTAATAAAATTTATATAATCGATATTATAAACTATATTTTGAAAAATGTAAATTTTTCTCGGATAAATTATTAAAATTTTATATAATATAAGAAAGAATATTATGAGGTGTTTATATGAAAAAAGCAGTAGGTATAGTGGTAGAGTATAATCCTTTCCATAATGGACATAAATATCATTGTTTAAAAGCAAGAGAACACGGAGATATAGTGATAGCCGTTATGAGTGGTGATTATGTTCAAAGAGGAGAACCAGCATTAATAAATAGATGGGATAGAGCAGAGTTGGCATTAAAAAACGGAGTTGATATAGTAGTAGAATTACCAATTTTTTATTCAACTCAAAGTGCAGAGATATTTTCTAGAGGTGCACTTGGAATTTTACATTTGATGAATGTAGATAGAATAGTATTTGGTTCAGAAACTGGAGATATAAATAGTCTTGTAGAAAGAGCAAATTTAGAGGAAAAAGAAGAGTTTGGAGAAGAGTTAAAAAAACAATTAAAAGAAGGATACTCTTATCCTACGGCTTATTCAAATACTTTGAAAAATTTGAATGTAGCTAATGAATTGGATTCAAATGATATTTTAGGTGTTGAGTATATAAAAGCTTTAAAATTTTGGAAAAGTACGGTAGAACCAATTGCTATAAAAAGAGAAAAAAGTGGATATTACTCTGAAGGAATAGAGGATGGAATATCGAGTGCAACTGGTATTAGAAAAAAAATTCAATCTGGAGAAGAGGTAAAGGATGTTGTTCCAGAAACAACATACAAAGTTTTGAAAAATGCTTTAGATGAAAATAGATTTGCAACATTAAAAGATTTTTATTCACTTATAAGATATAGAATTTTATTGGAGAGGGAAAGTATAAAAAACATACAAGATATAGAAATAGGATTTGAAAATAGATTATACGAAGCTGCTCTTTCAAGTTTAGATTTTGAAAGTTTTTTTGAAAAAATTCAAACTAAAAGATATACATTAGGAAGAACGCAAAGAATTCTAATTCATATACTGTTAAATATAAAGAAAGAAGAAACAGCAGTAGTAAAAGAAAAAGTTCCTTATATAAGAGTTTTAGGATTTACACAAAATGGTCAAAACTATTTAAAAAAGTTAAAAGAAAAAGATGTTGTTGTTTTAACAGCTTTAAAAAATATTCAAAAAATATTAACAGATGATGAGTTAGAATTATTAGAGAAGAATGAAATTGCAAGTAAGATATATTCAATGATAAATAGCTATGAAGATAGAAAAATTCCAATAATAATAAGGTAAGTGATATGGAAAAAATAAAGTTAACAGAAGAAATAAAATGGGTTTTAGAAAAATTAAATAAAAATGGAAAAGGATATATCGTAGGTGGATACATCAGAGATTATCTTTTAGGAATAGCAGCTAAAGATTGTGATTTTTGCACGAATATAGACTATGAAAAATTAAAAGATATATTTAAAGATAATTCTCCAAAAGAGATTGGAAAATCATTTGGAATAATACAAATAATATATAGAGGAAAAAGCTTTGAAATAGCTAAATTAAGAAAAGATATATCTTTTACAAAAGTTAGAAATGTAGCAGAGATAGAATTTGTAAATGATATATTTGAAGATTTAAAAAGAAGAGATTTTACAGTTAATGCAATAGCTTTTGATGGGCAAGAAATAATATATTCATCTGAAAAATCTAAAGAAGATATAGAAAATAAAATACTAAGATTTGTAGGAGATGCAGAAACTAGAATTGAAGAGGACCCTCTTAGAATTTTAAGAGGTATTAGAATATCAGGAGAAAAAGAACTTTGTATTTTAGAAGAAACTAAAATTGCAATGAGAGAAAAAAAACGAGATATTAAAAGAATATCAATAGAAAGAGTTCAAGATGAAATTTTTAAGATGTTGAGGGGTAATCATTCAGATAAGTCTTTTTTAATTTTGAATGAAATAGGAATATTTGAAGAAATATTTCCAAAAACTTACAAGCAAAGTAACTTAGTTCAAGTTTTAGATGTTTTAAAAAAAATTAACAATTTGAAAGATATACTTTTAGATTGTGGTCTTAACATAAAATTAGCTATTATTTTTGCTAAAACAAAAGAGGAGTTATCAATACTAAAATTAGATAATAAAAGTAAAAAGTCAATATTGAATATAATAGAAAATCGAGATAAGATAAAATCAATTTCTGACAAATATAGCATTAAGAAACTTATATTGAAAATAGGAATAGAAGATTTTAAAAACATATTAGTATTAGAAGAGTTGACGGGTAATATTGATAGTATAAAATATATGTTTGAAGAGGTAGTTTTAAAAAAAGAAGCTATATTCTTAAAAGATTTAAAAGTTTCAGGAAGAGATTTGTTGGACTTAGAAATAAAAGATGGAAAAAAAATAAAAGCAATTTTGGATAAAGCCTTAGATTTAGTTTTAAAAAATCCACATTATAATGAAAAAGATTATTTAATAAAATTAATAGAGGAGGATAAGTTTTGAAGCAGAGAATACCTTTATCAACACAAATATTTTATGGAGTTGGAGTAAGTTATGCAATTGTAGATCAGATATTTGCTCAATGGATACTATATTTTTATTTACCACCAGAAAATTCAGGATTAAAACCTTTTTTAACACCTGTTTTAATATCTTTAGCTTTAGCGATATCAAGAGTTGTAGATATGATTTCAGATCCGGTTGTAGGTTATTTATCGGATAAATTTGATAGTAGATGGGGAAGAAGAATACCTTTTATAGCAGCAGGAGCAATTCCCTTAGGAATATCAACAGTGGCGTTTTTCTATCCGCCAGTATCAAGTGAGAAAGCAGCATTTATTTATTTAGCAATCGTAGGGTCGTTGTTTTTTACATTTTATACTATTGTAGGAGCACCTTATAATGCGTTAATTCCAGAGATTGGAGAAAATTCTGAAGAAAGATTAAACCTTTCAACTTGGCAATCGGTATTTAGACTATTATACAGTGCTATAGCTATGATATTACCAGGTATATTAATCAAATTCTTTGGTAAAGGAGATACTTTAGTAGGAATTAGAGGTATGGTTATCTCTTTAAGTTTACTATGTGTTTTAGGAAGCTTTATAACTGTGTTTTTAGTTCCTGAAAAGAAATATTCAAAGCCTGTTAAAAATGTAGGAGCTATTAAAGAGATTTTAAAAGAAGTTATAAAGGACAAAAATTTTAGATACTATCTTTTGGGATTGTTATTTTTCTTTGTAGGATTTAATTCTTTAAGAGCTATGATGAATTACTATGTTGAAGATATTATGGGATATGGAAAATCAACAATGACGATAGCATCAGCATTGCTGTTTGGTGCTTCTGCTTTATTCTTTTATCCAGTGAATAAGCTATCTAGAAAATTTGGGTATAGAAAAATTATGTTAGCGTCATTAGTAGCATTGGTTATATTAACAATCGGTTTAGCTTTACTAGGAAAAGTTATTCCAGTTAAATATGGATTCTTAATATTTACATTGTTAGGGATACCTATTTCAGGTGCAGCATTTATATTTCCACCAGCTATGATGAGTGATATAAGTGAAAAAATAAGCAAGCGAATAAATAATAGAATTGAAGGAGTATGTTTTGGGATTCAAGGATTTTTCCTTAAAATGGCATTTTTATTATCAATAGTAACGTTACCTTTAATGTTAGTTTTGGGAGGAGATGGAGAAGTAACAAAATTTGGAATATACTCATCAGCAATATTTTCAGCAATATCTTTTGTAATTTCGTATATATTTTATTTTAAATATAGTGAATAGGAGAAAATAGATTGAAAAAAATAGAGATTGGGGCAATTGTTGTAATTTTTGCCTCACTTTTCTTTTTTAGGCTAAATTTGGTAACCTTTAAAGAAAATGTTGAGGTTGGAGATATAGTTCAAGTTATTGGTAGATTAGATGCTGGAAGAGGTCGAATAGAATCTATAAATGGAAAATATCCACCAAAATATATTTATTTTGTAGTTGATAGAGTTCGAGATGGTAATATCGAACTTTTAGGAACGGTAAATAAAATAAGTTATTCCAAGTGGGGAACAAGTTATAAAATTAATGCTGAAGAGGTAAAAAATACAGATAATTTTTTTAAAGAATTTCTGAGAATGAAACTTAAAAGAATGACAGAAAAATATTCTATTGATTTATTAAATTTTTTAAGAGGAATACTTTTAGGAGAGGGACATTTGATAGATGATGAATTAAAAGAAAATTTTAAATATACTGGAACATCTCATATATTGGTTATATCAGGGTTGCATATAGGGGTAATTATATCAGGATTATCTTATGTGTTAATGAAGTTTAAGATTCCAAAAAAAGAGAGGTATATTTTAGTTTTGATTTTTTTAACATTATATGTTTTTTCTGTTGGGAAAACACCATCAATATTCAGAGCATATATAATGTCAACTATATATTTGTTTGGAAATATTCTTTATGAAAAAGTTAATGTGAAAAAATCACTAATAATTGCATTTATAACCTCTCTGTTAATTTATCCAACATGGGTATATACAATATCTTTTTGGATGTCTTATACTGCTGTTTTTTCAATAGTATTTGTATATGAAAAAATTCCTAAAATCAAAAGTTTTAAAAATAGTTATTTAAATAATTTTTTTAACACAATTACACTCACATTAGTAATTCAGATATGTATGACACCTATATTTTATATTTATTTTAATACTATTCCGTTGCTATCAGTTTTCAGCAATTTAATAGTAATACCAATAGCTTCAGCATTTGTGATAATTAGTTTTTTAACTATATTTTTATCAAATTTATATTTAGAGTTTTTAACAATGCCTCTTGTAAATATAAGTTATATATTTTTAATTAAAACTGTACAAATATTGAGTGAAATTCCATATTTGACTTTGGAATTATAGTTGTGTTAAGCTATTTAGGAGGTGATTTAGATGTTTGTATTTAAAGTTATAATTTTACTATTTTCATTAGTTTTACACGAACTAGCACATGGATATATGGCACTTTTTTGTGGAGATAAAACAGCTAAAATGTCGGGAAGGCTATCTTTTAATCCTTTAAAACATTTAGACCCGATAGGGGCTTTGATTCCAATTTTTATGTTATTAAGTGGCAGTAATTTTGTATTTGGATGGGCAAAACCAGTTCCAGTAAACTATTTTGCTTTTAAAAATGGTCGTTTTGGAGAATTTTTAGTTGCAATAGCAGGAGTTTTGACAAATTATTTTTTAATGGTATTAGCAGCTTTGTTAATTAGATTTAGAATTATTCCTCTTAATGATTTAACAGTTTATTTTATATTAATAAACATGGCTTTGGGCACTTTTAATCTTTTACCAATTCCACCTTTAGATGGTTCAAGAGTAGTAGCTTCATTTTTAGGTGATGAAAATAGAATAAAAATGTTTACAATAGATAGTTATGGAATAATAATTGTATTAGGATTGAGTTATTTAGGAGTTTTAAGCAGAGTAATGTCTCCTATATATAATGTTATGATAGGATTTATAGAATTTATAATTAGGAGTTAGTAAAATGAAGAGTATAAAAAATGCAGTTAGAATAGAGTTTGAAGAGAGAAAATCGAAGTTTATAGGTTATGCAAAACCGATTTCAACAAAAATAGAAGCAGAGGAATTTATAAGCACTATAAGAGAAATGCATCCAGATGCAACACATAACTGTACTGTGTATAGAGTTATAGATAATGGTCAAGAATATTTTAAAGCTGATGATGATGGAGAGCCGAGTGGTACAGCAGGAAAACCAATGGCTGAAATATTAACATATATGGATGTAGATAATGTTGTTGTTGTTGCAACAAGATATTTTGGTGGAATAAAATTAGGTGCTGGTGGACTGGTGAGAAACTATGCTAAAACAGCAAAATTAGCTATTTTAGAAGGAGAAATCATTGAATTTATAGAAAGATATGAATGTATAATAGATTTTTCTTATGAAAAAATAAATGAAGTTGAAGCTATTCTTATAGCAGGAAAAGAAGAGTTGATTAATAAAGATTTTAACGAAAGAGTAACTTATAGAGTTAAAGTTTCTTTAGAAACATTAGAGATTTTAAAAGCTTTAAAAGATATATTGGTTATAGTCTAAGTAAAAAAGCAGCTAAGATAAAATCTTAACTGCTTTTTTTTGAAGATTTTTTTTTAAAAAAGAATAGTAAAAGTAATGTCAATACAATATAAAGAATTTCAACAATTATTATATAGTACGGCCATTCTCCAAAAAAATCTAAAGGTGATTTAAAAGATGGTTTTCTATTAACATATAAGTAGTTTGTTCCGAGAACACCATTAATAAAAAATACCCCCGACATAATAAGGTTTATTCCTAAAAAAGAAGCTGTCCAAGATTCTAAAGAAACCTTTAACCTAAAAATTTTATATTCAACAAAAGCAACAAAAATTATATAAAAATGTGTTGAGAAAAAACTAATGTTAAAAAAGTTAGGAAAAGTTTCTCTAACCTCTGGTGTAAGAACAGCAAATAGAGCTCCAAACGACCAAAAAAATGTTGCATGTAAAAAAGGAGTGAATCTAAAAATACTTCCTAAAGCAGCAAATATAAGAGTAATGTTGCAAAGGTGCAAAGGAAGAAGTTCAAACCAAGCTTCTCCAATTAATTTATACCTAATAAATAATTCACCACATTTAATTAATAAAATAATAGAAGAGATTACTCTCATTATTTTCTGAGCTTCTATTTTATTGTATTTTTTACCTTCAGAATTGGATTTGTAAAGAATGCTCAAGTATAAAAAAGCAAAAACTAAAGAGTAACCCAAAAGATAAAAAATATGTAAACTGTCAAACAATTCAAATTCCATTTAAATCCTCCTAAAACTATTTATGAAAACCTAAATCTGCAGGATTGATATCTCCAGAGACATGTTTAATTATGCCGCCAAGTTTCTCAAACTGTTCTCTTCTTAGAGAAGTTTTGTTTATTAGATTTATTGTTTTTTCATTTAAAGATGTTTTATTATAATGTCCTTTAGACCAATAATCAATAATTAGTTTACTATCTCCAAAAATTTGTGAAAACCCTTTTTTAATAGCGATATCTATAGCTAAATATGCTCCAATAAGTTCACCGTAGTTGTTTGTACTTTCTTTTGGTGCTAAATAATTGCCAAACTCATTAATCATTTTTTCAGGCATAATGATATGTAAAAGAGAAAATCCAGTTTTATCAGTTACTCTAACTTCTACTCCAATTCCTCTACCTGTGCCTGCATCAAAATAAATACCATCAACTAGTTTTTCTTTTGCTTCTTTAATCTTTTGTTTTTTATCTTCGTAAATTCCACCTTCAGAAAGCCATTTGCTCGCTTCTTTTTCAGTTTTAAACGATTTGTATCTAGCTCCTTTGCCTTTTGTCAGACGTTGACATTCAGGCCAAGTTGTAACAATTGCAGAGTAATTTTCTCTGTCTATAATGAAAGCATAATATTTTACAGCCATAATTCTCCCTTTATTTTTTATTTATATTTTATCATAAAATTTTAAAAAAAATAAAAAAAATAAGTTTTTTTTTTTCATAACAATCAAAAAAGTGTTGCAAATCTTGAAAATTTATGATAAAATCTTTACGATAAATAGAAAGATTTTAGGGAAGGTGACAATAATGAAAAAAGGAATACATCCTGATTACAAACTACTAACTGTTGACTGTACTTGTGGAAACAAGTTCGTAACTAGATCAACAATGAAGGCAAAAGAAGATGAGCTTAAAATAGCTGTATGTTCAAACTGCCACCCATTCTACACTGGAAAAGCTAAGTTCAACGACGCTGCTGGAAGAGTAGAGCAATTCAACAAAAAGTTTGGTATGAAGAAGTAATAAATAAGAAAACGGGACTATGTCCTGTTTTTTTTTAAAATACAAACTACCTGGAGGTCAAAATGGCTGTAATAGAGATAAATCATCCGTTAATACAACACAAACTTACAATTTTAAGAAACAAAAATACGGATACAAAATCATTTAGAGAGAGTTTAACTGAAATATCTAAATTAATGACTTATGAAGTAACAAAAAATTTAGTTTTAGATCAAATAGAGGTAGAGACTCCTTTAATGAAAACAACAGGATATGTATTAGGAACAAATATAGCAGTTGTACCAATTTTAAGAGCTGGATTAGGAATGGTTGATGGAATAGTTTCATTAATACCAACAGCTAAAATAGGACACATAGGAGTTTATAGAGATGAAGAGACTCTAGAACCAGTATATTACTACTGTAAGCTACCTGTAGATATAGAAAGCAAGCAAGTTATATTGGTTGATCCAATGCTAGCAACAGGTGGATCTGCAATTTATGCTATAGATTATTTAAAAAAATCAGGTGTAAAAAATATAGTATTTATGTGTTTAGTAGCAGCTCCAGAGGGAATTGCAAAAGTATTACAAACACATCCAGACGTAGCAATTTACACAGCTAAAATAGATCAAGGGTTAGATTCAAATGGTTATATTTATCCAGGGTTAGGAGATTGTGGAGATAGAATTTTTGGAACTAAATAAATTATAAACGGGTGGCTTCTGTCCACCCGTTTATAATTTATTTAGATAAAAACCTAGGAGTGTGGTGGGTTAAATGTTAAGTGTTATAATTCCAGCTTATAATGTAGAAAAATATATAAAGAGATGTGTAGATTCTGTTTTGAATCAAACACTAAAAGAAATTGAAATTATAATAATAGATGATGGTTCGACAGATAAGACTTCTGAAATATGCTCTCAATTAGCAATTCAAAATAGTAGAATAATATATAAAAAAGTAACAAACGGAGGATGTAGTAAAGCAAGAAATTTTGGTATAGATATAGCTAAAGGGGATTATATTGCTTTTTTAGATTCGGATGATTGGATTGACAAAGATATGTACAAAGATATGTTAGAAAAAGCAGAAACAGAAAAAGCAGATGTTGTAATATCTGGATTTAAAAAGCTTGATGAAACAGAAAAAGTTATATCTATAGTCCAAGTTATAAAAAGAGATAGTAATGAAAGTTATACTGATAGTAAAACAGAATGGTTTGCTTCTCCTTGTAATAAAA
>JBOFUO010000010.1:0-23731 GCA_051652625.1 Cetobacterium sp.
AATTACTTATCATTCCAATACCCACCAAAGATATTTTCATAACTCCTGTTCTCTTTTTTACATTTATATCTGGAATCTCTTTTTTTATCTCTTCTAATGACTTATCTAGAAACTCTTCATCTGTCAAAGGTAGAGTAAAACCAATACTACCTTTTGAATTTAAAACTTCATTTTGAGAAATCATATCTACATTTACACTATTCTGTGCTAAGTTATTAAATATTATCGCTATATTTTTAGGGCTACCCACAAAGTTTTCTAGATTAACCATTATAACATTTTTATTTATTGATATTCCAGTTACATCTTTCTTTTCTGTTATTTCACATTCATCACAAATATATGTACCTGTTTCGACACTTAAAGTTTCTCCTACATATATTTTTACACCATATTTTTTCCCAATTTCAACTGCTCTTGTTTCCATTACACCAGCACCTAAGTTTGCCATCTCCATCATCTCCTCATATGAAATTTTATCAATTTTTTTTGCATTTTTGTAAACTCTAGGATCTACTCCGAATATCCCTATTACATCTGTATAAATTTCACATTCACATTTCAATGCTGCTGCTAAAGCTACTGCACTTGTATCTGAGCCACCTCTTCCAAGAGTTGTTATATCTCCATCTGTGTTTATACCTTGGAAACCTGCTACCACTACTATTACTCCATCTTTTAAACTTTTCTCTATTCTCTCTATTTTAACACTTTCTATTTTATTTTTTGTATGAATTCCACCAGTTCTAATTCCAGCTTGAGCTCCTGTTAACGAAACTGATTTAAGTCCTCTCTCTTTTAAAGCCATGCTTAAAAGTGCTGTTGTTTGCTGTTCACCAGTAGATAACAAAGAATCCAACTCTCTTATATCTGGTTTTTCTGATATCTCTTTTGCTAATTTTATCAATGAATCTGTTGTTTTCCCCATTGCCGAAACCACAATTACAATTTCATCTCCATGTTTATAGTTTTGAGCAATACTATTAGCAATGCTTTTTATTTTTTCGATTGTTGCAACCGAACTTCCGCCAAACTTTTTTACCACTCTCATTCGTACCCCTCCGATGATATTAGAAAAAAATACTATTAATTTAAAGCAGCGTATCATATTTTTTTTTAAATGTCAAAAAAATATATTTGATTTTTATTAATCTATAGGGTAATAAATTAATACGAAAAAATTTTATTTACTGGAGGGGATTATGTTAAACAACGAAATCTTTAATTCTATGACTATTAAATTAACTGCTGATGATATACCCTTAAAGCCTTTAAAATTTGACCCTAAAATCAGAAGGGCTCCAAAAAGAGTTGTTCATTTAGAAAAAGATGAAATTGTATTAGCTCTTAAAAATGCATTAAGGTATATTCCAGAAGAGTTCCATGAAATGCTTTTACCTGAATTTTTAGAAGAACTAAATACACATGGTAGAATATATGGTTATCGTTTTAGACCAGAAGGTAATATTTATGGCAAACCAATTTTTGAATATGAGGGTAAATGTATTGATGCAAAGGCTATACAAGTTATGATAGATAACAATTTAGATTTTGATATTGCGCTTTACCCGTACGAATTAGTAACCTATGGTGAAACTGGGCAAGTTTGCCAAAATTGGATGCAGTATAGATTAATAAAAAAATATTTAGAAAATATTACCATGGACCAAACTTTAGTTATGGCATCTGGCCATCCTACTGGACTTTTTAAGTCACATGCTTCAGCTCCTAGAGTTATTATTACAAACAGCCTTATGATTGGAGCTTTTGATGATTATGACAATTGGGCTCGTGCTGCTGCTCTTGGAGTTGCTAACTATGGACAAATGACTGCTGGTGGATGGATGTATATTGGTCCTCAAGGTATTGTTCATGGAACTTATTCAACAATTTTAAATGCTGGTAGACTTTTCTGCGGAGTTCCTGATAATGGAGATTTAAGTGGAAAACTTTTTGTTACATCAGGGCTTGGAGGAATGAGTGGGGCTCAAGGTAAGGCTACTATTATTGCTAAGGGAGTTTCTATTATAGCTGAAGTTGATCTTTCACGAATTAAAACTCGGTTAGAACAAGGATGGATCAATAGATTTGTTTCTACACCAAAAGAAGCTTTTGAATTAGCTAAAGAAAAAACAGATTCTAAAACACCATATGCAATAGCTTTTTTAGGAAATATTGTAGATTTACTTCAATATGCTGATGAAAACAATGTCCACATAGATCTTTTATCTGACCAAACTTCTTGCCATGCTGTCTATGATGGTGGATACTGTCCCACTGGAATAACATTTGATGAAAGAACTCGTTTACTAGCAGAAGACCGAGTTACTTTTAAAAAACTCGTTGATGAAACTTTAAAAAAACATTATTTAGTAATAAAAAACTTAACTCAAAAAGGAGTTTATTTTTTTGACTATGGAAATAGTTTTTTAAAATGTATATATGATATTGGAATTAAAGATATCTCTAAAAATGGAAGAGACGATAAAGATGGATTCATTTTTCCATCATATGTTGAAGATATTTTAGGCCCTGAACTTTTTGATTATGGATACGGCCCTTTTAGATGGATTTGTTTATCTGGAAAAAAAGAAGACCTTTTAAAAACAGATGCTGCTGCTTTAAATTTAGTTAATCCTAATCGAAGATACCAAGATAGAGACAACTATCTTTGGATTAAAAATGCGAATGAAAATGAACTTGTTGTTGGAACTGAAGCAAGAATTTTTTATCAAGATGCTGTGAGCCGTACTAATATTGCATTGAAATTTAATGCAATGGTTCGAGATGGAGAAGTTGGTCCTATTATGTTAGGCCGTGATCATCATGATGTTTCTGGTACCGACTCTCCTTTTAGAGAAACTTCTAATATAAAAGATGGAAGTAATATTATGGCTGATATGGCGACTCAATGTTTTGCTGGAAATGCAGCTAGAGGAATGACTATGGTCGCTTTGCATAATGGAGGTGGTGTGGGAATTGGGAAATCTATAAATGGTGGCTTTGGAATGGTTCTCGATGGTAGTAAAAGAGTTGACAGTATACTATCAGAAGCTATGCCATGGGATGTCATGGGTGGAGTTGCTAGAAGAGCTTGGGCAAGAAATCCTCATTCTATTGAAACTGTTATACAATTTAATAAAGACAATTCTAAAACAGATCATATTACGCTCCCGTACATTGTCGATGAAAATTTATTTAATAAATTTATGTAAATAAAAAAAAGTGGTTTAGCTTGTAGCTAGACCACTTTTACTAATTATTTAATAATAAAAATCAATTATATTTATTTCACTTGTACTATTTACTCTATAAGGTATTAACCAAGAGCTAAAACCAGCACTTACTATTGTATGAGTATTTCCAAATTTTTTATATCCATGATAATTTTTATACATTTTTTTTACAATTAAATTATATGGAAAAAATTGCCCTCTATGTGTATGACCGCATAGCTCTAAATCTATTTTATTCATTACACACTCTACTATTGAATTTGGATTATGATCCAATACAATCGTTGGAAAATCTGTATTTATTTTTTTGCTTAGATAAGCTATCTTTTTTCTTTTTTTGTTAGAAACATCATCTCTTCCAATTATATTTATACCATTAATATGCAAAATTTCATCTATTAAAAGAGTAATTCCTAAACTTTTTATATACTCTATATTCTCTTCTATTTTACCATGATATTCATGATTTCCTAAAATTGCATATATTCCATATTTAGGTTTTATTTTTCTAAAGCTATCTTTAAAATCAGATTTTATATCTTTACAACTAAAATCTATTAAATCTCCTCCTATTAGAATTATTTCTGGTAATTCTTCTGACAATTTTTGTAAAGACTTTTCTAGATTTTGTTTGTTTGTTAAAGCAGAAAGATGAATATCTGATATAAAACCTATTCTTATTTTTCTAGGAGTTGAATTTTTATTTAAATTAATTACAGTTTTTACAACTCGAGCAACTAAAAAATTATTATAAGCATATAAAAATAAAATAGGCAATACTACTATAACAATAATCAACATCGTAAGATTACTTAGACCGTAAAAAAAATTTACACTTCCTAATAAAAGCAATAAAAAAAATATGTAATGAGTTATAAAAATATAGTTACCCAAAAATCTTCCTAAAAAAATATTTCTTCGAAAATAAGTACGTCTTATGTATAAAATCGGTAAAATTGCTAATAAAAATATAAAATTTAGAAAAAACAATCGTTCCATTTTATCTCCTTAAATAAAGTGACCTATAAATGCCTTTATTCCCATTAAAACTAAGATACCACCTCCTAAATACTCTGTTTTATAGCTTATTAAGTGACCAACTTTATGACCTAAGTAAACTCCAATTGAAGCAATAAAGAAAGTTATTATTCCTATTATCTCTATTGAGTAATATATATCTAAATCTTTTACTAGTGAAAATGAAAATCCTATGGCTAGAGCATCTATACTTGTTGCAAATCCCAATAAAAGTAAATTTGACATCATATTACACTTACCTTCTGTTTCACACTCTTGCTCTTGCCAACCATCATAAATCATTTTTCCACCTACAAACAACAATAATATTGTTGTTATTATGTAATCATACTTCGAAATTTTATCAGCAAAAACTCCTCCTATTTTCCATCCTATGTACGGCATTAAAGCTTGAAATCCTCCAAAAACTAAAGCAATTCTTAATATATTTCTCTTTTTTAGTCTTTTCATTGCAAGTCCTTCTGTTAATGAAACTGCAAATGCATCCATAGCTAAACCTATAGATATCAATACAAGTGATAATGTATCCATCTTTTTTCCTCCAGTATAATTTTTTCAATATCAATATTATACATTTTCTTTTATTTTTTCTCAATTCCTTTAACAAAAAAAGAGAAAATTTCTTTTCTCTTTTTTTTAAGTTTACGCTATTAAATTTAAAACAGATAATGCTCCTATAAACCATAAAGCAAAATTTATTTTTTTTATTTCTCCTGCTGCTATATGAGTTATTATATAAGCTACAAATCCAAAACTTAATCCTATACTAATACTATAGCTTAAAGGCATCATTACAATTGTTATAAAAGCAGGTATAGCTATTTTCATATCTGTAAAATCTATATTTCCAATAGATTTAAACATAAATACACCTACTAATACTAATGCTGGTGCTGAAGCGTATCCTGGTACAACTGCAACCAAAGGAGTAAAAAGCAGAGCTAATAAGAATAATAAACTTGTTACTAAAGATGCCAATCCTGTTCTTGCTCCTGCTGCGATTCCTGCTGCGGACTCTGCAAAAGATGTAACTGTACTTGTTCCTAAAACTGAACCAATTAGAGTTGAAGTAACATCGACTTGAAGCATCTTTTTTAAACCAACTTCTCCATCTTTCCCTTGAGACAATCCCATATTTTTATAACATGCCATCATAAATCCTAATGAATCAAATAAGTCTATAAACATAAATGAAAATATTGACCCTATTAATGATATCTTTAAAGCTCCTAAAATATTAAGTTTCATAAATATTGGACTTATTGATGGTGGTATTGATATTACAGCAGTTGGTAAATCAACTATTCCTAAAAACATTCCAATAATCGTTGTTATAGCTATACTTAATAGAATTCCACCTTTTATTTTTTTTATTTCACATATTGCCATTATTGCAAGTCCTAACAATCCTAAAACTGTTGGTAAAGAAAACTTTCCTAATCCTACGAAAGTAGCTGGATTAGCTACAATAACACCTATATTTTTCAATCCTATAAATGCTATAAACAATCCAATACCAGATGTTGCTGCTGTTGATATAATACTTGGTATTGCATTTGCTATTTTTTCTCTAATTCCACCTAAAGTCATAATTAAGAAAAACAACCCTGATATAAATACAACTCCTAGTGCATCTTCCCAAGAAACACCTTCACCCAATACTAAGGTATAAGTAAAGAAAGCATTTAATCCCATTCCAGGTCCTAAAGCAAATGGAGCATTTGCCCATAAAGCTGCTATTCCTGTTCCTATAGCCGTAGCTAAGCATGTAACTGTTATTAATGCACCTTTATCCATTCCTGTTGCAGAAAGTATTGCTGGATTTACAAATATTATATATGCCATTGTTAAGAAAGTTGTAAGCCCTCCTAGAACTTCTGTTCTAATAGAGCTTCCTCTCTCTTCTACCTTAAAAAACTTATTCAATTTGTTGCTAATTGTACTCATTAAAAAATCCTCCACTACACTATATTTATTATTGGAAATCTATTTGGTAATTCTATTTTTGCTTTTATCTTTATTTCTTCTGCTTTTATCTTTATTTTTTCTATTAATTCCTGTTCATTTAACACTAAAATCTCTCTATTTTTCATCAACCATTTACCATTACACATAGTTGATTCTACATTTTCACTAGACATTGTATAAACTATATTTGCTATTGGGTCATGAAGAGGTAAAGAATGAAGTGTATTCGGATTTAAGACTATTAAATCTGCTTTTTTTCCAACTTCTAAACTTCCGATTTCATTCTCCAACATAGCACATCTTGCTCCATGAACTGTCGCCATCTCTAAAACCTGTTCTGCTGGAACTACCTTTGGATTTAAAGTTCTTCCTTTGTGGATTAAAGAAGTTAAATACATCTCTCTCATCATATCCATTCTATTATTTGATGGAGCTCCATCTGTACCTATTGAAACACTTAAACCTTTGTCTAACATCTCCGGTATTCTTGCAAAACCTAAAACTACTTTCATTGCAGCTGCTGGATTATGAGATACTTTAACATCATATAATTTAAACAAATCAATTTCTCTATCTGTTAACCAAACTGTATGTACTGCTAATAGATTTGGTCCAAGTACTCCTAATTTATGTAGATGTTCTACCGTTGAATTTCCTCTATTACTTTTTACATATTCATTTTCAGCAGCTATTTCTGCTATATGCATATGTATACCCGTATTTAATTCATCTGCTATTTTTTTAGTTTTTAAAATCAAATTATCTGAGTTATTAAAAATAGTTCTTAAAGCAAACCAAATTCTAACTCTGCCATCTGAACTATTATTAAATTTATTATATAGTTCTATTTGTGTTGCTATCTCTTCGTCTGCTGTTTTTACCCAATCTTTTGGAAGACCCAAACCTTCGTCCATAACTGATTTAGACAATGCTGCTCTCAAGCCTGTTTTGCTAACTGCTTCTACCATTGCGTCTACATATTGCCCGCCAGATTCTAAAAATGTCGTAACTCCAGATTTTATCATTTCAATACAACATGCTGTTGAAGAAATTAAAGAACTTTCGTAATCAAAACTACTTTCATATGGCCAAACTCTCTCTCTTAACCAAGTTAATAAATCTACATCATCTGCTATTCCTCTTCCTAGTTGTTGAGATAGATGAACATGAGTATTTACAAATCCAGGTAAAACTATTTTACCTTTTAAGTCTATTACTTCTGCATCTGTAGATAAACTTTTTTCATCTATTTTACCAATAGCTTTTATTTTATCATCTTCAATTAAAATTGAACCGTTATTAAAGATTTCTCTATTTGTATTCATAGAAACTATATAACCATTTTTTAGTAAAATTTCTTTCATAATCCCTCCAAGTTAAATAAAAAAAGTGTAAACTCTCATCTGTTAGGATAGAGTTTACACTTAAAGAACTCTTAATATAAATTTTAATAAGAGGTTTTAGTATATAATCTACCCATAGCATCCCTATTTATGGTTGGGACGTAGAAACTTTTGGACCATATTTCCAAAATATATGAGCAAAACTTTTATTGTTATAATACCATATTTACATATAAAATTCAACAACCTTGTGAAAATATATACTTATTCTTTTTTTAAAATTTATGATATAATTAACTATTATATCAATTTTGAAAGGGGTCTTTAACTATGAAAACTTATTCTTTTATCAAAATTACTCTTTTATCTATTATACTATTTTTTTTGACTAGTTGTAGTGCTATTATTGAATCTATTGGTAATAGTAAAATTGATAACTCTATAAAAATCTATTATTCAAGAGGATTAACCTCTGAAGGAACTTTAGATTTAATCTTTGGTTTAGATTACTATCCTGAATCTGGGGTTGGTATAGCTCAATATGAAAAACAATATGCAGAGATTACTTCTCAAAAAAATAGAATACTTCAAAATAGATATTTTTCTACTCAAGATATAAATTCATTAAATTTATATCTACTTACTGTTGAAGAGTTTAAAAAAATACATTCTAAATTTCCTACTATTAAAATTGACTACAATGACTTTAACTCTTCAAAATTAAAAATAACCAAAATTTTTGAAGATTTTATTTTAAAAGATGAAAATATATATATTACAAGAATTCAAAAAATACAAAATATTAATTATTATAAAATTCTACGCAAATATGTAAATAGTTATATCATAAACAGTTCTATTGACAATCTTGAAAGAGACGTTACGATTAATCTCTATATCTCATCATCTTTTAGAGGATTTTCTAAATTGGACTACTTAGTTACAAACTCTTTAGTTTATGCTTCTGATATGAATAGTAATAGGAATCTTGGAAATTACATTATTTTTAAAGGCTTTTCAAACTCTATTGTACCTAGCTCTAAAGATTATTTTATTGATTTTAATTTCTCGAATGTCTACATTCGAACTCTTGATACAAGAGAAGAGGTAAAAGATAAAAACAAAATATTTATAGCTAATAAAAGAGTTACTATAAGTGGATTTTATAAAGTTTATTCACCAAATAGAAAAACAACTACTAAATATTTTGATTTCAGTGAAAATTATACTATCAGAGTAAGAAGTTATGACCATTCAACTTTTTATGATGACGAAAGAGACATAATTAAAGATATTTTAGAAGATAAGTTTTCAGATATTATTCGTTACGATTTAAACAGCTTAGTTATTCCCTAAAAAATACTTCACTGATTTTTTTAAACATGCTATAAAAGTGGTCGTTTATTTTTTTTAACGCCACTTTTTTATTTAATCCCCAATCTCACAAGAATCTAAATATTTTTCAGCCCACTTTTCAATCATTTCTAAAGCTGGTAAAAGAGCCAAACCTTTTTCTGTAAGCTTATATTCTACTCTTGGAGGAACTTCTGCATAAACGATTCTCTCAACAATATTCTCTTCTTCAAGTGCTTTAAGCTGCTCATTTAATATTTTTTGAGTGATTCCCTTTGTTCTTCTTTGAAGCTCTAAAAATCTAACAGGTTCATTTTTTAAGTGACAAATAATAAGACCTTTCCATTTCCCACGAATAAACTCTAACCCTAAATCTAATTGGCAAAAGTAATTTTTATCTTTATAATTTAACATTTTATCTCCTACCTTCGGTTTATAATATTTTCTTTTTATTCTAACATTTTAATCAATAATTTAAAAATATTTTTCGACAATAAAAATAAATTTGTTTTATAAAGGTTAATTTTATTAAATCCCTACAAAAAAGTAAGGAATCTTACAAAAAAGTGCGTACTTGTTAGAAATGATAAAATAAATTATAATGTACTTAGAAAATAAATTTATAAATAGTCAAAAGGAGAAACCATGAAAAGTATTTTTGATAAAACAAAATTAGGTAATTTAGAAATGAAAAATAGAATAATAAGAGGAGCTCTTTGGGAAGATTTAGCAGATGAAAAAGGTCATATAACTCCTGAACTTTCAGCTATATATGAAGAACTTGCTGTAGGTGGAGCTGGAACTCTTATAACTGGATATGCTTTCGTTACTGAAGATGAACAACCTAACCCTGGAATGATGGGAATATATGATGATAGCTTTATAGATGAATACAAAATATTTACTGATAAAATACATACATATGGAACCAATATTATCATGCAAATAGTTTATGGTGGATTTATGACTAACTATAAAGTTGGGGATAGAGTTATTTGGGGCCCGTCAACTATGCAAAATGAAAATACTGGAACTTGGGCTAAAGAGATTTCAAAAGAAGAGATTAAATACTTAGCTGAATCATTTGCAAATGCTGCATTAAGAGTTAAAAAATCTGGATTTGATGGTGTTGAGATACATGGAGGACATGGATATTTATTAAGTCAATTTTTATCTCCATACTATAATAGAAGAGAGGATGAGTATGGTGGTAGTATCGAAAATAGAGCAAAAATCATTTTTGAAATTTTTACAGCAATGAGAAAAGCTGTAGGAAAGGAGTTTCCTATTTGGATAAAATTAAATTCTGCTGACTACATTAAAGATGGAGGTCTTACAGAAGATGACAGTATGTATGTAGCTAAAAAATTAGCAGAGTTAGGAATTGATGCTATAGAAGTTACTGGTGGAAACGAGTCGATAAAAGAGGTTGGAGAAAACAATTTAGGAGCTGCAAGAACTAAGGTTATTGTTTCAAAAGAAAATGAATCATACTTTAAAAACTATGCTAAAAAGTTGGCGGAAGAGATAGATGTTCCTGTTATTTTAATCGGTGGAAATAGACATATCGATGTTATGGAAGAGATTTTAAATACTTCTAAAGTTCAGTATTTCTCTTTGTCTAGACCACTTACTTGTGAACCTAATTTAGTTAATATCTGGATGTCTGGAGATTTAAAAAAACCTAAGTGTGTATCATGTAACAAATGCTATTTTACACCAGGAAAAAGATGTATTTTTAACTTAAAAAAATAAATTTTATGTCAAACAAAAAGCCCAAAAGGGCTTTTTGTTACTTTTTAAATATATCTTTTTTTGATTCAAAAGCTTTTAGTGTATTTCTAAGTTCTCCATTTACACTATAAGCATGGAATGTTGATCCCGCTAAAGAATCAAAAGGTAAATCTTCAGCTACTTTTCCAACATATTTATTTATCCAATCCTGCTCATGAACATTTTGATGCTTATCATTAGCATCTGGTAAATAAAATCCTAACAGCTTTCCTTCCAACGATATCACTGTTATTAAAGCTTCATGTTTATTATAAGATTTAATATGTGTAAATCCTATATAAGCTACAGTTTTTCCATCTTTTTCTACTGTTGTAAAATTATAATATCCTAAATTTGGAGCTTCATAAACTTCTCCTAAATCATCAAAAGAAACTCCCGATTTTTTTACTGCTTCTTTTATTTGTAAATTGTATTTTTCTATAGAATACTTAGATAAATCCTCTGATTTCGCTTTGTAAGCAAATGTAAATTGAGATAGACAAAATAGAAATATAAGTATTTTTTTCATTTGATCCTCCTTTTTTTAGTTCGTTACGATCTATTATAGCATATATCATCTCCATTTGAAAAACAATAATATCTTTCCAATTAAAAATAAGTTGAATATTAATTCAAAAAGTTGTAAAATAATAATAAATATTTAAGAATAAAGGAGTATTTAGATGGAACGAATTCAAAAAAAGTTATCTGAAATTGAAAAAGAGTATTTAGAACTTGAAACTGGTATAATAGACTACTCTAATAATATTATTAAATCTCCAGATTTAAAGAAAAAAGGATCTAAATTTGGAATTTACGAACAAAAAGGTAAAAAAATGATGCTTCGTTTGAAATCTGTTGGTGGGGAACTTTCTAATCAAAATTTCAAAGATTTAGTAGATATTATGTTTGATCAAAACATCCCTTATCTACATCTTTCAACAAGACAAAATTATCAACTTCATGAAGTTGAATTTGATAATGTTAAAACAACTATTGATCTTTGTAACAATAAAAAGATGTACTTTAGAGGTGGAGGTGGAAATACTTTTAGAAGTATTTTAGTTTCTACATATACAGGTATAGATAAAAAAAGTAATTTTGATGTTAGCCCCTATGCTAAAATGATTGAAAATGAAGTTTTTCTAATTGACAAAGCTTTTGATTTTGGAAGAAAATTAAAAATTGGTTTTTCTAACAATCCAGAAGATGAATTTGTAATGGCAGTGCAGGATATGGGATTTGTTGCAAAAGAAATAAATGGAAAAAAAGGATTTAAAGTTTTTGCTGGTGGTGGTATGGGAAGAGGTAGTAAAATTGGACATATTTTACTAGAGTTCTTACCTGAAGAAGACCTATTAAAAGCTGTTAAAGCTATGATTGAACTTTTCTATGACCGTGGAGATAGAATCAATAGAATGCAAGCTAGACTGAGATTTTTAGTTGAAAAAATAGGTCCTGAAGGATTTAAAAAGATATTTTTAGATTACTTTAACAAAGAATCCATTGAAAATGGAATAATCGAACCTATTGATTATCCAAAACAGATTTCATCTTTATCTAAATTTAATTTTGATACAAACACTGACAAATTTAAAGAATGGAAAGATATATGTGTAAAAGAAACAAAATTTAAAGATATTGTTTCTTTGGTTCTATATGTAAAAAATGGAGATTTAACAAAAGTAAATGCAAAAAAACTTTCTAATCTTTTAGAAAAAATAAATGCACCTTCAATTAGAGCTACAATTAATCAAAATTTAGTTATACCTACTGTTCATAATTCAGCTTTACCATTTATTTATGAATTTTTAAATAACGAAATTCCAGAAATTGTAACTGAAACATTTTCTATCAGAGGGCAAATTAGAGCATGTGTCGGAGCTAAAATCTGCATGATTGGTGTTCAAGACTCTGTTGCAGTTGCTGATGCAATTAGTATTGAACTAGATTCTTTAGCTAATCAATATCCTCAATATAAAAAAATTATTTTTAAAGAAGCTAAAAATATCAGAATTTCTGGTTGTCCTAGTTCTTGTGCAGGTATTCCTGTTGCTCCTTTAGGTTTTATTGGATTAAAAAAGAGAATAAATGATGTTATTACAGATTGTATGCAAGTTTATATGGGAGGAATTTTAACTGAATCTATACAATCCCTAGCTTTTGAAATTCCAAATCTTATTATTCCAATAGATGAAGTTCCTCTTCTTGTAAAAAGATTACTTGAAGACTATTTAGAAATGTTACAAGTTTATGATATAACTTTTGCACAGTATATGTACGAAAGAAGATTAGAAGAATTTTAATTAAAGAAGAGAATTTTCTCTTCTTTTTTCTTTCTTTTATTTTGAAAATATATTTTTATTTTTATTTTTTATGGAAAATAAAAATATATTTTAACTTGACTTATATCTTATTTTGATTTAAAATTAAGTTGAAAATAAAAATATGAGGTGATTTTTTATGTTAGCTGAACAATCTATAAATAAAAAAGTATTTGATAATGGTTTTCAAATTGCTAAAAATGCAAAGTTAGCTTCTGAAAAATATGGTAAAGAAAATGTTATTAATGGAACTTTAGGTATTTTTTACAATGATAATGAAGAAATGCATACTTTAGATATTGTTAAGGAAGAATATAAAAATATTTCAGATAAAGATATCTTTAACTATGCTTCTAATATTGGGGGAGAAGATATTTTTGTTCAAGGTGTTAAAGAATATTTATTTGGTAAAAACTATAATCAAAAACTAAATAATAATTTTCTAGAAGTTATTGCTACTCCAGGAGGCAGCGGTGCATTATTTAATACTTTTAAAAATTATGTAAATCCTGGTGAATCTGTTCTACTTCCTAATTATATGTGGAGTTCTTACAAACTTATTAGTAAAGAGGTTGGGGGAGAATATGAAACTTACTCTTTATTTAATAGTAATGGTGGATTTGATTTAATTCAATTTAAAAAATCTGTTAAAAAATTAGCAGAAATTCAAAAAAATTTAGTAGTTGTTTTAAATAATCCTTGCCATAATCCTACAGGTTATACTTTATCTTCAGATGAATTAAAAGAAGTTATGAGTATTCTGAAAGAAGCTACTTCTTTGTGTAATGTAATACTAGTTAACGATATTGCATATATGGATTTTAATAATGAAAAAAATGACTTTAGTGAGCTTTATAGAGACCTCCCTTCTAATCTTTTAATTATAATTACATTTAGTATGTCTAAGTCTCTTTGTTCTTACGGACTACGAATTGGAGCTCAAGTTGCTATTTCATCGTCTAAAGAAATTATCGAAAGTTTTTCTGATGCAAGTCTCCATACTTGTAGAAGTGTTTGGTCAAATATTCCTAAAGGTGGTATGATTTTATTTGGTAATATAATCTCAAACAATGAAAAATATATGAAACTTTTATCAGAACAAAATGATATGAAAAATATGCTTAAAAATAGAACTGATATTTTCTTAAAAGAAGCTGCAGATGTTGGTTTAGAAATATTGCCTTATAAAAGTGGGTTTTTTATAACAATTCCATTCAAAAAATACTCTGATAAAGAGATTGAAAAAAAATTAAACGATGAAAACATATTTACTATTCTTATTCCTGGGGCTATTAGATTAGCTATTTGTAGTATTCCAAAACATAAAATTTATGGACTTGCTCATAAAATAAAAAGTGTTGTTTCATAATTTTTTTATAAAAAGAGGAGGATTTCTCCTCCTCTTAATTGTACTATTTTATTGTTATCTCTTTTGATTTTATTTTTTCTATTATAGTTTTTAATTTCTCCATTTTTTCAGTACCTATTATATCTTTTGTATTTCTAAAATCTGTAGTTCCTACTCCATTTTCAGACAATCCATAGTAGAAATCTCCACCTTTGAATTCATTATCTAAAATCGACTTAACTGCATTGTAAACTGCTATATCAACATTTTTCATCATTGATGTTAATATCGTTCCTTTAGCAAAATCATCTTGATCAGAATCTACTCCAATTCCATATACACCATTGTCTTTTGCAGCTGATAGAACTCCTAGTCCACTTCCTCCTGCTGCATGATAAAGTACATCTGCTCCTTGCTTTATTTGCATTTTAGCCATTTCACTAGCTTTTAATGGGTCATTAAATGCTGTAGTTCCACCTAAATATGAGCTTAATACTTTTATATTTGGATTTACATACTTAGCTCCTTGCTCATAACCATTTTTGAATTTATTTATTATTGGTATATCGATTGCACCTACAAAACCAATCACACCATTTTTACTCATCATAGCTGCTAAAGCTCCCATTAAGAATGAACCTTCATCTTCTTTGAATAATAAATTTTTTACATTACTTTCAGTTGTTGTATTATCAATCATTGCAAATTTTGTGTCTGGATAATCTCTTGATACATTTTCAATTGCATCTTTCATTGGAAAACCTACACCAATTATAAAGTCATAATCTGCATCTGCATACTCTCTTAAATAATCTTCATCTTCTAATGCTGATTCTGGTTCAACATATTTAAACTCTATTCCTAAATCTTTTTTAGCCATCTCTAGTCCTCTATAAGCTGAGTCATTAAAAGATTTATCTCCTAATCCACCTGTTGATAAAACTATACCTACCTTTAATTTAGCAAATGAATCTAAACTATTTCCTAAAAATATAGTAAACATTAATACTAAAACTTTTAAATAATTTTTCATAAAAAAAAACCTCCATTTTTTATTAAATCCATACTTTAAAATATGAACTTAAGTTAAAATCGTAGGTTTCGAATTTTAAAATAAGCCCATAGTAAGTTATTTCTGGTAACTTGTAGAAACGTTTCTCCATATTAGAAACATATATAGGATTTGTAATAATTATATATTATATTTATACAAAAGTATAGTTTTTGTTATTTTTTATATTGATTTGGTTTTATTTTTCCACAAAACTATTAAAAGAAAAATATTTTTCATTTTTTTCTTGACTTGTAGCATTTTTTTTTATAAAATCTAGTTAAGAAAATAGAATTTAGGAGGCTTTTATGAAACAAGAGATTTTTATAGGTAGAAATAGTGCAATTTTAAATTTTTCAACAAAATATTGTGATACATCTGAGAATTTGCTTTCAAGCTCATCTTTTAAAAAAGTTATTTCAAAATATATTCATTCTATTGAAAATAAAAACACCTCTGTTTTTCAATTTTTAAAATCTAATTCTAAAGAAGATATAACTGAAACTATGATTAGACTTTTCAAACTTTTAATTATATTAGATAAAAAAGAAGTATCAAAGCTTGACCCTAGTTTAACTCCATTTTTAAATAAAGAAAATATTTTATTTGAATTTATTGAAGGGTTGTACTCTTATTGGAGAAGATATGAAAGATATGCTATTATACGTAACAAGAACACTAGCTTAGGATTACAAAATATCAATTTTATTGACTCAATGAATAGCTTTACAAATTTAATTTTAAAAACATATAGATTAGTTGAAGAAAATATTTTAGGAGAGCACCATAGGGTTTATAGACAACTACATGCTGGAGTTAATGCTGGACTTATTTTAAATGATGTATCATGGAAATGTCCTAAAGAATATTCTTTTCTAGAAAAAATTCCATTTGTTGAATCTATTGTTTTACAACCTCCATTTATAACATATCCTGGTAAAAACACCAGAAAAGGAGTTTTTTGTGAAAATAAAGAAAATCCTATTGAAAATTTAAGTTTAAATTTAGATAATTGGATTTGTTTTCCTGCAAAAGTTGGAGAGCTTTTAGCTTTTGTATATTTTGATATAAACTTTATGGCTCAAGGAGTTACACTGAGTAATCTTTTTGAACTAGCTAAAAAAGAGGAATATATAAATCAAAAACCAGATTTAATATATATGTATGGTGTTAAAGATTTCCACTCAGAAATGAGAACAGAATTTTATAAAGATTCTCAAAATGATTTAATGATTGGTTATGTTAACTTTAATGAAGGAATAGATTACTTTGGCTATATGAAAAAAATGATTCTAACTCTACACAATATAAAAATGATAGACTCTGGATATCTTCCTATACATGGAGCTATGGTTAACTTAACATTTAAAAATGGTCTTGAAAAAAATGTTATCATCATGGGAGATAGTGGTGCTGGTAAATCTGAAAGTTTAGAAGCTTTTAGAAAAATTAGTGAAACATATGTTAAAGATATGAAAATAATTTTTGATGATATGGGAGTTTTAAAACTTGACAATAAAAAACTTAGTGCATCTGGAACAGAAATTGGAGCTTTTATCAGACTTGACGATTTAGATATTGGATATCCTTATAAAGAAATTGATAGAAGTATCTTTATGAACCCTGATAAAATTAATTCTCGTATTGTAATACCAATATCTACTCATGCTGATATAATAAGAAAATATCCTGTGGATATGTTTTTATATGCAAATAACTACGAAGAAGGAGAAGAACTTGAATTCTTCGAGAGTTCTGAAGCTGCTAAACCTACTTTTATTGAAGGTGCTCGTAATGCAAAAGGAACTACTAGTGAAATTGGATTAGTTACATCATATTTTGCAAATCCATTTGGACCTATGCAGAAAAAAGATAAAACGGATTCTTTAATTGATATTTATTTTGATAAAATGTTTAACGATAAAACTTTAGTAGGACAGATAAGAACTTGTTTAGGTATTGAGGGATTTGAAAAAACTGGACCTGAAAAAGCTGCAAAAAAACTATTTGACCTTTTAATTAAATAAATCTATTCTTAAAAAAGAGCTTTTTTTACAGCTCTTTTTTTGTTAATTTACTTTTACACAAGTTCTAATGTATAATATCTTATAACTTAACAAAGTAATATGGGGTGATTTTATGGAACAACACTACGAAGGGTTTTTATTACAAGTTTTAAATACTTTTACAAGTGAAGATTTTTTAGTTTATTTGACCAATAGTTTAATCATTTTTATCTTTAGATTTTCAATAGCTTTAGTTTTTTTCTTAATTGGAAGAAAGATTTTTAAAAAATCTCTTTCAAAATACTATACTACTAATGCTTTTAAATCTATTGATTCATCTTTTAAAACATTTTTATCTTCAATAATTGATACTAGTTCAATTATTATATTGCTTATAATTTCACTACTCATTATGGGGTTTCAACAAAGTTCATTAATTGCTTTTTTGGGTAGTATTGGAATTGGAGTTGGATTAGCTTTAAAAGATAATTTATCTAATTTTGTAGGTGGATTAATTATTCTTATTTTTAAAACATACTCTGTTGATGATGAAGTTGATATTATTGGAAATTATGGACTTGTTTCTTCTATCGATGTTTTTTCTACAACTATTACTACATTTAGTGGGGATATTGTTAGTATTCCAAATGGTAATGTTATTACAAATCAAGTTATTAACTATTCTAAAACTCCAAATAGAAGAATGAAAATTATTGTTTCTGTAGCATATGAAACAGATATAGATTTAGTTTTTGAAGTTTTAAGTAATTTAGTTAAAGAAAACAAAAAAATACTTACAAACCCTGGTCCATTTATAAATATAGAAACTTATAATAGTAGTTCTATTGATATAGCTTTAAAAGCTTGGACAAAAAATTCTGTTTACTGGGAAACTTATTTCGAAATATTAAAGAATATAAAACCTTCTCTTGATTCTGTTAATGTTACAATTCCATTTCCACAAATGGACCTTCATATTAAACATCAAAACTTATACAAAAAAGAAAGCTAAAAATTTAGCTTTCTTTTTTTATGCATAATTACTTTTCTCTAAGTAGTTTGAATCATTTCCATGTACAAATATTACTGAACCATTTTTTATTATATCTATAGTTTTTTTAGATATATCTCTTGGCAATGCAGGACATCCCAAACTTCTTCCTAATCGTCCTAACGATTTTGTTATTTTCGGATTTGCATAATCCGCTCCATGAATTACAATATATCTTTCTTTTGCCTTATCATTTATTCCTCTTTCTAAGCCATTAAGAACTAATGAATAACCGTTTCCACCCATATATGTATTTTCAGTCAAAAAAAATCCTAACGAACTCTTATTTGAGCTTATTTTATTAGAAAAAGATGTTGGTATATTACCACCACTATTCTTTCCATGAGATACATGTGAATTCACTAATATTTTTTTGCTGTCAATATCAATTACAAAAAATCTCTTTTCTGTTGATGGTTTTGAATAATCAATTATTGTTAGTAATTGTTTCTTTTTACTATCAATCTTTTTATATCCATTTAAAGCTGTTTTAAACACTTCATAATTTAATTTTCCATTTAAACCAATTTCATTATATAATTTTATCTCACTAGAATCTTCTCTAATTTCTATTTTTTGGTTTGTTTTTTTTATAGGTTTCTTTAATGTAATGCCAAATGATGTTATTGATATAGAACCTAATATAAAAGCTAACATTAATTTTTTCTTCCCTAACACAAAAACCTCCACAACTAAAAATTTATATAACAAGTATAACAATATATATAATATATAGTTTATATTATATCATTTAATAAAAAAAGAGTCAAGAAGTAGGAATTCTTGACTCTTAAAAATTATTCTATTACTATAATCAATCCTTTATTAGTTTCTGCCCAATTAAAAATATACTTCGCATGTGAGCTTGCATTTCTAACACACATATGAGAACGTGGACTAGTTCCAAGGGTTGGTGAATATTCTATTATTTCAGTTCTAGGTAGATTTACTGGAACTCCATGAATATATCCTCCTCCTGAAAACCTTGTTGCGTATGGAGCATAACCATCTATCTCTGTTTTACTTCCATCTTTTAAATACTCCATTTTTTGCTTTTTGCTTTGGATTACAAATACACCTAATGGAGTTGGCAAAGCATAAGGGGGCTTATCTAAACCTGTTGTAGCTGGATTCATACTTCTTACCTTCCAAACATCTCCAACTTTTTCTAAAGTTGTAATATTTTGATTTTTCCTATCAACAACTATAACTTTTGAAAAACTTTTAGCTTCAATCTCTTTAACATATCTTCCAGGAATAAGCCATTCTCCCTCCATAGATTCAACTCTAACTCTATAGTATTCTAGCTCTCTAGAAAGTATTGATACTAATGAACCATCTGGAGCATATCTATCAGGTCTATCCATTTCACCTTCAATATATAATGGAATTCCTTGATTTCTTCGATGACCAAATTTATCTTTTACTGTTGGTCTAGCTCCATTACTATATTTTTGTACTGCAATTTGTTTTGCTACTGGAGGTAAACCATTTATGTTCTTATAATTTTTTAAACTTCCAAACCTTGTATTTTTTAATTGAAAACTGTCTAACACATCTAAATGATTTGATATTTTATCCCATTGAAAACTTCTACTTCCTTTTCCATACTTATAAGTATCTCCTAGAGTATATTTTTTATATGTTAATTCTTTTTCTATTGTTGCTGAATTAGAAACCATATAAATTAGAAATGATAAAAATCCAATTATTAAATATCTAAGCTTATTTTTCATAACATACCCCTCTAAACTTTTTAGATTATATGTTAAATATACTTAGAAATTCTCTTTTTTCCTACTTCATATAAATAAAATAAAATTGGTATTAATATTAAAGTCAAAACTGTCGAAAATACAAGCCCAAATATAACTGCTATTGCCATGCCTTTATACATCTCACTTCCTTGCCCTATTCCTAGAGAAAGTGGAATCATACCAAATACTGTAGTCATTGTTGTCATAAATATTGGTCTCAATCTTGTTTTTCCAGCTTCTAATATTGCTTCTTCCAAACCATATTCTCTCTCCAATAATATTTTTATATAATCAATTAAAACTATTGCATTATTTACAACTATTCCAGCAAGCATAATTATACCTACAAATACCATTGTGTTTGTTTTTTGTCCTGTAATTAAAAGTCCACTATAAACTCCTATAATTGAAAGTGGTACTGTTCCCATAACTATCATCGGTAATATGTATGATTCAAACTGAGCTGCTAATATAAAGTAAACTAAAAACATTGCAACCATAAATGCAAATTTCAATTGATCATTTACTTCTGCCATACTTCTACCATTTCCACCAAAAGAGTATGTAACAGTTTTAGGAAGTCCTATCTCATCTATAATTTCTTTTAAATATTTCTGTCCAGTAACTAAATCTAATTCATTCGATACATTTGCATCTAATGTTACCATTGTTATTTTATCTTCTTTGTCAATTCCGTAAGACCCTTCTGCTATTTCTAACTTTGCAATATCTTTTAATTTAATAACTCCACCATTTTGAGTTTTTATTCTCATATCTTGTAATTTTTCAGGAGAATTTCTAAACTCTTCTGCAAGTCTTAAACTAACATCAACTTCCTCATTTCCTGTTTTTATTTTTATTGGAGCTCCTCCTAATATTTGATAGCTAACAGATAGTGTTAAATCATTTACTTTAACTCCGTAATACTCCATTTTTTTTCTATCTAATATTATTCTTATTTCTGGATTTCCATTTACCATTGAGTTATTTATATCTGTAAATCCTGTTTTTTCGTTCATTTTCTCTACAATCATTTTTGAAATATAATCTAACTGATTTAAATCATCCGACTTTAAAATCAAAGATATATCTCGTCCTATTCCTCTTCCAAAAGCCATTCTTGGAACTAAGTTTAGTTTTACATCCGGAATACTAATAAGTTTTTTTCTAGATTCTCCCATAATGGCTTGAACACTTTTAGTTCTTTCATTTTTAGGCCCTATATCAACTATTAAAGAGACTGATTCATTTGAAACAGATGAAATATATTTTTTTGTATTTTCATCTTTACTTACAATCTGTTCTAATTCTTTAGCTATTCTATTTGATTTTTCTATCTCCATTCCACTAGGTAATTCTGCTATTATAGTATAAATTCCATCATCTGTTGTCGGCATAAATTCTCCACCAATATTTTTAGAACCGTATCCTACTACCCCTATAAACAACATTACCATAGCCATCAAAACTATTGCTTTATATTTTAATGATTTTTTTAATATTTTAGAATAATACTTTTTTAAAAACTTTAATATTTTACCTTCTTCATGTGCTGTTGTTTTTGATTTCAAAAGTCTACTTGAAATCATAGGAACAAATGTGATTGCTATTATCAAAGAAGCTAACAATGAGAAAGTTATAGAATACGCCATATCTTTATATATCTCTTTTGCCCTTCCTTCTCTTATTACTATCGGAATAAAAACAGCTATAGTTGTAGCTGTTGAAGCTATTATAGGAATTACAACTTCTGTAGCTCCATTTTCTGAAGCTTCCATTCTATCTTGACCTAATTCTGTTAAATATCTAAATATATTATCTAAAACAACTATTGAATTATCTACAAGCATTCCTACTCCTAATGACAATCCCATTAAAGATATTATATTCAAAGTCATTCCATTTGCTCCAAAGAAACCAAATGTTGCTATAATTGAAACTGGTATTGCAACTGTAACTACAAGTGTAGCTCTCCAATCTCTTAAAAATATAAATAATATTATTCCAGCTAAAACCAATCCTGTTAAAGCATTATTTTTAACTGTATTTATTGATCTTGTTATATCAATAGCTGTATCTCTATTTATTGTAAAGCTTGCACCTTTAGGTAATAATGGTTCTATCTTTACTAGTTCATCTTTTGCTAACTTTGAAATTTCAACTGTATTTCCTATATCACTTTTTTCTATATTTATTATTATATTTTCTATTCCATCTGTTCTTCCATAACTACTTCTATCTTTAATACTTAATTCAACATTTGCTACATCTGTTAAGTATAAAGTTTCTCCATTTGAATTGTTTAGTACTATTTCTTGTATATCTTCCAAAGTTTTAGCTTCTCCAGATACTTTTACTAAATATTCTTTATCTCCTTCTCTTATATATCCTGATGGAAAATTTAAACTCGCACTTTTCAAAGTACTATATAAATCCGTTATACTTAAATTAAAAGCTTCTAATTTTTCAGGATCAATACTTATACTAATTTGCTTTTCAAGTCCACCAAATACACTAACAGAACCTACTCCTTCTATTCTTTCAAGCCTCGGAATTATAACGTTATCTGCGAAACTTTTTAAATTTATTAAATCTTCTCCTCTAAGACCGATTAGCATAACCCTATCGCCACCAGATGAACTTTTTCTAATTACTGGTTCATCTATATCGTCAGGCAAACTATTTCTGATTCTACTAACAGCTGTAACTAAATCATTAACTTTATTATCTATAATAACACCATATTCAAATTCAATTGATAATGATGATTTTCCCATAGTTGATTTTGTTGTTATTCTTTTTATTCCTTCTACACTTGTTAATCCTTTTTCAATCTCTTTTGTTACTAATTTCTCCATATCATCTGGAGAAGCACCTTTCCAACTTACTCTAATCGCAGCCATTGGCATGTTATAGTTTGGCATAAGTTGCGTTTTTAAATTAACTAAAGTTAATGTTCCCAATATAACCATCGATATTATTATCATCATAGTAACTACTGGACGTTTTATTGAAAATTGTGATATATTCACTTCTGCCTCCTTAATTTAAGATATTAACTTTATCTCTATCTTCTAATAAAAATTGTCCTTCTATAACAAGTTGCATATCAGAATAAAGTTCTGAACTTAAAACTTCTTGTTTATCTTCACTTGAATATCCTCTGTCAACTTTGATTCTTTTTGCTTCTCCATTTTCTACAATAAATATATATGAATAAAGCTCTTTTATTACAATTGTATTTTTAGGTACTAAATATCCATTTTTCGATCCTGTTTCTACTGAAACTTTTGAATACATACCTTTTTTTATTTTTCCATTTTTATTATCTATCTCTACTTTTATCTGATACTTTTTATTATCTTTATTTGCTACTGGGTTTATTTCATAAACATTTCCAAAATAATTTTCTTCAATACCTTCTAAATCAATTTCAGCTTTATTTCCAACAGAAAGATCACTTATTTCATGAACTGAAACACC
>JBOFUO010000011.1:0-3541 GCA_051652625.1 Cetobacterium sp.
TCGGAACATCTCTTAGAGCATCAGATACCGATTGATAGTTTTTTTCCTCAATATCTTTTGCTGTTATAACAGTAACTGTATTTGTTATATTTCTTTGTGCTGTTTCAAATCCTGTTGTTGATATTACACTTTTATTTAATTTTACTCCTTTATTTGATTCTTCATAAAAAGAATCATCATTTGAATAACTCAAAGCTGTTACAAGTAAGCTAAATATCACTATTTTTCTCGTCATTATTTAATCCCTCTCCTAGCACTATTTTTCTGATTTGTTCAAAGTCTTTTCAACTACTGTCGTTAGAATTTCTCTAGATATATTATTTCCCCAGAACAAACCATCTGATGTCAATTCATAATGAGTTTCATTTTCTGTTAAAAACCCTTCACTTTTCAGTTTAAACATTATGTCTTTTAATACTAATATTTCATCCGAATTCAATATTTCATTAACCAATGATTTTTCTACTTTTGGAAATTGGAACAAGCCGCTAAATCTATCTATTCTTTGCTGATAATCACTTTTCTCTACAAACATTCCCATCTCTTTTTTCATTCTGAATACTGAAATGTTATCAACATTACCTCCAGCTCCAACACCTATTGGGAATGTATCTCCTCCGAATGATCTTGCTTTTATATATTTATACTTATCTCTTCCAATTTTTGCTATTTTTGTCAACTCTAAAACATAGTACTCATCTGTATTAGTTAATTCTTTCACAAATGCATCATGTAGTTCTCTTTCTCTTTTTAAATCTTCTCTAAGTTTAACTTTTTCATCTTTGATGTCATGAGATAATGTTGAACCTTCATGCACCATTAACGAATAGAAGCTTGAGCTTCCTAAATCTAGTTCTTTTATAACTCTTGCATCTTCTTTTGCATCTTCTACTGTTTGCGTTGGATAGTTGTATATAATATCTATACAAACCTCTCCATTAAACTTTTCCTTTAAATCTAGCAATCTATTCATTACTTCTAATTTTGTGTAAGTTCTATTATAAAATTTTCTTCCTTCATCTGAAAAACTTTGAATTCCTACAGATAGTCTATTTACACCGAATTTATTCATCGTTTCAATTTTTTCAGAATTTAAGTTATGCAGTGTAGTTTCTAAAGTAAACTCATAATCTTCAGCAAAAATTATATTTCTTTCTACACTTTTTAATATTCTTTCTAACTGCTCATTTGTATACACTGTTGGTGTTCCTCCACCAAAGTAAATTACATTTACACCTTTTTCTTTAAAATATCTATATTGACCATATTTATCAAATTCTTCAACTAAGTAATCTGCATAAGAATCTAAACTTCCACTTATTTGCTCTCTATTTAGATTACAGAAAGAACAAATCTTGTCACAGTAAGGTGTATGTACATATATAGCTCTAGGTACATCCTTTGGCTCTTCTGATAGTTTATTTAAAAACTCATCTTCTGTTACTCTTTTTTGTGGATAATATTTCCCTATTAACCCACTTGAATTATGATGACTTTTATATCTAGTTTCAAAACGCATTATCAAATCACTTCCCTTTAGTTTCTATATCTATCGCTGTTGCACCTGAAAGTTTTATATCAGACATTATATCTACAACATCTCCATAATTAATTCCTCTATCTGCAACTATTGCAACTCTTTTATTCTGCACTGTTAAAATAAGCCCTTGTAATTTTCCTAACAACTCTTCTTTAGTTATATCAACTATTGAACTATCATTCTTTTTATCTATTTTTAATTTTAATTCTCCATCTATTGTAAGTAAAACTGAAATTTTATCAACTGATTCTACAATCTCTGATACTTCTGATTTTGGCAAATCTATTTTCATTCCTTTTGTATCATCGAAAGTTGTTGCTACCATAAAAAATATCAGTAATAAAAATACCACATCTATTAATGGAGTTAAGTCAGGTGTTAACTGTTTTCTTTGGTGATTCATAAACCCTTTTGATTTAAACATCTATCCTCTCTCCTACATCTTTCTTAAAATATTTATAAATTCTACAACATTTTTTTCCATGTCAACCATAGCTTTTTCTATTTTCTTTTGATAAAAATTATAAAATACAAGTGCTGGAATAGCTACTATTAATCCTGATGCTGTAGTTATTAAAGCTTGAGATATTCCAAAAGCTAGAACTGTAGGATCTCCTGCACCATGTGTAGACATTGCTGTAAATGCTCCTATCATCCCTGTTACAGTTCCTAAAAGTCCAGCTAGTGGTGTTACATTTGCTGCTAATGCTAAAATCCACATATGTCTATCTAATTTAGGCATCTCTCTTAATGCACATTCTCTAGCTTTTTCTTCTAAATAATCATATGTACAACAATTCATTTTCCCACCATTATATTCAATTAAGATTGTTTTCATAACTTTTGCTGAAGTATTTTTAAAAGAATCACAAACTTGAATCGCTTTTTCTCTTTCGTTATTTTTTATAAATTTTTCTAAATGATTTATTAAAAGCTCACCGTTATCTTTTTCATTTTTAAAGAAATAATAACCTCTTTCTAATATCACTGTAAGACCCGCTATTGAAAGGAATATTATTAATCCCATTAATGGTCCCCCTGCTTTAATCATATCTATCATATATTGCCTCCTGAATTTAAATATTTTGATATTCAAAGTTATTATAATAACTTTGAAGCAAATAGTCAATATATTTTTCATTCAAATCATTTTTTTATAAATAGTTTGATAATTAAAATATTTTTTGTTATAATTATTAGAAAATTATCATTAGTATTTTGGAGGATTTATGAAATTTATTATTTTTTCAATAGTTTTACATATATGTATCTTTGTTTTTGGTTTTTCTTTAAACAGCAATAAAAAATATGAAATTGAACAATCTGGAAACGATATTTCTATTCCATCAATCTCTGTTAATTTCAACTCTTTTCAACCCGTTCAAGAAATTGTTCAAGAAGAGATTGTAGAACCTGTAGAGGAAATCGTGGAAAAAATTCCAGAACCAGAACCAGAACCAGAACCTAAAAAAACAGTTGAAAAAAAACTTGAAGTAATTAAAAAAGAGCCTAAGAAATTAGAAGCTCCAAAACCTAAAAAACCTAAAAAAGTTAAAGAGGTTAAAGAGGTTCAAAAAAATCAAAAAGCACAAGAAGCTACAGTGTCAGAGGCACCTACTAGCAATAACAATGATTTAATAGAATTATCTCACGGTGTTTTTGCAGCTAAAAACCAAGGGATTCAAGGTTTAAAATATTCATTTATTTCTCAACCTGATCCAGACTATCCTTTAGCAGCTAAAAGAATTAGTTACAATAAAGAAGTTTCTATTAAAGTTAGATTTCTTATTGGATTTAAAGGTGAAGTTGAAGAAGTTAAATTCTATAACGATAAAGATAATTTAGGTTTTCAAAATGAAGTTGAGAAAACTTTAAAAAAATGGAAACTTACTCCTGTCACATTAAATAACAAACCAATAAAACTCTATTTTTACAAAGAGTTTAAATTTAATCAAAAATAATTAGGAGGATTAAAATTTTATGAAAATACTTATTACCTAC
>JBOFUO010000012.1:0-13785 GCA_051652625.1 Cetobacterium sp.
TACATAATGAAAGAGCTTGATTTTAAAGAGTATTAACATTCGTATATCTTAAAAGAATCAATAAAATCAAAGGATTATAAAACATAAAAAATATTATTGTTAATATACATTTTTTTAAGTGTTGATTTTATTAAGAAAAAAGAATAGTGCTTTCTTAAAAAGCTTTATATATCAAGGGATTGAAAAACCCAAAAATATTATTGTTAATATACAGAAAAAATGCTATATTATATTACGCTAAAAATAATTATTATTGTATATATACATATTTAGTGTTATAAAATTTATAGAGAGGTTTTTATGGAGAAGAAGGTGAAAAAAGAAAAAGATGATTTAGTTGAAAATTTTAATATAAGTTCAACAGGATCACTTTTAACAGATATAACAAAAATAGATATCAGATTGAACCAATTGCCAGATATAGAGGTTAGAGAGGTTATAATAAAAGAAACAGGAAACTTTTTAAATCTAAAAGATAACGTAATAAATATTCCTGTTGAAATGATAGTTTTTCCATTTTTTACTCCACAAAAACAAAACAAGAGAGTAAACTTTCAATATTCATTTGAAGATTTAGGTGTAACAATGTATTGTACTTTAGTTGCTAAAGATTCAAAAGATAAAGTTTTTCAGCCTTCAATATTTGAAGAAAAAATATATACATATTTAATTTCAACATATGAAGCTAAAAAAGATTTAGATAATGAAGATGAGTATATAGAGTTTGAAATATCAGATTTTATAGTTCATTTTTTGGGAAATAAAATGAATAGAACTTATTATACAAAAGTAGAACAAGCTTTAAAAAATTTAAAAAATACAGAATATCAATTTATTGTATCCAATCATACAAAATTAGGAAAATATAAATTTGAAGATGAAGAGTTTAAATTATTAACTTATCAAAAATTAAAAAAAGGTAAAAAAATATATTATAGAGTTACTTTAAATAAAAATATAAGAAAAAAAATTAGTGATAAAAGATATATTAAATATAATTCTAAGGCTTTAATGGAAATTTTAGCTAAAGATCCAATAGCAGGAAGAATTTATAAATATATTAGTAAGATAAGATATGAAAAGCAAGAAGATAGGATAAATCTTAGAACAATAGCAGCGATTGTTCCATTAAAAACAGAACAGACAACAGAGAGAGTTAATAAAAACGGAGATACAAAAACATATGTTTTGTGTAGAATGAAGCAAGTTTTAAAAAGAGTTGAAAAAGCGTATGATGTTTTAGTAGAACTTGGATATGTTGAATACTATGAATCTTATCAAGATAAAGAGGAAGATACGTATTATATTGTGTATAAATTTAATAGTGAAAAAGATGGAGAGTGTCATGTTTCTTCATTTATTGAAAATAATAAAGCAAGTAAACCTAAAGAGATTACATACTCAAAAGATAGAGACAAATATATTAATAAAACAGAATTAAATGTAGAAGAAATCGAAGAAGCAGAAGTTATTGAAATAGTAGAAGAGCCTATAAAAAAAGAACGAATAAAAGAAGAAATAATTGAAAATATAAAGAGAAAAATAATAAAAAAACAACCTGAAAAAGATGAGAGTTTTAATTATCCAGAAGAGATATTAAAACATATTCAAAAAGCCAAAAAAAATATTTATGTTTCAAGAGCTTGGGATAAGAGAACGGATACTAAAATTAAAAAAATATTTTTAGAAGAAGGAGATTTAATTTTAATAGAAGTTTTGAAAATTATATATAAAAATTTAAATTCTAATATAAAAACGACATTAGTTCAATATATAAACGGTGTACTGAAAAATTTATTAAGTCAAGAAAATGATGTTTCAAAACAAAACTTGACTCTTTTCAATAACATAGTTAAAGAAAAAGGCTTAATAAGCAAGAAAAAAATAAATCAAGCCAGAAAAACAGTAAAAAAACCAGTAATAAATAGCATAAAAGAGCTTATAGATGAAAATGAGATATCAACAGATATATTAAAGGTTTTTGATGAGTACGATGAGTATGAAAAACTAAAAATAGAGGAACAAGCAATAAACTTATGTTCTTTAGAAGAAAATATAGATGTTAATTTTTTATTGACTATGAAAAGAAAATCAAAAAAAATCTATTTTAATACAATAAAAAAATATATTGAAAGGGTTATTAATGAATAGATTTAACAAAACACTAAATATGTTCAATCAGAGTGTATAAAAAAGTTAAAATATCATAAAATACACAATTAAAGACTTAAAAATGAACATTTTTTGACAAAAAAACAATTCAAAATAAAAATTGACAAAATTTTGAAAATTAAGTATTCTATATTAGAATAATAGATGTTAATTTTTATATTTTTATTTAATAATAAACAATAAATGTAGAAAGGTGAGTAGGATTATGGCAAATAAGACAGTTGAAATTAAAAATGAAACAGGACTACATACAAGACCTGGAAATGAATTTGTAAGTTTAGCAAAAACATTTACATCTCAAATTGAATTAGAAAATGAAGAGGGGAAAAAAGTAAAGGGAACATCTTTATTAAAATTACTTTCTTTAGGAATTAAAAAAGGTGCAAAAATAACAGTTCATGCTGCTGGAGAAGATGAGAACGAAGCGGTTGAGAAGTTAGCTCACCTACTAGAAAATCTAAAGGACTAATAAATAGTACGATAGTTTGAAGTGTGAGAAGGATGGGGGTAACTCTATCCTTTTTTTTGTCAAAAAAAAATTTTGGGAGAGATAAAAATGAGAAAATTTGTAAAAGGTATAGACGCATCTCCAGGGGTAGCGGTTGGAAAAGTATTTTTATACAAGGAAGAGGAACTTTTCATAGATAAAGCTGAGTGCTCAAATATTGAGGTTCAAAAAGAAAAGTTAATAGAAGGAAGAGATAAAACTAAAGAGCAATTATTAAAAATCAGAGAGAAAACTGCGAGACAATTAGGTGAGGATAAAGCAGCAATATTTGATGGACATATAACACTATTAGAAGATGAAGATTTATTTGATGAAGTTATCGAGTTAATCGAAGACGAAAGAATAACAGCAGAAAATGCTTTAGAGCAAGGTATCAGCGGATATTGTGATATGTTAGCAAATTTAGAAGATGAATATTTAAGAGAAAGAGCTGCGGATTTAAGAGATATCGCTAAAAGATGGTTATACAACATTGTTGGAATTGAAATAGTAGATTTATCTTCTTTACCAGCTAATTCAATTGTAGTAGCAAGAGATTTAACTCCATCAGATACAGCACAATTAGATTTAAAAAATGTTGTAGCATTTATAACAGATATCGGAGGAAAAACAGCTCACTCATCAATAATGGCTAGATCATTAGAGATTCCAGCAGTAGTAGGAACAGGAAACATAACATCATTAGTTTCAAACGAAGCTGCTATAATAGTTGATGCTTTAACTGGAGATGTTATTTTAAATCCAACAGAAGAAGATGTTGTAAAATATACAAAGAAAAGAGAAAACTACTTAGATGAAAAAGAGCTTTTAAAGCAATTAAAAGATAAAACAGCTACATCTAAAGATGGAGTAACAGTAGGAGCTTGGGCAAATATAGGATCTCCAAAAGATGTTGCTGGAGTTTTAAGAAATGGAGCAAATGGAATTGGTCTTTATAGAACAGAATTCTTATTCATGGCTAACGACAGATTCCCAACAGAAGATGAGCAGTTTGAGGCTTATAAAATAGTTGCAGAGTCAATGAAAGATGAGAATGGAAATCAATTACCAGTAACTATTAGAACAATGGATATAGGTGGAGATAAATCTTTACCATATATGGAGTTACCTCATGAAGAAAATCCGTTCTTAGGATGGAGAGCTTTAAGAATCTGTTTAGATAGACCAGAAATCTTAAAAACTCAATTTAGAGCGCTTTTAAGAGCATCTGCTTTTGGATACATTAAAATAATGTTACCAATGGTAATTTCAATAGAAGAGTGTAGAAAATCAAAAGAATTATTAGAAGAGTGTAAAGCAGAGCTAAGAGCAGAAGGGGTAAAGTTTGATGAGGATATTCAATTAGGAATAATGATTGAAACTCCTGCGACAGCGTTTAGAGCTAAATGGTTCGCACAAGAAGTAGATTTCTTCTCAATAGGAACTAATGATTTAACTCAGTATACGTTAGCTGTAGATAGAGGAAATGAGAGAATATCTCATTTATATGATACATATAACCCTGGAGTTTTAGCAGCTATAAAGGCAGCTATTGATGGAGCACATGAAGGTGGAATCTCTATATCAATGTGTGGAGAATTTGCTGGAGAAGCTAGAGCAACAGCTTTATTATTTGGAATGGGATTAGATGCATTCTCAATGTCAGCTATATCAGTTGCAAAAGTAAAGAAAAATATAATGGCTATGGATAAAGCGTCAGCAGAAGCTTTAGCACAAAGAGTTATGTCTATGAGTACAACAGAAGAGGTTTTAGCAGAAGTAGACAAATTTAACGAAGAGTTATTAGGATAATATTAAAAAGGTGAAACAGTGTTTCACCTTTTTTTAATTTTAGAGTATACTATGATAAAAAAATAAAGATAAGGAGATGTGGTTATGGGATTAAAAGATTTTAAAGTAGAAGTAAGTAAAGAAAATATTCTTCATAACTATCAATATCTGAAAAAACTTAGAAAAAAAGAGATTATTGCAGTAGTAAAAGCTAACGCTTATGGTCATGGAATAGAAAATATTGTATCTTTATTATCAAAAAATGGATGTGAATATTTTGCTGTTGCAAGAGAGTGTGAAGCAGAAAAAATATTAAAATTAAATTTAAAAAATATAAATATATTAATTTTAGAAACAATAGAGGATTTAAATTTTTTAAATCAAAATAGAAATGTACAGATGGTTATAAATAATTTTAAAGAGCTTTTGTTTTTGTTAGATAATAAGGTTTTAACAGAACAACTCCATTTAAAATTAGACTTTGGATTTGGAAGAAATGGAATAGTAGAGGAAGATTTTATTAAATTAAAAAAATTAATTTTAGAAAATGATTTAAAGTTTAAAGGGATATGCACTCATGTTTTTGCAGCTGATTATGAGGATATGTTGATAGTTGAAAGAAAATTTAATGAAATTTTATTAGAAGTAGGAAAAGATAGATTTGAAATTATACATATGCAAAATAGTGCAGGTGTTATTTCCATTGAAGGAGTTGGATGTACTCATATAAGATGTGGAACTATTTTGTTTGGTCTTCAGGAGATAGGCTATTATGATCCAAATATAAAAAGAGCTTTTAGATTGATTGGAAAAGTTTTAGACGTAAAAGATTTAAATAATTTAAAGTATATCGGATATGAAAAAAAAGAAAAATTAAAATTAGATGAAAATAAAAAAATAGCAAAAGTAAGATTAGGTTATGGAGATGGATTTTCAAAAAGAGGAGAAGGCATTGTGTCTATAATCAATAATAAAAAGTTTAAAATAGTTCATATAAGTATGGATAGTTCGTTTATTTTAGTTGATGAATCAGTAAAAGAAGGGGATAATATAGAAATTTTTTATGACTTAGAAGACAGTATAAAATATTTAAAAGTTCCTCATTATGAATTCTTATCTTGTATTAATGATAGGATAGAAAGAGAATTGATATGACTACTTACAAAAATAAAATTTTATTTTAAAAAAATATTGACATTTTTTTTCAAATGGGATATGATTACTCAAAACCATCAAGAGAGACCGAGGGACTGGCCCGTAGACGTTTCAGCAACCTACCAAAGAGTGTGGTGCTAATTCCAGAAAGATGGGAGAGGTCTAAATTAGATTAATTTACTCTCATCTTAATTTAAATTAAGATGAGAGTTTTTTTTTTACTCGGGAGGATTAAAATATGATTATATTGGAAAATGTCAATAAAATTTATAGTAATGGTTTTTGTGCTGTAAAGGATGTGTCGCTAAATATTCAAAAGGGAGAAATTTTTGGAATTATAGGTTTGAGTGGGGCAGGGAAATCATCTTTAATAAGATTATTTAACGGATTAGAAAGTTTAAATAGTGGTTCTATAAAAATTGAGGGGATTGATATAGTAAAGCTTTCTAAAAAAGATCTTTTAGAAAAAAGAAAAAAAATTGGAATGATATTTCAGCATTTTAACCTTTTAAAATCTAGAAATGTAAAAGAGAATATAGCTTTTACTTTAGAGATTGCTGGATGGAAAAAATCTGATATAAAAAATAGAGTTAATGAATTACTAGATTTGGTTGAGCTTCAAGATAAAGGTGATTTTTATCCATCTCAACTTTCAGGAGGCCAAAAACAAAGAGTTGCGATAGCAAGAGCTTTAGCAAATAATCCAAAGATTCTTTTATCAGATGAAGCAACATCAGCACTTGATCCTAAAACTACAAAGTCAATTTTAGCTTTGATAAAGGATATACAGAAAAAAATGGATTTAACGGTGATACTTATAACGCATCAGATGGAAGTTATAAGAGAAATTTGTGATAAAGTTGCTGTTATGTCAGAGGGAAAAATTATAGAGGTTGGTAGAACTCATGAAATATTTTTAAATCCTCAAAATGAAGTTACAAAAGAGTTGATTTCATATGTACCGCCTCAAGAAAAAGAGGAGATAGAATTTATAAAAAAACCTGGAAATAAAGTTATAAAACTTATGTTTTTAGGATCTCTAGCTGGTGATCCTATTTTATCTAAAGCAGTTAGAAAATTTGATTTAGATATAAATGTATTAGGGGGATCGATTGATTTATTAGCAACAATGCAGGTAGGGCATTTAGTTGTGGAGCTAATTGGGGATTTAGAAAAACAAAATGAAGCTATAGAGTGGTTTCCAAGTTTAGATGTAGGGGTGGAGGTAGTTTATAATGGTATTTAATATGTTAATACAAGCAACAATAGAAACAGTTTATATGGTTATATTCTCGGCATTAGTTTCTCTTTTAATAGGATTTCCGTGTGGAATTTTAGCGGCGATAACATCCGAAGGACATATATTTGAAAATAAAGTAATAAATCGTGCATTAAATGGGGTTATAAACGTGACAAGATCTTTTCCTTATATTATACTTATGATTTTATTGCTTCCATTATCGAGATTTATAATAGGAACAACGATAGGAAGTACAGCGGCCATTGTCCCCCTTTCGATATCAGCAGCACCGTTTGTAGCAAGAATAGTTGAAAACTGTGTTTTAGAGGTAGATAGAGGCGTTATAGAGGCTAGTCAGAGCCTAGGTGCTAATAACTACACAATAATAACAAAAGTTATAATTCCTGAATCACTACCATCATTGATACAAGGAATAACACTTCTGATTATTAATTTAATTGGTTTATCTGCAATGGCTGGAGCTATTGGTGGTGGCGGATTGGGTGATTTAGCAATAAGATTTGGTTATAATCGTTTTAAATTAGATATAATGATTTATTCGGTTTTAGTAATTGTTATATTAGTTCAAAGTATTCAGTTGATAGGAAGTTTTATATCAAATAGATTGAAAAAAAATGGGAGGTAGTTATGAAAAAATTAGTTTTATTTTTAAGTTTAGTTGGGTCTATTATTAGTTATGGGGCTAAATTAAAAGTTGGAGCTTCACCAGTTCCACATTCACAATTATTACAACTTGTAAAAGATGATTTAAAAAATCAGGATATTGATTTAGAGATAATTGAACTAACAGATTATGTAACACCAAATTTACTACTTGATTCAAAAGAGTTAGATGCCAACTTCTTTCAGCATAAACCTTATTTAGATACTTTTTCTAAAGAGAAAAATTTAAAATTATCAATAGCAGGAAATATACATGTAGAGCCATTAGGTGTCTATTCAAAAAAAATAAATAAACTAGATAATATAAAAAAAGGTGGAGTTGTAGCTATTCCAAATGATCCAACAAATGGAGGAAGAGCTTTAATTTTACTTCATAACAATGAGGTTATAAAATTAAAAAATCCAGTAGACCTTTTAGCAACAGAATTTGATATAATAGAAAATAAAAATAACCTTAAATTTAAATCTTTAGATGCAGCACAAATTCCAAGAGCTTTAGCAGATGTTGATTTAGCAGTTGTAAATGGAAATTATGCCTTAGAAGCTGGGCTTAATCCTTTAACAGAAGCACTGATAATAGAAGGGAAAGAATCACCATATTCTAACTTAATAGCAGTAAGAGAAGGAGATGAAAAAAGAGAGGATATTCAAAAATTAATTAAAGCTTTACAAAGCAAAAAGATAAAAGAATTTATAGAAGTAACGTATAAGGGAGCAGTAGTACCAGCATTTTAAATTATTAGGATGAGAAGACATTTTCTCATCCTTTTTTTTGAATTTTGTTTCAAAATTATTTTTGAAAAGAACTCTTTTCAAAGTGCAGAGTATGTGATATAATTTAAAATAGATTTTTTAGTAAAAAAGTCAAGAATTGTAATTTTTAGAATTTGACAAATATAAATATTTTTGATAGTATACACACTAAAAAAGTATAAATTAAAGGGAGCAAAATGAAAACTGACTTATTGATGATAAAGGACGAGTTAAAAAAATATGCTAAAACAATATCGAAGCTATTTTCTATGGATGTAGGAATCTGTGATAAAAATTTAACTAGAATTACAGGAAGTGGACCTCAAAAAATAGGAGAGCAAATAAAAGGAAGAGCAAATAAAAAAACTCTAGAAACAAAAGAGACTACAGTTATTTTAAATCCTAGAGAAGATGAAATTTGTAGCGGATGCTCAGAAAAAAATAGCTGTTTAGAAGTTCTTGAAATATCAACTCCAATAATGTATGAAGGAGAGATAATCGGTTTAATCAGTTTAGTTTCATTTGATGAGAATCAGAAAAAAAGAGTTTTAGATAATTTAAAAAATTATTTAGACTTTGTAGAACAAATGGCAGAGTTAATAAGTATTAGATTTATAGAATATAATGAAAATTTAGAGAAGACAGAAAGAGAAAATATACTTTCAACAATATTAAATACTATACAAAAAGGTGTGTTGAGATTTAATAAGAACAAAGATATAACATCAATAAATAATTTTGCTTTAAAAAAAATAGATTTAGGAAGAGCTATTATAGGTGAAAAAGTTTTCATAGAATCTCAAAATGATTTTATTATGGAGCAAGAAATTTATAAATTAAAAGTTCAGAACAAAGAGCTTCTTGTTTTAGGAAAAATCTTTCCTTTTGAAGCTTTTGGAAAAAATGAAAAAATTTTTATTTTTGATGATATGAATAAAGTAAACGAAGGAATTAGAGAGTTAGTTGAAACATCAAATAGTGTTTCATTAAAAAATATTATTGGTGAATCAGAGTTTACAAAGTTATTACGAGAAAGAATAAAACATGTAGCCCCTTCCAAATCTACGGTACTAATAACAGGTGAAAGTGGTACCGGAAAAGAACTTGTGGCAAGAGCTCTACATTATCATAGTGATAGAAGAAATTCCCCTTTTGTAGTTATAAATTGTGCTGCAATTCCGGAATCTCTTTTAGAAAGTGAATTGTTTGGTTATGTAAGAGGAGCTTTTACAGGAGCTGACAAAAATGGTCGTATGGGAAAATTTGAGTTGGCTAACGGAGGAGTTATATTTTTAGATGAAATTGGTGATATGCCACTTTATCTTCAAGCAAAAATTTTAAGAGTTATTCAAGAAAGAAAAGTAACAAGAATTGGATCGAATAGAGATATAGATTTAGATATTAGAATAATTGCTGCAACAAATGTTGATTTAGAAAGAAAAATATTAGAAAAAGAATTTAGAGAGGATCTTTATTATAGATTGAAGGTAATACCTTTTGAAGTTGCTCCTCTAAGAAAAAGAGTTGAAGATATTCTTCCGATTACAAAAAATTTAATAGAAAAATATAACAAAATAACTGAAAAATATATAAACTTTATTGATACAGAGGTGGAAAGATTATTTTTAAATTACTCTTGGCCTGGAAATATAAGAGAGTTAGAAAATGTAGTAGAATTTATGTTTAATCTTTCTGATGATAGCGATATTCTTAGTTTATCTACTATCCCAGAAAAATTAATAGAAATAAAAATTTCAGATAAAGATTTGAAAAAAGATTGTTATTTATCTGAAAAAAATGATTGCTTAGAAGATTTTGAAAATATAGAAAAAAAATATATTCAAAAAGCTTTAGAGGTGTTTGGAAAAGACACTGAAGGAAAAAAGATAATAGCTAGTAAAATGAATATAGGATTAACAACACTCTATAGAAAACTTCAAAAGTACAAAATATAATTTCCAAAATGAAAAAAATAGTTTTCAAAATGGAAATAGTTTTCAAAATGAAAAATAAAAAAGATTAAGCTATTTCAAAAAATGTTAAGTAGAACTAAAAAATAAAAAAATAATACAAAAAAAATAAAAAAATAACATAAATATTAAAATATATATCTATTGGAACAGAAATTGCTTATTATAATACTTGTATATTGCTTATATTAGTATAAAATTTAATTTAGGAGGATTTTTTGTAAAAATGATAGATAAAATTTTAAGTATTTTGAATGAAGAGATAGTTCCAGCAGAAGGGTGTACAGAGCCAATAGCTTTAGCTTATATAGGAAGTAAATTAACAACAGTTTTAGAAGGAGTTCCAGAAAAAATTGAAATAGAACTTTCAGGAAATTTAATAAAAAATGTAAAAAGTGTAAAAATTCCAAACTCAGAAGGAATGGTAGGAATTGAAGCCTCTGTTGCATTAGGAACAATTTTAGGTGATTCTAAAAAAGATTTAATGGTTATATCAACTATTGATAAATCAAGATTAAATGAAGTTAGAGAGTACTTAGAAAATAAAAAAGTTGTAGCTACAAAAATAGAAGGGGATGTAAAGCTTCATATGAGAGCTACTGGATTTTTAGGTCAAAATACAGTAACTATTGAGATTAAAGATTATCATACAAACATTGTTAGAATAGAAAAAAATGGTGAAATAATAAAAGGTGGAACTTGTGATGAAGTTGTTACAGGGGACAAGATGACAGATAAAGACTTTTTAACAGTAGAGTTAATACATAATCTGGCTAAAACAATAGATTTAGATTTAATCACTCCAATTTTTGAAAAAGTTATTGCTTACAATTCAGCTATAGCAAATGAAGGATTAAAAAATGACTATGGAATTGGAATGGGTAAAGGAATATATGAAGGAATGCAAGAGGGTGTTTACGGTAAAGATTTAAAAAATAAAATCGTAAGTTTTGCAAGCGCTGGAAGTGACGCTAGAATGAATGGATGTTCTATGCCTGTAATGACGACGAGTGGAAGTGGAAATCAAGGAATGTCAGCTTCTTTACCTGTTATAAAATATTGTGAAGAAAAAGGATTGTCACACGAAGAGTTAATAAGAGGATTATTCTTCTCTCATATGACTACTATTCATATAAAATCAAATGTAGGAAGATTATCTGCTTATTGTGGTGTTGTATGTGCTGGAGGAGGAGTAGCTGGAGCTTTAGCTTTCTTAGATGGGTTATCATTAGAAAGAATAGATGCTGCAATAGAGACAACATTAGCAACGCTTTCAGGAATGCTTTGTGATGGAGCAAAGAGTTCTTGTGCAACAAAAATTGCGAGTTCAATAGGAATGGCATTTGATTCATACTATTTATCTAAAAAGAAAAGAAATTTCCAGTATGGAGAAGGAATTGTAGGAAAAAATGTTGAAGCGACTTTAGCTAATGTAAAAGTTTTAGCACAAGAGGGATTAAGAAAAACAGATGAAGTTGTTTTAGAAATAATGTTAAATAACTAATTATAAGTAAGGTTTTAGGAGGAAGAATGAAAATAATAATTATCGGTGGAGTTGCTGCTGGAATGTCCGCTGCAGCAAAAGCAAGCAGATTAAACAAAGAGGCAGAATTAGTAATCTATGAAAAAACAGAGATTGTTTCTTGGGGAGCATGTGGGTTACCATACTATGTTGGAAATTTCTTTGAGGATCCAAATAATATGATCGCTAGACCTGTAGAAAAATTCATAGAAGCAGGGATGAATATTAAAATAAAGCATGAAGTAATTGGAATAGATGTTGAAAAGAAAGAGGTAACTATTAAGAATTTAGTGACTAATGAGATATTCACAGATAACTATGACAAGTTAATGGTAGCAACAGGAGCTCACGCTATTATGCCTCCTATTAAAAACTTATCAGCAAAAGGTGTATACACTCTAAAAGATTATACAGATGGAATTGAGCTAAAAGAGGAGATCTTAAAAGAGGAAAATCAAGAGATTGTAATTGTAGGAGCTGGATATATTGGTCTTGAGGTTGCTGAAGCTGCAAAGCATTTAGGAAAAAGAAATGTAAGAATAATACAACTTGGAGATAGAGTTTTATTAGAGAGTTTTGATAAAGAGATTACTGATGTTATGGAAGAGGAAATCAGAGCTCATGAAGGAGTAGAACTTCATTTAGAAGAGACTGTAGAAGAGATTCTTGAAGAAAATGGAAAAGTTGTTGGAGTAAAAACAAACAAAGGTCAATACCCAGCAAATATAGTAGTTATTTCGACAGGAGTTAGACCAAATACAGCTTTCTTAAAAGAAACAGGAATAAAGATGTTAGGAAATGGAGCTTTAGTTATAGATAATCACGGAAGAACAAGTATTGATTCAATCTATTCTGCAGGAGATTGTGCGACAGTTCCTCATCTAGTAAGAAATGAAGATGTATATATTCCATTAGCAACAACAGCTAATAAAATAGGAAGAGTTGTTGGAGAAAACTTAGCAGGATTAGAAACTGAATTCAAAGGAACTTTAGGATCAGCTGCAGTTAAAGTAATGGATGTAGAAGCTGGAAGAACAGGAATTACTGAAGCTGAAGCTATAAAAATGGGGATTAATTATAAAACAGTTTTCGTAAAAGATAAAAATCAAACAAGTTACTATCCAGGTAGAGAGGATATATTTGTAAAGTTAATATATGATGCAGAAACAAGAGTTCTTTTAGGAGGACAAATAGCAGGTAAAAGAGGGGCAGTATTAAGAGTTGATTCTTTAGCAACAGCAATTTATTCAAAGTTAACTGTAGATGAAATTGGAATGATGGATTTCTGTTATGCTCCACCATTTGCAAGAACATGGGATGTAATGAACGTAGCAGGAAATGTAGCAAAGTAAAAAGGCTTCAATAAAAATTTATAATATAGAAACGGGAGAAAAAAAATGAACAATGTATTTTTTGAACAATTTTTAATGATTAGTGATTTAAAAACTGTTGGATTCTTAGTAGCTTTATTAGTTATTTTATATCTAATAAATATGTTACCAAAGAAGAAATTTAACTTTTCTGCAAAAGTTATGGTTGCAACAGTTATCGGTTTAGTTTTAGGATTAGCTATTCAATTTGTTGGAGGATTCCCAGAGGATCCAATGAAGTTAGTATTCGTTAGAGAAACTACATTATGGTATAGTCTACTTGGTGGAGGATTTATATCTTTAGTTAGAATGCTTGTTATCCCTTTAGTAATGGTTTCAATTATTCATGTTATTATCAACATGAAAGAAGATGCTAATTTAGGAGACTTAGTAAAGAGAAGTTTAGTGATTACTTTAGTAATGGTAGCAATCTCTGTTGGTGTGGGATTACTTTTAGGAAATATATTCCAAGTTGGAAAAATTTCATCAGATGCAGCAGCAGCAGTTGCAACTACAGGTGGAAGACAAATTAGAGAAGTAAGTAATATAGTTGACACATTAAAAGCTTTAATTCCTTCGAATCCTGTTGAAGCAATGGTTAAATTAAACATTGTAGGATTAGTAATATTCTCAGCAGTAGT
>JBOFUO010000013.1:0-3841 GCA_051652625.1 Cetobacterium sp.
ATGAAAGATATTCAGCTACATATAATCCAACTGGCTTGTTTCAGTTAAATTATGAGTGGTCAAAAACAAAGTATAATTCAGATGAAGATGATGATAAAGATGAAAGTGTAGGATTAAATATAAATAAAGGTTGGAAAGATTTGTTAGTTTCATTAGATTACAATAAATCTCTAAATAAAGAGGATAGTTACGAAGTTAATATGTATTACAACGGTCTAAAAAACTATAATCTACAGCTTACAAACTATTGGCTTCAAGATGGAAAAGATTTAGAAACAACTTTAAAGTTATCTAATAAAAATATCTTTAATATATTTGATTACTCTTTAGAGTTTGGATATTCAGAAACATATAGAGAAAAGTTTACCTTTAGATTTACTCTGGATTATGATAACTGGTTAAGAGGAGAGGTTAACTTTGATGAAACAGGAGCTCAAACATATTCTGCAGGTATAAATAGAGTCGTAGATTTAAAAAATATAAGAAAACCATTAGAAAGTATTGATAGTTCAAGAGTGAAAGTTATAACATTCTTAGATAAAAATGATAATGGAGTTATGGATTCTGACGAGGAAAAACTAGAGTATGTTGGAGTGAAACTAGGAGACCAAGAGCTAGATACTGATGAGAATGGTGAGGCAATGTTCTTTGGTGTTCCAAATAAAATAGTTTATGATATGAAACCAACAATTAGAAAACCTTCATACACTATTGGAGATACAAAAATAAAGGTGTTAGGTCAACAGGTTGGAACTGTACTTGTAAAAATTCCAATAAAACCGATGGTTACAATAGTTGGTGAAATTGTAATAGATAGTAATTTAAATTTAAATGAAAAAGATAAAGAAGCTCTATTTGAAAATACTTTAATTAAAGTTATAGATGAAAAAGGAAAGATGATTGAATATTTAAATCCTGAAAGTGATGGAACATTTGAGGTAAGTGGTCTATACACAAGAAAATATCTGTTACAAATTGAGTATATAGGAATTGATAATAAAGCTAAAAAAATAACAGAGAATATAACTTTAGGATATTATGATGAAGGCGAAAATAGATTTATTATACATATAGCTAGTGATAAATTCACTTTAAAACAGATATTCTTGAGTGAGGGAGGAAAGTATGAAAAAGTTATTAGTTCTAATTCTAACACTACTAAGCTTTAACTCTTTTGGTGAAGAACTAATTCATAGGCCAGCGATTTTGCCACTACTTCCAGAAGATTATGAAAACTCACCAAATCTTTTACCAGGAATTCCTATAATTCCAGGGCTTTCAGATGAAGATACAACAACGAATGGTAATGGTGAAGAGTTTCGGTGGAAGTTAGAGAATTCATACACAATAAATCTCGATACAAAAGTAGAGGTAGTTGTTCCTTTAGAGATTATTACAGATGTGGATATAAAAGCACTCGTTATTGATGATGAAGAGCTTTCTATTCCATTTCAATTAGAGATGAATAAAAATCCAGACAAACAAAATTTTTATGTTTTGAATTACAGTGAAACCGAAATAGATATAGATGGTGATGGAAATCTAGATACTTTTATATATTCACCAAAGTATATAAATAAAAAATTAGTCACAGATAACTATCTATATATAGATGGTAAAAATATTACTCGTGAAGGTGTACATAAAAGAAAAGTATATATAACTGTAGAGTTAAATGAGAGGAGGTAGCCGTGAAAAGAAATATAGTATTAATAGTTTTTATGGTTATCTTTTCATTCACTTTTGGAGAGATAAAAATAAAAATTGTTGAACCGTTAAGGTTTCGTGATATAAATCATACTGAAATTGGACCGAATCAAGTTGTAGCAGTTTCTCATATAGAGGTTTATACAACAGATAAACAGAAAGATTTAGGCAAAAGAATAACATTTAAATTTCCAGACTATATAAATCTAACAAATCGAAAAAAATGGATAAAAGTTGAAAAAGTTGGTATGGATAGAAAGCAAAATGAAATTATACTCTTAAATGAAAGAGAGCTCCTAAAAATATATGCTATTTTAGACCGACGTGAATTGGATAAAGGTGAAAAAATAGAGACTATAGAGGGTGAATATGTTGGAGAACTACCAGTAGTTATGGGTGTATATTCATTAGTGCAAGATAAACCACAAATTTTACCTGTATTTCCAGATGAAGTATCTAAAAAATAAAGAGGGGGGATGATTATGAGTATAAATTTAAAGAGCTTTCAAAAGCTCTTTTTTATTATATTTTTTTCAATAATATCTTTGAATATATTAGGTAACGATGGGTTAGTAGATTTACCTAATAAAATAGCACCAGAGTTAGAAAGAATAGAGGCATTGCCTAGAAGAACAAAACCAGCAGAGCTAAATATAGAGGTTAGAAAGATAAAAACAGAGGTTTTAGGTGAGGTTTATATTGATAGAAAAAATAAAAATATTTATGTGGATTTTTCTCAAAAAAAAGCTGAAAATCTAAGAGGAGTAAAAACTACTGAAGATTTAGAAAATAGATATAATTTATTAGTAACCCTAGATTTGAAGGGTTCTGGATTGGTAAAGGGAAAACAGAAAAATAAAATTCTTCAGAATGAAAGTGTTATGAAATATGAACTAACAACTTTTGAAGGAGAAAAAGTTTTAAAAATACCCTTTGAAAATGAACCTGAAAAGTTATATATATCTGTAGAAGAAGAAAATAGCAAAGAGATTGTTAAAGTATATAGTTTAGATATAAAAAATGCGATAGATAAAACTTTGAAAGGGGTAGTAGAAGAAAAAACAGTCGTAATAAATCTTTCTAGAGGAATTGAAACTTATAAAAACAAAACATTGGTCTTTGATAAAGATGGAAACTTAAGTACAATAGGAATAGATGAAAATGGAACTGATTTTCCAATAAATGAAGTAGAAATAATAAAACAATCAGGGTTCCCTGGAGTAGATGGATTTATAAACTCTATAAATTCTGAGCGTCATACTACAAATATAAAAATAAAATATAGTTCTTCAACAGGTGTTTCAGAAATCTCAGATACGAAATCTTTTGACCAACAAAAAGAATTACAACTAGGTATTCACACACCAAATCATGAAGTTTTTGTATTTAAATATTATAGAAAAGGAGAACTTTCTTTAAGATTTCAACAGATAAATTCCACGGGTCCTAAAAGTTATACTTTCAATATAACTCACACTTCTACAAATGGAAGTATAAAAAAACATACCTTAATAATCAATGCAAATATGATTAGTAAAAAAGAAGCGACAATTACTTATTTAAAAGGTTATGATAAGGTATTATCAATGATTGATACAATGGGTAAACCAACTAGAAGTGATATAAAGGTTGAAAAAAATAACTTTAGTGAAGGATTTATAAATGGACTTGGATATCCAGAAGCTACATATATAACAGTTCAACAAATAGATACAAATGGAAATAACATAGGAACACCAAAATCCAATGGCAGACCATCAACAAGTAATAGCATAACTGAGTTGGATATGGATGATGTAAAAATATCATTTTATGGAAATGATGGGTCGTTATGGACAACTATGAAAAGTACAGATAATACAAAAAGTTATAGATATAGAATAACTCATAGAAATTCAAATACATCCACAGGTGGTAGAGTTGTGAGAGAAGATATTCTGAATTTAAAAGCTGAAAACGTTGTGCTTCCAAACCCAAGCATGATTCGAACAAATAATTTAAACGAATTTATAATTGAGGATGATATTGAATCAGAAACTTACAAATTCTTATCTTCTGATTTTGGAGTTTTATCAATGGAACAAACAAAGTTAGTTCAAAATAGAGAGTTTTTCCCGTTGGTTGCTCTTGGAAA
>JBOFUO010000014.1:0-7155 GCA_051652625.1 Cetobacterium sp.
TATTTAAATAATACATATGGAGTTATGAATATAATAGAAGTTATGAAAAAATATGATGTTAAAAATATAATATTCTCTTCAACTGCAGCGGTTTATGGTGAAGTTAATTGTGAAGGATTAGTTTATGAAAATTATCCAACAAATCCTATAAATCCTTATGGAGCAAGTAAATTAATGGCTGAAAGGGTTATAATAGATGCAGCGAAAGCTTACAATATCAATTATTCAATATTTAGATATTTTAATGTAGGAGGAGCACATGAAAATTATCCAATAGGTCAAAAAGGTGATGGAGTGACAGCTTTAATTCCAATTCTTTTACAAGCTGCTAAAGGAGAAAGAGAAAAATTAAGCATATATGGAAATGATTATTTAACAGAAGATGGAACAGGGATAAGAGACTATATTCATGTTGTAGATTTAGTAAGAGCACATATTGCTGCTTTACCTTCTTTAGAAAAAAATATTAGTGATATTTATAATTTAGGAAATGGAAATGGATTTTCAGTTCTTCAAATGCTGAATGCAGCAAAAAAAGTAACAGGAGTAGAAATAAAATCTGAAACTATAGAAAGAAGAGCAGGAGATCCAGCTTCAGTGGTAGCTTCTAGTGAAAAAGCAAGACAAATATTAGGTTGGAAACCTGAATATACAGATGTTACTAAAATTATAGATACAGCTTGGAATTGGTATAAAAGTCTTTAGTAACTAGGGGTGTATAATGAATTTTTTTAAATATTTTTTTAGAAAAAAACGAGAAATAACTAATATTGAAAGCTATATACAAAAAGATAAACCATTAAACTCCAAAAATGAAAACTGTGGATGTAAAGAGTGTCAAAAGATAGAAGTTAAGAGTGGAGATTATTTAAAAAAAATATGCATTGAAATAGAAACAATTCCATGCGAACCAAATCCATACTTCTGTGTAGACAGTAAAAGTGCTAGATTTTTTGAAAGCTTTGAAATTAGAATGACGACTATCTATAGAATGTATAAAATAAATACGACTTTTTTAAAAGAATATCAAAAAAAAGCAAAGAATTCATTAACTTCAACAAGGGATAATGAAGAAGATTTTACTAAATATAGCAGATGTTATTTTATAAATAATAATTCGTTTAAAGAAATCCATAACATGAGCAATTTATTAAATATATTTATGATTTTTGAAGTTTTATTAAAAAGCATAACAAAAGATTTAGTATATGATCAAAATTTAGAATTAGAAGAGATTCAAAATAAAAATATGTCTTATTTAAATAGTTATATTTTATTTCTTGAGAAAAAATTAAACAAGATATTTTATTTAGAAGAAAAAGAAAAAACTTTTATAAATATTATTAGAAAAATAAGAAATGATTATTTACACGATTATACAACTGAAATACCTGAGTCTTTAGAAAAAGAAATAGTAAAAATTTTTAATCTTAGAGAAGGGAAAAGAATAGTTGTAGATGAAATTTTTATTGAAAATACTTGTAAAATATTTGGAGATATAGCAAAAAAACTTGAGAAATCTTATTGGGAGTATAAAAATGATTTTATTGAAAATTAGGATGAATAGTAAATGTTAACAATTGTTAGAGGAGCAGGAGATTTAGCAACAGGAGTTATTTATAGATTATACAAAAGTGGTTTTAAATTATTAGTATTAGAGACAGAAACTCCAAGTGCAATAAGAAGATCAGTTTCTTTCTCTGAATGTATTTATAAAAAACAACATACAATAGAAGGTGTTACAGCTAAAAAAGTTGAAAGCATAGATGAAATTGAAAAATGTTGGAACGAAAAAATAATTCCAATCATAATAGATCCAACAGGAAAGAGTATAAGAGAATTAAAACCAAAAATTTTGATTGATGCTATAATTGCAAAAAAAAATATAGGAACAAATAAAAAAATGGCTCCAATTACAATTGCTTTAGGACCTGGTTTTATTGCAGGACAAGATGTTGATATTGTTGTTGAAACTATGAGAGGTCATAACTTAGGAAGAATAATATATTCAGGATGTGCTTTCAAAAATACAGGGGTTCCTGGAGAAATAGCTGGATTCTCTAAAGAAAGAGTTGTTTATGCTCAGAGCTCAGGAATTTTTAAAAGTATAAAAAAAATAGGCGATTCTTTAAAAAAAGGTGAAACATTAGGTTTTGTTGGAACTGAAAGAATTGTTACAGAAATAACGGGATTATTAAGAGGAGTAATACCTGATAATTATATTGTAAAAAAAGGATTGAAAATTGCAGATATAGATCCAAGATGGAATGAATATGATAATTGTTTTACAATTTCAGATAAAGCTAGAAGCTTAGGTGGAGCTGTATTAGAAGGTGTTTTGAGTGAAATTGTGAAAAGAGGAGCAAAAAATGGAATTAACTATTTTGGAAAAGATATTTGAAATTGTAAAAACTAATAAAAGTGTAGCACTCGTAACACTTACAAAATCCAAAGGATCAACACCTAGAAAAGAAGGCGCTTTAATGGCTGTGTGGGATACAAATTTTGTAGGAAGCATTGGTGGTGGAATGGTTGAACATAAAGTAATAGAGATTGCAAGAGAAGCTTTAGAGAAAAAGCTAAACATGGATTTTAAATATGATTTATTAAAAGATGCCGAAGTTGGAATGAGTTGTGGTGGAAGTGTAGAGGGATATATTAAAATAATAAATCCTAAAAATAGAATTGTAATTGTAGGGGCAGGCCATATTGGTCAGAAATTATATTCTATAATTGAGAGTTCTGATTTCGAAAAAATAATAATAGATGATAGAGTTGAATGTAAAAAAATAATTCCAGATGTCTTAATTGGAAATTATTCTGAAACAATAAAAAAGTTATCAGAAAATGAAAATACTTATTTTATAATAGTAACGAGAGGTCACTCTACAGACGAAGAATCATTAACTGCAATTTTAGATAAAAAAAGTAAATATATAGGCATGATTGGAAGTAAAAAGAAAGTAATTGAAATAAAAAATAAGATAAAAGAGCAAGGAAAAAAAATTCCTGAAAAAAAATTATACTCACCTATAGGATTGAAAATTTCTGACGGAAGTCCTTTTGAAATAGCAATAGAAATTATGGCAGAAATCTTAAAAGTAAAAAATGAAGGTGAGTTAATCCATAGGAGGGTAAAAGATGTTAACACATTTTAATAAAGATGGAAAAGCTATAATGGTAGATGTAACAGAAAAACAAGAAACAGAAAGAATAGCAATTGCAAAGGGACAAATTAAAACAAATTTAGAGACATATAAAAAGATAAAAGAAGGTACAATTCAAAAAGGAGATGTGCTGGGTGTAGCAAGAATAGCTGGAATAATGGCAGCAAAAAAAACAAGTGATTTGATACCGATGTGTCATCCGTTATTTATAACTGGTGTAGAGATTAACTTTGAATTTAAGGATAAAGAGTTAATAATTGAAGTAGCTGGAACTGTTAAAACTTTTGGAAAAACAGGAGTTGAAATGGAGGCTTTAACTGCAGTTTCTACTTCATTATTAACAATTTATGATATGTGCAAAGCAATGGATAAAATGATGATCATAGATAATATAAGAGTATGTAAAAAAACAGGTGGAAAATCAGGAGAATTTAGCAATGAATGATTTTTTAAATATAACAGCATATTTAAGTATTTTAATGTTATTAGGGCTTGTTTTGAAAAGTAAGGTAAAGTTATTTCAAAAATTATTTATACCATCTTCAATAATAGGAGGTCTAATAGGTCTTTTTTTAAGCTCTAATATCTTAGGTAAATATTATGTGGTAATTCCTACAAATTGGGAAACTAATTTAAGAAGTGTTCCAGGAGTATTAATCATACCTATTTTAGTTTCAATTCCTTTGGGAATGAAAATTGAAAAAGCTACAAAAATACTAAAAAACACTGTAAATACAGCAGGAATATTATTTTTAGTAACATTTACACAACTTTTATTGGGATGCCTAGTTAATTTTATTTTTGATAAATTTTTTGAAATAAAATTATATAAAAGCTTTGGAGTTGAATTAAATTCAGGTTTTGCAGGTGGGCATGGAACCTCTGGGGTTGTTGCTCAAACTTTAAAAGAGCTCGGAGCTGACTACTGGGAATTGGCACAAGGAATAACTGTAACTTTGGCAACGGTAGGCATGGTTATAGGAATAATATTTGGAATATACAAAATAAAATCTAAAGAAAAAACAGCTTTAAAAGATTCGATTTTAGAAGAATATAGTCAAGGGTATATCAAGGATAAAAATAAACAGATGTCTTTTGGAAAAGAAACGATGTTGAGTACATCATTAGATACACTAACTTATCATTTAGTAATTATATTTGCAGTGTCAGGAATTTCAATTTTAACATCAAATATATTTAAGTATTATAAGATACCGATTTTATCAAAAATAACAGTTTGGTCTTATGGCATGTTGATGATGTTTGTTGTTTGGAAATTTTTAAATATAAAAAAAATAGATTGGAGTATTGATTTAAAAGTTAAAAGTAAAATAACATCTGCGTTGACAGAGTTTTCAATAATACCAGCAGTTGCAACAATTCCTTTAAAAGGAGTTATAGAATATATTTTTCCAATAATAGTAGTAAGTGTTTTAGGGTTTTTAGCAACTTGGTTATTAATCTCAAAACTTTCAAAACGGTACTTTGAAGATCATCATTTAGAAAGGACACTATCTATTTTTGGAACTTCAACAGGAGTTTTTATAACAGGTTTAATTTTATTAAGAATATGTGATCCAAAATTAGAAACGTCAGTATTACAAGATTATTCATTAGGATTTTCAATAACAGCTTTATTGGGACCAATTTTAATAGTTTTTTGTATTCAACTAAGTTATTTTTATAATTATTTTTATCCAATTGTATTTCTATTAATTTTAATAACTTTAACAATAGTAATTTTAGAATATTATAATAAGAGAATGGATGTATAAAGTCCATTCTTTTTTTTTAATCTTATGATATAATTAAAAGGATAAATTATTTAAAAAGGAGATTGAATATGGCTTTGTTAAGTGTTAACAGTTTGTATAAAGGCTTCTCAGGAGAGTCGTTATTAAAAGATATTACATTTTCAATAGATGAAAAAGATAGGATAGGAATTATTGGAGTAAACGGGGCAGGAAAATCAACTTTGATAAAAATGTTAATGGGATTGGAAGAAAGTGATCCAAATCCTGAAACAAATGAAAGAGGTACAATTTCTAAAAAAGGAAGTTTGAAAATAGGGTATCTTTCTCAAAGTATAAATTTAAATAAGGAAAATACAATTTTTGATGAATTAATGGGAGTTTTTTCAAATTTAAAATCAGATTATGAAAGAATTAAAGTTTTAAATAATCTTATAGCAACAGATCTGGAAAATTTCGATAAAAATATGGATGAGCTAGCTCACTTAAGCAGTAAGTATGAGCAAGAAGAAGGTTATACAATTGAATATAAAGTTAAGCAAATATTGATAGGTCTAAGTATATCAGAAGATATGTGGAAAAACAAAATAGATGATCTTTCAGGAGGCCAACAATCTAGAGTAGCTTTAGGAAAAATTTTATTAGAAGAGCCAGAGTTATTGATATTAGACGAGCCAACAAATCATTTGGATTTAGTTGCAATTGAATGGTTGGAAAAATTTTTAAAAGATTATCCTAAAGCTTTTATGGTTATATCTCACGATAGATATTTCTTAGATAATATAATAAATAGAGTTTTTGAAATAGAAGCTAAAACATTAAAAGCATATAAAGGAAATTTTTCTGAATACGTAATTCAAAAAGAAGCTTATTTATCAGGAGCTGTAAAATCCTTTGAAAAAGAGCAGGATAAAATCAAGAAGATGGAAGAGTTTGTTAGACGTTATAAAGCTGGACAAAAATGTAAACAAGCAAGAGGAAGACAAAAACTTTTAGATAGAATGGAAAAAGCTGATGATCCGATAGTAGGAATAAGAAAAATTAAATTAAAATTTGAAGTTGAAACTCCAAGTGTAGATAAAGTTTTAGAACTTAAAAAATTAACAATGAGTTATGGTGATAAACAATTATTTAAAAATTTAGATTTGACTATTTATAGAGGAGATAGAGTAGGTATAATTGGTAAAAATGGTGTTGGTAAATCCACTATTTTAAGAATTGTTAATAAATTAGAAGAATCTAAAAGTGGTCGAGCAGAAGTTGGAGAAAGAGTAAGTATAGGTTATTATGACCAAAATCATCAAGGATTAAAAATGGAAAACTCAATTTTAGAAGAACTGTTATTTAACTTTAAACTAAGTAATGAAGAAGCTAGAACAATAGCGGGAGGTTTCTTATTTACATCAGACGATGTAGATAAAAAAATAAAGTCACTTTCGGGTGGAGAAAAAGCAAGAGTAGCTTTTATGAAACTAATACTTTCAAAACCAAACTTTTTAATACTTGACGAACCAACAAATCATTTAGATATATATTCTAGAGAAATATTAGAAGAAGCTTTAGAAGATTATGATGGAACAATTTTAGTTGTTTCTCACGATAGATATTTTTTAGAAAGTGTTGTTAAAAGTATTTATGAAGTTAATAAAGACGGTGCTAGTTTATTTAAAGGTGATTATGAAAGTTATATTTCACAAAAAGATATTGTAAAACAAAAAGATGAAAGTGCTGGTCTAAATTACGAAGAACAAAAAAGAAACAGAAATAGAATTAGTAATTTAGAAAAGAAGTATAAAAAGCTTGAAGAAGAGATAGAGAAATTAGAAATAGAAAAAAATGAATTAGAGAAGAAATATGAAATTTTTGGTAAAAAAAATGAATTAGAAGAATTAATAAAAGTTCAAAATGAAATTGATTGCATAGATATAAAGATATTAGAAGCTCTGGAAAACTGGGATGAAACAGCTTTAGAATTAGAAGAATTAAAAAAATAGTTATAAAAAATAAAAAATGAAATAAAATTATCTTTGACTTTTTGTAATAAAGCGATTATAATACTAAAGTTAAATATTATTTAAAAATAATAAATAAAAAATTCGAGGAAGGAGGGTAAAATGCCTACTTTAAGTCAATTAGTAAAAAAAGGAAGACAAACTCTAGAAGAGAGTAAAAAATCACCAGCATTACAAGGAAACCCACAAAGAAGAGGAGTGTGTGTAAGAGTTTATACTACTACA
>JBOFUO010000015.1:0-18691 GCA_051652625.1 Cetobacterium sp.
TTGATAATAGTTTCGACAATGCAGAATGGCGTGGAGGATTAAGCGTAAAGTGGGAAGTATTCTCATTTGGAAGTTCAATGGATAGCTATAAAGTAGCTAAAAATAACGAAGAGATAGAAAACTTAAATAAAGAGTTAACTTCTGATAGCATAAAATTAACAATAACAAAAAATTATAGAGAGTTAATTCGTTTAGAACAACAAAAAGATTCAAAAAATAAATCATTAGAAGCAGCAACAGAAAATTATAATATAGATACAGAAAGATACAACGCTGGATTAATTTCAACTGTAGATTATTTATTGTCAGAAAGTCAATATAGAGAAGCAGGGGTAGCATATAACTCAGCAATATTAAATTATTATGTAGCATTTGAAAAATATAGATCATCACTTATTTAATATCAGGAGGGAAAATGAAAAAGGGATTACTAATACTATCAGCAGCAGTTTTAATAACAGCATGTGGGAAAAAGGAAGAGGTTATAATAGAAGTACCTAAAAAACCAGTTATAACAATCGAAGTGTCAAATGAAGATGTATCAGATGTTTATACAACTGATGGAAGTTTAGCACCTCAAGAAAAAGTTAACCATACAATAGATACTCAAGGTACAGTTGCAGTTGTACTAAAGAAAAATGGTGATTTTGTAAACAAAGGTGAATTAGTAGTAAAATTTACAGATCTTAAAGTAGAGTCAAGTTATGAAGCTGCTAAATTTAATTTAGAGTCAACAAAAAATAACTATGAAAAATTTAATAAGTTATATGAAAAACAAATGGTATCTCAACTTGAATTATTAAGCTACAAAGATGCTTATACAAATGCAGTTGCAGATTATTCATCTAAAAAATCAAACTTTGATAAAATGACTAGAAAATCTGAAATAACAGGTTTAGTAGGAAATTTAAGTTTAAAAACTGGAAATATAGTTGAAGCAAATTCAACAGTTTTTACAGTAGTAGATGAAAATATGATGGAAATAACTGTAGATTTTCCAGGTTACTGGTTAAATAGCATTAAAGAGGGTTCACCAGTAATGGTTATGGTATCTGATTTAGGTGGAAAAGAATTTAAAGGTGAAATAAAATCTATCAATCCAATTGCAAATTCAGAAACTAAAAAGTTCCCAGTTAAAGTATCTATTGATAATAAAAGTAGAGAGCTAAAAGATGGAATGTATTCAAAAGTTGTAATTCCAACTCAAAAAAGAACAGGTTTAGTAGTACCACAAGAATCAGTTTTCATAAGAGATTTATTAAGCTATGTTTATAAAATAGAAAATGGAAAAGCAAAAAGAATAGAGGTAAAAACAGGAGCAACTGTAAAACCAAATATTGAAGTTATATCAGAAGAATTATCAGCAGGAGATACAGTAGTATTTGATGGTATATTTGGATTATCTGATGGAGATGAAGTTACAGTAAATAATGAAACAAAATAGAAATTAAAGAGGTGAGAAACAATGTCGTTAGCAGGTATTGCTATACGTAGACCAGTTGCAACAGTAATGATAATGGTCTCAATGGTATTTTTAGGTATAGTTTCAATGTTATCAATGAAATCAGAGTTACTTCCAAATATGAATATTCCAATGATTATTGTGAGTACAAGTTGGAATGGAGCTGTTCCAGAAGATATAAATAGCCAAATCACAAAAAAAATAGAAGATTCTTTATCTGGTGTTGATGGAATAAAAAAAATCACATCATCATCATCATTTGAAAGGTCAACTGTAAGTATAGAGTTTGATTATGGAGTAAATATAGATTTAAAAAGAGGAGATGTTCAAAGAGAAATAGATGCAATATCAGGAGATTTACCAGATGATGCATCAAAACCAACAACTCAAAAAAAACTAGCAGGATCAGGAAATACAGCGATGATGCTAAATGTATCAGGACCTAATTTCCTAGAATTAACAACATTTGTTAATGAATTTATGACTCCTAGGTTCCAAAAAATAGCAGGAGTAGGAAGTGTTGATACTGCTGGTTCATCAGATAAACAGATTCAAATTCAATTTGATACAGACAGACTATCTGCATATAATTTGACGCCAATTGAACTATATGACTTAATAAAAACATCGTCTTTAAATGTTCCGTTAGGAGTAATAAAAACAGGTGGAAAAGATGTAGTAGCTAGATTTATGGGTGAATTTAACTACTTAGATGAGTTTGAAAATATGATTTTAAAAAGTAATGGAAAAACTTTGAGATTAAAAGATGTTGCTGAAGTTGTATTAACAACAGAAGACCAAAGTGAAATAACAAAACTTGATGGTAAAGAATCAGTAATGATAACAATTGAAAAATCAACAGATGGAAATATTTTATCAATAACTGACAGTGCTAAAATAGCATTAGAAGAGATGAAACCATATTTACCAAATGGAGTAGATGTAAATATTGTAATGGATTATTCTGAAAATATTAATTCATCAATATCAGGAGTAAAAGGAAATGCTGTTACAGGATTAGTTCTAGCAACTATAGTGTTATTAGTATTCTTAAAAAATATAAGAGCGACAATGCTAATATCTCTAGCATTACCAATTGCAATAGTATTTACATTTGCATTTTTATCGTTGCTTGGAGTAACTATAAACATTATCTCTTTAATGGGATTGTCTATAGGAGTAGGTATGCTTACAGATAATTCGGTAGTTGTTATAGATAATATCTATAGACATATAACAGAACTTAAAAAGCCAGTTATGGAAGCTGCAGAAGATGGTGCCTCAGAAGTTGCAGTAGCGATTCTAGCATCAGCTTTAACAACAATGGTAGTATTTATACCAGTATTATTTATACCAGGAATAGCTAGAGAGATATTTAGAGATATGTCATTATCAATAATATTCTCAAATGTTGCTGCATTGATAGTATCTTTAACTTTAATGCCAATGGTAGCAAGTAGATTCTTAAAAGCTGACGTTGATATAACAAAAGAGGGTAAAGTTTTTGGAAAAGTAAAATCTGTTTATTCAAACATAATTGAATGGGCTATTTCTAACAGAAAGAAAACTGTTGCATTAGCTTTTATTGCATTTATAGTAATGATGACAGTTGGTCCTATGTTTACTAGAACAGAATTTATCCCAAAGCAAGACTATGGTAGATATTCTATTGTTTTAGAACTTGAAAAAGGTCTTTCAGTTCAAAGAGCTGAAGAGATAACTGAACAAGCGGTTGAAATTGTAAAAAAGGACTCTTTAACAAAAACATATATATCTTTAGTTAAAGCAGATACAGGAATAGTAAATGTAGATATCGGTCCTAAAACAGATAGAGATATATCTATATTCCAAGTTATGGATAATTTAAGACCTGAACTATCAAAAATTCCTGGAATAAAATTTAATCTAAAAGATGATTACCAAACAGGAGGTGGAGACAGAGAGGTTGAATTTAGAATTTCTTCAGACTCACTTCATATTGCTCAAAATATAGCAAAACAAGTTCAAAGTAAAATTAGTAAAAATTCAGGAATAAAGGATATAACATCTAGTATTGAACCTGGAAATGTAGAAGCTAGAGTTGTTTTAGATAGAGATAAATTAAGATCTTATGGAATTAGTCCTTTTGAAATAGGTAGAACTATAAGTTATTCTTTCTTAGGAGGAAATAGATCAACTGGGCAGACTCTGTCAGTGAAAACTGGAACAGAAGAGATAGATGTTTTAATTAGATTATCTAAAGAAGCAAGAACTAATGTTTCTGCATTAGAAGAGTTGAATGTTAGAACATCAGATGGTAAATTTATAAAGGTTTCTGATGTTGCTAAAATTGTAATGGCAGAAGGAGCATCAAAAGTAACTAAAACGGATAAAATTTTCTATGTATCTGTTTCAGCAAATGATGGTGGAATAGGATTGAGTAAAGTTCAAGGTGAAATAATAAAAGCCTTTGAAGAAGCAAATCCACCAAAAGGAGTAACGTATTCTTGGGGTGGAATGTCTCAAATGTTTAATGAAGCTATAGTGCAAATGGGAATGGCTTTAGGAATATCTATATTCTTAATATATGCAATTTTAGCATCACAATTTGAAAACTTCCTACTTCCTGGAATAATATTAGCTTCGGTACCATTAGCTATGATAGGGGTTTATGGTGGATTGTTAGCTACAAACTCACCATTTGATATGATGGTTATGATTGGAATAATAATGCTAGCAGGAACCGTTGTTAATAATGCAATTGTTCTAATAGATTTTATTACAATACTAAGAGAAAGAGGTTATGAGTTAAGTGATGCGGTAAGAGAATCTTGTAAAACAAGACTTAGACCAATTTTAATGACAACAATGACAACTGTTTGTGGAATGATTCCCTTAGCTTTAGGATTTGGAGAAGGAGCAGAATTGTACTCTGGAATGTCAATAGCAGTTATATTTGGATTGTCATTCTCAACAATACTTACACTAGTTGTAATTCCAGTTTTATACATTTTGGTTGAGGACTTTGCAGCAAGAATAAAAAGAAAGTTTTCGAACTAGAAAAAGTAGTAAAAACAAGGGTTCTCTGATATAAAAATCAGAGAATTTTTTTTATTTTTAAAATAATAGTTGAAAAAAAGCGAACATTATGTTAGTATTAATTCAGAAAAAGGTAATAAAAAAATTAAAATGAACACTTGTATAATAGTTGTAATAAGGTCAACGAGTCTCTACCTGTCACCATAATTGACAGACTACAAGAATATGATTTAATAAAATTTATTAATATAAATAATTTTGTAGTAAGTAAAAATAAAAGTTTATTTTACTAGAGTTCTGAATTGACCCCAAAAATAAAAAGGGGAGCTAAAAAAGTGCTAAAATTAAAAAACATACAAATAAATGAAAATATAGAATTTATAAATAAATGGAATAAGTGTATAAAAACGCAGATTATTAAAAAGGCCTAATTGTGTCCTTTTTAGTAATGTGCGTTTTTTATTTTTAAACTTTAGGGAGGAAAAAAATTGAGAATTGGTGTAATAATGGGAAGCAAATCAGACTTACCAACAATGAATGAGTGTATAAGCATTTTAAAAGAATTTGGAATAGAACATGAGGTAAAAATAGTTTCAGCTCATAGAACTCCAGATTTGATGTTTAATTACGCTAAAGAAGCTAAAAGTAGAGGTTTAGAGGTAATTGTTGCAGGTGCAGGTGGAGCAGCACATCTTCCAGGGATGGTTGCAAGCTTAACAGATTTACCAGTTATAGGGGTACCAATTGAAAGTAGAACTTTAAAAGGAATAGATTCTTTATTATCAATTGTTCAGATGCCTGGTGGGGTTCCAGTAGCAACAGTAGCAATTGGTGGAGCAAAAAATGCAGCATTACTAGCTATTAAAATAATGGCAATAAAAGATGAAGAGTTAAGCCGTAAAGTCGAAAAATACAGAGAGAATATGGAAAGGATGATTTTGGATGAAAAAATCTAAAAGAATTGGTATTTTAGGAGGAGGACAATTAGCTAAAATGCTTTGTGACTCTGCAAAACGTATGGGGTATACAACAACAATACTAGACCCTAATCCAGATTCATGTGGGAAGTTAAGTTCAACGGAACATCTAGTACAAAAATACGATGATAAATTATCTTTAGAAAAACTTTGTAAAGAAACAGATGTTATAACTTATGAGTTTGAAAATATTCCTAGTGAAGTAATAAAGTACTTAGAAAAAAATGGTGGAAATATACCACAAGGAGAAAAGCCACTATTCTTAAGTCAGCATAGAATAAGAGAAAAGTCAGCTGTTAGCAAAATCGGTGTTAGAACAGCAGACTTTGAAAAGGTAGTTGATTTAGAAACAGCTAAGATTGCTTTAGAAAAAATAGGAGCACCATGTATCTTGAAAACATGTTCAGGAGGATATGATGGTAAAGGGCAATGGAAGATATTGACAAAAAAAGATTTAGAATTAGTTCAATGGAAAAGCCTTGAATATATTTTAGAGAAGATGATAGACTTTGAAATGGAAGTTTCATGCTTGGTAGTGAGAGGAACAAATGGAGATATCATTACATTTCCAATTGGAGAGAATGAGCATAAAAACGGAATCTTAAATAAAACTATAGTTCCTGCAAGACTTTCAGAAGAACTTCAAAATAAAGTTAGAAAACTTTCAGAAGAAATAGTGGAAAAATTAGATATATATGGACCTTTAGGAATAGAGTATTTTATAAAAAATGATGAAATATTCTTTAACGAAATGGCTCCAAGACCACACAATAGTGCTCACTATACAATGGATGCTTGTAATTATTCTCAATTTGATATTCATCTTTTAGGGATATTAGGAGAAAGCTTACCAAAAGTAGAGTTGATAACGCCAGTAGTGATGCTCAATATAATGGGAGAAGATAAAGAGAAAGTTGAAAACATAAAGTTAAATAAAAAAACAAAGCTTCATATATATGGAAAAACAGAATGGAAAATAGATAGAAAAATGGGACATATAAATTACTGCGGTGAAAATATAGAGGAATTAATAAAGAGAGCCAATTCATTTTAGGGAGGATCAATGAATAAAAGGGTATTTGTTAAGAAAAAATCGGGGTTTCAAGTAGAGAGTCTAGGAGTACAAAACGAGCTTTTAGAAAATTTAAAAGAAGATAAAATACAAAATATAGATTTATACAATGTATATGATATTTTTAACTGTACAAGTGAAGATTTAGAACTTTTAAAAAATAAAGTTTTATCAGAACCAGTAACAGATAATGTTTATGAAGAAGTAGAATTAGAGGGTAAACAATATTTAGCTACAGAATTCCTACCAGGGCAATATGACCAAAGAGCTGATTCAGCTGAGCAGTGTTTAATGCTTTTAAATAATAAAGCAGGAGTAGTAATTAAAAGTGGAAAATTATTAGTATTTGATGGGGAAATTAAAAATTTTGAAAAAGTAAAAGAATATTTAATAAATCCAATTGAAACAAGAATAAAAAATCTAGATACAATAACATTAGAAGACAATATAGATATAGACCCAGTACCAACATATGATGGGTTTATAGATAAGAATTTAAATGAGTTAGAGCAGTTTCTAAATCACCATGGTTTAGCTATGACATTAGAAGATTTAGAACATATTCAAAATTATTTTAAAAATGAAGAGAAAAGAGATCCTAAAGAAACTGAAATAAAAGTTTTAGATACTTACTGGTCAGATCATTGTAGACATACAACTTTTGAAACATATTTAAAAGATGTAAAAATAGAATGCGGAGATTTAACAGAAAATCTTCAAAACGCTTTTGATAGCTACTTAAACTTAAGAAAAGAATTAGGAAGAGAACTTAAACCAGTAACTTTAATGGATATGGCTACTATAGGTGGAAGATATTTAAGAAAGATTGGAAAGTTAGAGGATTTAGAAGAGTCAGAAGAGATAAATGCTTGTAGTGTTGAAATAGATGTAGATGTAGATGGTGTAACAGAAAAATGGCTGCTGATGTTTAAAAATGAAACTCATAATCACCCAACAGAAATAGAACCTTTTGGAGGAGCAAGTACTTGTGTTGGAGGAGCAATAAGAGATCCATTATCAGGAAGATCTTATGTTTATCAAGCAATGAGAATAACAGGAGCTGGAGATATAACTGAAGGAATTGAAAATACATTAGCTAACAAACTACCACAAGAGAAAATATCTAAAGGAGCAGCACACGGATATTCATCATACGGAAATCAAATCGGTCTTACAACAACATTTGTAAAAGAAATATATCATAACGGATATAAAGCTAAGAGAATGGAAGTAGGAGCTGTTGTAGGAGCTGTAAAAAAAGAATATGTAAGAAGAGAAAGTCCTGTACCTGGAGATATAGTTATTCTACTTGGTGGAAAAACAGGAAGAGACGGAGTTGGTGGAGCAACAGGATCATCAAAAGAGCACAATGAAACATCGTTAACTAAGTGTTCTTCAGAAGTTCAAAAGGGTAATGCCCCTGTAGAGAGAAGAATTCAAAGGTTATTTAGAAATCCAGAAGTAACAAAAATGATAAAAAAATCAAATGACTTTGGAGCTGGTGGAGTAAGTGTTGCAATAGGTGAAATAGCAAGAGGAGTAGAGATTAATTTAGATACTGTTCCTGTAAAATATTTAGGACTTAATGGAACTGAATTAGCAATTTCTGAATCTCAAGAGAGAATGGCTGTAGTTGTAGAAGCCACAGATGCTGAAAGATTTGTAGAATTAGTAATGGCAGAAAATTTAGAGTCAGCATTAGTTGGAGTAGTTACAGAAGAAGAAAGATTAGTAGTGAAATATAAAGGCGAAACTTTAGTTGATTTATCTAGAGAGTTTTTAGATACAAATGGAGTTAGACAAAGTCAAAAGGTTAAAATTATTCCATCATCAAAAATGAATCCTTTCTTAAAAGAAGAAGTGAGAGATGTAAAAGAAGAAGTTGAAAAGATGTTAACTAGCATGAATGTAGCTTCTCAAAGAGGAATGGTTGAAATGTTTGATGCTTCAATAGGAAGAAGTACAGTTCTAATGCCTTATGGTGGAAAATATCAATTGACAGAATCAGAAGGTAGTGTACAAAAGCTTCCAACAGAAGGCGTAACAAATACTTGCTCAATGATGACTTATGGATATAATCCTTTAATCTCAGAATATTCTCCTTACTTGGGAGCACAATATGCTGTAATAGAATCTTTAGCAAGATTAGTTGCAATGGGAGGAAGTTACAAAAAAGCTAGACTTTCATTCCAAGAATATTTTGAAAGATTAGGAAAAGATAGTACTAGATGGGGAAAACCATTCTCAGCACTTTTAGGTGGAATAGAAGCTCAGTTAGAGTTTGAAACACCAGCTATCGGAGGAAAAGATAGTATGAGTGGAACATTTAAAGATTTAGATGTGCCTCCAACACTAATATCTTTTGCAGTTACAACAGAAAATGTAAAAAATGTAATATCTCCTGAATTTAAAAAAGTTGGAAATATAATCTATTTAATAAAAAGTGAAAGATTAACTGGAGAGATGCCAAACTATAAAAAGTTAAAAGAAAATTTTGAGTTAGTTGAGAATGGTGTAAAAGCTGGAAAGATAGTTTCTGCATCAACAATAAAATTTGGTGGAATAGCAGAATCAGTTATAAAAATGAGTTTTGGAAATAAAATTGGAGCTAAAATTGAAACATTAGAAAAATTATTCCATTTAATGCCAGGAGATATAATTGTTGAATCTAATGAAAAATTAGAATTCGGAATCGAAATCGGTAAAACAATAGAAGAAAGAGTTGTAGAACTAAACAGAGAGAAACTATATATAGATGAATTAGTAGAAACAACAGAAAAGAGATATGCAAAAATATATCCTTACAACGTAGAAACTAAAGGAGAAGTTATAGTAAAAGAGTTTAAAGTAGAAGCAAAGTTTAAAGCTAAAAAATTATATGATAAACCAAAAGTGTTAGTAACTGTTTTCCCTGGAACAAACTGTGAATACGATACAAAGAAAGCTTTTGAAAAAGCTGGAGCAGAAGTAGAAATATATGTATTTAATAATTTAGGAGTAAATGAAATAAAAGAGAGTATAGATACACTTTCAGAAAAGATGAAAACTGCTCAAATTTTTATGATACCAGGTGGATTCAGTGCTGGAGATGAACCAGATGGTTCTGGGAAATTTATAGCTAATATACTTCAAAATCAAAAAATAAAAGAAAGTATGAAAGAGTTTTTATCAAATGATGGACTAGTTCTAGGAATTTGTAATGGATTCCAAGCTCTTATAAAATCTGGATTATTACCATATGGAGATGTTGATAGTGTAAATGAAAATTCACCAACACTATTTAGAAATGATATAAACAGACATATATCGAGAGTTGTTAGTACAAAAATAGTTTCAAATAATTCACCTTGGATGAGTTCATTCGTAGTAGGAGAAACTCACAATATACCAGTCTCGCATGGAGAGGGAAAGTTTGTAGTAACTAAAGAGTTTGCAGAAGAATTGTTTGAAAATGGACAAATAATTACTCAGTATTGCGATGAAGATGGAAAAGTAACAATGGACAAAAATTATAATCTAAATGGGTCTACTTATGCTATAGAAGGTATAGTATCTAAGTGTGGAAGAATTTTAGGTAAGATGGGACATTCAGAAAGATATGAAGATGGATTGTTGAAAAATATATCTGGAAATAAAATGCAGGATTTATTTAGTAATGGAGTTAACTATTTTAAAAAATAAAACTTATCAATAAAACTTTAAAGTGGGAGAGTGGCCAAATGTTATTAGTGGAAGAAAATAAATTATATGAAGGAAAAGCAAAAAAAGTTTATAAAACAGAAAATCCAAACGAAGTTATAATTTATTACAAAGATGATGCAACAGCTTTTAATAATTTGAAAAAAGGTCAAATACAGAATAAAGGAATATTAAATAGCAGAATAACAACAATAATATATGATTACTTAAAAAAGAATGGTGTGGAAACTCATCTAATAGAAAATCTTTCAGAAAGAGCTCAACTTTGCAAAAGAGTAGAGATTGTTCCTCTAGAGGTTATTGTAAGAAATACATTAGCTGGGTCAACAGCGAAATTATTTAAAATAGAAGAGGGTAAAATTTTAGATACTCCGATATTTGAAATTTGCTATAAAAAAGATGAATTAGGGGATCCGTTAATAAATGATTATCATGCTGTAGCTTTAGGACTTGCAACAAAAGTTGAATTAGATGAAATCTATTCTCAAACTAAAAAGATAAATGAATTATTAAAAGATTTGTTTGATAAAATAGGAATTGAATTAGTAGACTTTAAAATAGAATTTGGAAAAGATAATCTTGGAAATATTATTTTAGCAGATGAAATCTCTCCAGATTGTTGCAGATTGTGGGACAAAGAAACTAGGAAAAAATTGGATAAAGATAGATTTAGAAGAGATTTAGGAGATGTAGAAGAGGCTTATGAAGAAGTTTTAGCAAGATTAAATAAAATAGTGGGGTAAAAATGAGAACTGAGATAGAGTATTTTCTAAGTGGAAAGATAAATGAAGAGTGTGGAGTATTTGGAGTTTTCAATGTAGAAGAAGCAGCACAATTAACATATTATGGGCTACACTCGTTACAACATAGGGGTCAGGAGGGAGCTGGAATAGCTTCCTCTGATGGACAAAACATCATCAGAGAAAAAGGTGAAGGTTTAGTAACTGAAGTTTTCAATAGCAAAAAGATATCAAAGCTTCCTGGAAGAATGTCAATAGGGCATGTTAGATATGCTACAACTGGAGGGGGAGGAATAGAAAATGTTCAACCAATACTAGTTCGTTCACATACAGGGGATTTTGTTATAGCTCATAATGGAAATATAGTAAATGCAAAAGAGTTGAAAATGCAATTGGAAGCTATGGGAAGTATATTTCATACAACTTCAGATAGCGAGATAATAGGACACCTGATTCAAAGAGAAGTGGGGGATTTTCACGAAAAAATACTAAAAGCTTTACCTAAATTAGAAGGAGCTTTTTCATTTCTTATAATGAATAATGAGAATTTATTTGTAATAAGAGATAAAAATGGACTTAGACCACTATCTATAGGAAAATTAGAAGATGGATATGTTTTTAGTTCTGAAAGTTCTGCATTTGAAATTGTAGGAGCAGAGTATATAAGAGCTTTAAAACCCGCTGAGGTTTTAAAAATATCTAAAACAGGAATAGAAACATCACAATATACAGATTGTACTCAAGATAAAATGTGTTCGATGGAATATATATACTTCTCAAGACCAGATAGTAATATAAATGGATTGAATGTTCACACAAGTAGAAGAAGTTGTGGAAACATACTTGCTAAAGAGAGTCCTGTAGAGGCAGATATAGTTATAGGAGTACCAGACTCATCTTTATCATCAGCTATGGGATATTCAGATTATTCGGGAATACCTTATGAAATGGGACTTGTAAAAAATAGATATGTTGGAAGAACGTTTATAAAACCAAATCAACAACAAAGAGAACGTGGAGTTAAAATGAAACTTTCTGCTATGGAAGCTGTTGTTAAAGATAAAAGAGTAGTTTTAGTAGATGATTCAATAGTAAGAGGAACAACATCAAGACATATCATAAAACTATTAAAAGAAGCTGGAGCGAAAGAGGTGCATATGAGAATTGCATCATCTCCAATTATAAGTCCTTGCTTCTACGGTGTAGATACTTCTACTTATAATGAATTGATAAGTACAAGAATGTCAGCAAAAGAATTAGGGGAATATATAGAAGCAGATTCTTTAGCATTTTTATCACATGATGGAATGATAGAAGGACTTGGAAAAAATATATGTACTGCATGTTTTACTGGAAAATATCCAACAAGTATGTTTAGTTTATTAGAAAATTTAAAGAAATAGGGGCGATAAAATTGAGTAATAAATATATGGAAGCTGGAGTAAGTTTAGAAGCAGGATATGAATCGGTTAGAAGAATAAAAAGTCATGTAGAAAGAACAAAAGTAAAAGGAGCTATAAATAGCTTAGGTGCTTTTGGAGGAATGTTTGACTTATCTGTATTAGGATTAAAAGAACCTGTTTTAGTAAGTGGAACAGATGGTGTTGGAACTAAATTGATGTTAGCTTTTGAAATGGACAAGCATGATACAATAGGACAAGATGTTGTAGCTATGTGTGTAAATGATGTATTAGTTCAAGGAGCTATGCCATTATATTTTTTAGATTATATTGCAGTAGGGAAAAATTATCCTGAACAAATTGAAAGTATTGTAAAAGGAGTAGCAGATGGTTGTGTAGCAGCAGAATGTGCTCTTATAGGTGGAGAAACAGCAGAAATGCCAGGAATGTATAGTGAAGGTCATTATGATATAGCTGGATTTACAGTTGGGGCTGTAGAAAAGAAAGAATTAATAACTGGAGAGGGAATTGAAGAAGGAGATTTAATAGTAGGTATATCTTCGAGTGGAGTTCATTCAAATGGTTTCTCTTTAGTTAGAAAAATAATAAAAGATGCAAAATTAGATTTAAAAACAACGTATGATGGTTTCCAAAAGAGTTTAGGAGAAGAGTTGTTAACTCCTACGAGAATTTATGTTAAAACAGTAAAAGAAACATTAAAAACAGTTTCTGTAAAAGGGATGTGCCACATAACTGGTGGAGGTTTTTATGAGAATATTCCAAGAATAATTCCAAAAGGATTGGGAGTAGAGATAAACAGTAAAAATATAAATGAATTAGAAATATTTAAATTTTTAGAAAACAAAGGTGGAATACCAAAAGAAGAGATGTTTAATGTATTTAACATGGGAGTTGGATTTATATTTGTTGTATCTAAAGCTAATAAAGAAAGTCTAATAAAAAAATTGAATGATTTAGGCGAAAATCCTATGATTTTAGGAGAAGTTAGTAAAACAGCAGGAGTAGAAATAAAATGGTAAAAATAGCTGTATTTGCTTCTGGAAGTGGAAGTAATTTTCAAAGAATAGTTGAAGCACAGAGAGATGGAGATGCAGAAGGATATTCTGTAAAAGCTCTAATCGTGGATAGAAAAGATGCTTTGGCTATAGAAAGAGCAAAACAACTAGGTGTGACTTCGTATTTTGTTAATCCTAAAGATTACAACACGAAAATGGAGTTTGAAGAAAAAATAATTGAGATTCTAAAAAGAGAAGAGATTGAGTATATTGTTTTAGCTGGTTACATGAGAATAATATCTCCGATTCTTTTAGAAGAATATTTTAATAAGATAATAAATATTCATCCAGCTTATCTACCTGAATTTCCAGGTAAGGATGGTATTGGAGATGCTTTTAATTCAGGAGCAGCAAAAACAGGAGTTACAATCCATTATGTTGATAGTGGCGTAGATACAGGAGAAATAATATATCAAGAGCGAATAAAAATAGATTCTTCTTGGAAAATTGAAGATTTGAAAACTAAAGTACATGAAGTTGAACATAGAATATATCCAATGGTTTTAACAAAGTTATTTAAAAAGGGAGAATAGATAGATGAAACGTGTATTAATAAGTGTGTCTGATAAAGCTGGAATTGTTGATTTTACTAAAAAGTTAGTTTCTTTAGGATATGAAGTTATCTCTACTGGAGGGACTAAGAAGACATTAGATGAGGCTGGTATAAAAACGTTAAGTATATCAGATATTACAGATTTTCCTGAAATAATGGATGGAAGAGTAAAAACATTGCATCCAAATGTTCATGGAGCATTACTTTGTGTAAGAGATAATCCTGAGCATTTAAGAGCTTTAGAAGAAAATAAGATAGATATGATAGATATGGTAATTGTAAATCTTTATCCATTTAAAGAGACTTTATCAAAAATAGGGGCAACTCACGAAGAGCTAATAGAGAATATAGATATTGGTGGACCAAGCATGTTAAGGTCAGCAGCTAAAAACTATAAGTCGGTAACTGTAGTTGTAGACCCAAAGGATTATGAAAAAGTAGTTTCTGAATTGGAAAAGTTTGGAGATACAGAACAAAACACAAGAGAAAAATTAGCTGCAAAAGTATTTAGACATACATCAGCATATGATACTTTAATAGCACAGTATTTAACTAGTAAAGTAAATGAAGAGTTTCCAGAAAGTATAACAGTGACTTATGAAAAGGTTCAAGATTTAAGATATGGAGAAAATCCACATCAAAAAGCAGGTTTTTATAAGAGTAGTTTTGCAGGATATTCAATTGGAAATGCAGTTCAGCTACACGGAAAAGAGTTGTCATATAATAATATACAAGATGCAAATGCAGCTTTAGAAATTTTAAAAGAGTTTAAAAAACCAACTGTTGTAGGGGTTAAACATATGAATCCTTGTGGAGTTGGAAGCGGAGAAGATGTTAACATTGCTTGGGAAAGAGCCTATGAAGGGGATAAAACTTCTATTTTTGGAGGAATTATTGCATCAAATTCAATTATAACAAAAGAAGTTGCAGAGAGTTTGTCACAACTATTTTTAGAAATAGTTATAGCTCCAGGATATGAAAAAGAAGCTTTAAGAATAATAACTCAAAAGAAGAATATAAGAGTTATGAAATTAGATTTAGATACTAATATTTTAAATAAAAAGAAAATTACTTCTGTGATGGATGGAGCTTTAATTCAAGAGTTTGATGAAAAGAGTATATCTAGAGACGAACTTATTTGTGTTACAGATAGAAAACCTACAGAAGACGAAATAGAGGATTTACTATTCAACTGGAATGTTGTAAAACATGTTAAGTCAAATGCTATAGTTGTTGGGAAAAACAATGGAACTATGGGTGTTGGAGCAGGTCAAATGAATAGAGTTGGAGCTGCAAAGATAGCGCTAGAGCAAGCTGGAGAGAAATGTAAGGGTGCAGTTTTGGCCTCTGATGCATTTTTCCCAATGGCAGATACAGTAGAGTTAGCAGCTAAACATGGTATAAAAGCAATTATTCAACCAGGTGGGTCTATAAAAGATGCATTGTCAATTGAAGAGTGTAACAAGCACGGAATAGCAATGGTTTTTACAGGTGTAAGACATTTTAAACATTAATTTTGGAGGAGTTTATGAAAGTTCTTGTAATTGGAAAAGGTGGTAGAGAGCATACAATAGCATGGAAAGTAAAAGAAAGTGAAATGGTTAAAGAAGTTTTTATAGCTCCTGGAAATGTTGGAATGGAAGAGATAGGAACACTGGTAGATATATCTGAAGAAGATATATCAGCACTTGCAAATTTTGCAGAGCAAGAAAAAATAGATTTAACAATAGTTGGACCTGAAAGTGTTTTAGCACTTGGAGTTGTAGATGAGTTTGAAAAAAGAGGTCTTAAAATATTTGGACCTACAGCAGCAGCAGCTAAAATTGAATCAAGTAAAGACTTTGCAAAACAATTGATGAAAAAATACAATGTTCCAACAGGTGCATATGAAACTTTTAAAGAATTAACTTTAGCAAAAGAATATGTAGAAAAACATGGTGCACCAATAGTAATAAAAGAGGATGGATTAAAAGCTGGAAAAGGAGTAACGGTAGCATTTTCAAAAGAAGAAGCGATTGAAGCTTTGGAGATTGCATTTAATATTCCTGGAAACAAAGTTGTAATAGAGGAATATTTAGATGGATTTGAATTTTCTATAATAGCTTTAACAAATGGAGAAGTTGTTATTCCACTTGAGGTTGCTCAAGATCATAAAAGAGTTTATGATAATGATGAAGGGCCTAATACTGGTGGAATGGGTGTTTATTCTCCTGTTGATAAAATAGATTCGAAAATAATAGATGAAACAGTAGAAAAAATCCTAAAACCAATGGCTTTAGGAATGGCGAAAGATGGAATTCCTTTTAAAGGATTCTTATTTGGTGGAGTTATGTTAACGAAAGATGGTGTAAAAACTATTGAATTTAATGCAAGGTTTGGTGACCCAGAAGCTGAAGGAATACTTCCGAGATTGAAATCTGATTTTGTAAAAGCAATCTTAGATTTGATGGAAGGAAAAAATGTTGAGCTAGAATGGGATGAAAGATATAGTGTTGCTGTAGTTATGGCTTCAGAAAATTATCCAAAATCTTCAACGGTTGGAGCAGAAATTAAAATACCAGATGATTTAAAATCTTTAATATTTCATATGGGTACAAGAAAAACAGATGGAAAGTTAGAAACAAATGGTGGAAGAGTTTTATCTGTAGTAGCTTATGGAAAAACACTAGAAGAAGCAAAAGAAAATGCTTATTCTGATGTAAAAAAAATAAAATGTGAAAAAATGTTTTTTAGAAATGACATAGGTTCAAAAATGTGTTATAATAATAAAAATAAATAAAAAAAGACCTGCACAGTGATATAAAAAAGTGCAGGTCTTTATTAAAAAAATGAATAAACTTGGAGGGAATAGGAAAAATGATGAATGGAAAAATAATAAAAGAAGCGATTACTTTTGATGATGTATTACTAGTTCCAGCAAAATCAGAGGTTTTACCACACGAGGTTAGTTTAAAAACGAGACTAACGAAAGACATCGAATTAAATATTCCAGTTCTAAGTGCTGCAATGGATACGGTAACAGAAGGCGATTTAGCAATTGCGTTAGCAAGACAAGGTGGTATAGGATTTATTCATAAAAATATGAGCATAGAGGATCAAGCAGCAGAAGTTGATAGAGTAAAAAGAAATGAAAGTGGAATGATAAAAAATCCAGTTACTCTAACAAAAGATTCGACAGTATGGCATGCAGAAGAAATTATGAGAAGATACAAAATCTCTGGATTACCAGTAATAGAATCTGATGGTTCTTTAATTGGAATTATAACAAATAGAGACTTAAAATATAGAAAAGATATGGATCAATTAGTTAGTGATATAATGACTAAAGAAAATTTAGTAACAGCTCCAGTTGGAACAACTTTAGATGAAGCTAAAGATATATTATTGGAGAATAGAATAGAAAAGCTACCTATAGTTAATGAAGCAGGTAAATTAAAAGGGTTAATAACAATAAAAGATATAGATAATTTAGTTGAGTATCCGTTTGCTTGTAAAGATTCTCAAGGAAGATTAAGGGTAGGAGGAGCTGTAGGAGTAGGAGCAGATACTTTAGATAGGGTAAAAGCTTTAGTTGAAGCAGGAGCAGATATAATAACAGTAGATTCAGCTCATGGACATTCAAAAGGTGTTATTTTAAAAATTAAAGAAATAAGAGAAGCATTCCCGAAATTAAATATAATAGGTGGAAATATAGTAACAGCCGCAGCTGCTTTAGATTTAATAGATGCAGGGGTAAATGCTGTTAAAGTAGGAGTGGGACCTGGTTCTATTTGTACAACAAGAGTAGTAGCTGGAGTAGGAGTACCACAATTATCAGCTGTAAATGATGTTTATGAAGTTTGCAAAAGTAGAGGAATTGGAGTTATTGCAGATGGTGGAATCAAGTTGTCTGGAGATATGGTAAAAGCACTAGCTGCAGGAGCAGATTGTGTAATGCTAGGAGGTCTTTTAGCAGGAACAACAGAAGCTCCTGGAGAAGAAATTATATATGAAGGAAGAAAGTATAAAGTATATGTTGGAATGGGATCTATGGCTGCAATGAGAAGAGGATCTAAAGATAGATATTTCCAAAATGATGCTAAGAAATTAGTTCCTGAAGGGATAGAAGGAAGAGTTGCTTACAGAGGAAGTTTAAAAGATGTAGTTTTCCAAATGTGTGGTGGAGTGAGAGCTGGAATGGGATACTGTGGAACACCTACAATAGAAGAATTAAAAGTTAATGGAAAATTTGTTAAAATTACAGGAGCTGGATTAAAAGAGAGTCATCCACATGATATTGTAATAACAAAAGAAGCACCAAATTATTCTAAATAAATATGTAAATGTTAATTTTGGTAAACTTTAAAAGTATTGGAAAAAGAAAGAGAATATTCTCTTTCTTTTTTTTAAAAAAAGTATTGACACATTTTTAAAGTTGTGGTATTATATTTCTTGTAGCGGGAAATGCCGCACAATAAGGACATTAGCAACCGAATAGAGAAAATAGTCAGAAATGTTGTGAAAACAACGAAATGCTAGTAATAGCAAAACCATTTAGATGGTTAAAAGGTGTAGTGTAGTCTTAGGACTTAAAATATATGAATGAAGAGTTTGATCCTGGCTCAGGATGAACGCTGACAGAATGCTTAACACATGCAAGTCGATTCGATTTACCTTCGGGTATTGAGGATGGCGGACGGGTGAGTAACGCGTAA
>JBOFUO010000016.1:0-44880 GCA_051652625.1 Cetobacterium sp.
ACTCTGTGATAGGTGGATTAGGTTCAGCGGTATCAGAATTTTTATGTGAAACTCATCCAACATTAGTAAAAAAAGTTGGAATCTATGATAAATTTGGTCAAAGTGGAAAAGGTGACGAGTTATTAGAGAAGTATGAACTTAGTGCAGAGAAGTTAGTTTCAGTAGTAAAAGAAAATTTATAGAAAATATTCAGTATAGAGGCGAGTGAAACTAGCCTCTATATTTTACTTAAGGAGAAAAAATGGAAAATAAAAAAGGCAAAAGGACATTTATAGCTTTGACAATTAGTTTTGTGATATTTAATATCTTTATTTCTTTATCTTCTAATAGCTATTTTATTGGGAAAATATTAAAAAATAATTATTTTATGACGATAGAGTTACAAAATGATGGAGAGAAAGAAAAAGTTCAAGAATTTGAAAAGTTTCTTTTAGAAAATGAAAATGTTAAAGGAATAAAATTTTTATCAAGAGAAGAAGCTTTTAGAAATTTACAAAAAGAATTAGAAATAGTTATACCAAAAAATGAAAATCCATTACCAAATTCAATAATTGTACATTTTAAAAATGAAAAAAACCTTCAAACCATTCAAGAATTATTAGATGTTAATCCAATGGTAAGAGAGATATATATAGATAATCAATTTTTACAAAATAATATAAAAAAAATAAAAGCAGTTAATATTTCAATAGCAGTATTTTTAGTTTTGTCATTGTTCGTATATTATCAAATAACAACAATATTAAGAGGTGTTATCATAAGAGATTACATGATATACTCAATAAAAAACCCTCAAAATAAAAAGAATTTTTTAGTTGCAAGAAATAAGAATCTAATCCCTCTTATAGGAAGTTCTTTAGTTGGAGGATTATTTTTTTCGAATGCATATATAATTTTGAAAGATAAATATGAAGATATTTTATCAGCTTTAATTCTTCAAAGTTTTAAACAAATTTTTATAGTACAAATATTAGCAACCTTTATTGTTTTAATATTAAGTTGGAAATCAACAGCAAGACTAAAAAGAGATGAGGTTTAGTCATGAAGATGTTGATAATTTTTTTTATTTGTTCATCTTTTACATTTGGAAATAATATAAATAATTTAAAAAATAGAGTAAAAAAAATAGAAACAGAAATAAAACAAAAAAATACTCGTATTCAAAATATAAACTCTGAAAAAGTAAGTGTAGAAAAACAAATTGAAAACATTAATAATGAAATTAAAGATATTGAAAAAGAAGCTCAAAAAATACAAGAAGATATAAAGATAGTAAATAGAAGTATAGAGTATGGTGGATTAAACTTAAATACAAGTAAACAGGTTTTAAATAGAAAAAAAATAGAATTTAAAGCAAAAATGATAGAGGTTACGAGAAAATCAAATTTAGAAAGTTCTTCTAAAGAGATAAGTATTGCAAAAAGAAGTTTTTCAAGATTACTTTACGCTGATTTAGAAAGTATGGAACATATAAAAAATATCCAAACTTCAATAGAAGAAGTAAAAAAAGATGTTGAAAAAGACAGACAAAAATTAACATTATTAAAAAGAAAACTAGATTCAAATAGAAAATCTGGAGAAGTTAAAAAACAAGAAAAAAATAGACTTATAAATAGATTAAATCAAGAAAAAACAACTCATGTTAAAAATATTGGTGAGTTACAATCTCAAAAGAAAAAAATAGAAAAAGAAGTTGAAAGAATAATAAAAGCAAGAGCTGCTGCTTCTAAAACTGTAAAGTTAGATAAGGCTATAATAGGACTTGGTAAATTTGTAAAACCAATAGTTGGAAATATAGTTGTAAAATTTAAATCTAAAAAAAATGGTGTAGTAGAGAGCAACGGAATAGAAATAGCTGGAAAAATGGGAGCAAGAGTAAAATCTGCTTCAAAAGGAAAAGTTATTTATGCTGATAAATTCCAAGGTTTAAATAATGTTGTTATGATAGACTATGGACACAATACAATAGGAGTTTATGGAAATTTAATTGGAGTTGGAGTAAAGTTAAATCAACAAATTCAAAAAGGTCAAGAAATTGGAATATTAGGAATGAATACAGATGGAAAAGCTAATCTTTACTATGAGGTTAGATTTAATTTGAAACCAATAAATCCTGAAACTTTATTTTGATGGAGGGAAAATGAAAGGAACTATAATTTATAACGAGGATAAAGCTGATGCAAAAAGGTTATATTTAGAATTGTTAGATTTCTTTTTAGTAAAAAAGATAGAAATATTTCCTGAAACTGAGATATTAAAAGTTGATTTTGCAGTTGTTATTGGAGGAGATGGGACACTTTTACGAGCTTCTAAAAATCTGATAAAGAATGAGAAAATAGATGTATTTGCTGTAAATGCAGGCTCATTAGGATTTTTAACAGAGATAAAAGCAGAAGAGTTTGAAGAAACTTTTGATGACTATCTAAAAGGTATTGTAAAAAGAGAAAGTAGAAGATTTTTAGAGCTAGTTATAAAGAATGAGAAAATAGATGTGTTAAATGAAATTGTAATATCTAAAAAAATGGCAAGTTCAAAAATTCTGAATATATCTATGAGCACAGAAAATACTAAAATATGTGATTATAAAGCAGATGGAATAATAATTGCGACTCCGACAGGATCAACAGCATATTCATTATCTGCAGGTGGACCAATAGTTATGCCGCAAATAAAAGCTATTATTGTAACTCCATTAGCTCCGCATAATTTAGCTACAAGGCCTATAATAATAAGCGGAGAAGAAAAACTCGTATTAACTTTAAATCCAGAACAAAAAGGTAGTATAATAGTTGACGGTGAAAATGAAAGAGAGATTGAAAAAGGAGAAAAGATTAGAATTTACTATTCGAGAAAAAAAATCAATCTTATTCTAACAAAAGAAAGAGATTACTATGGAATTTTAAGAGATAAGTTGAAGTGGGGAGATAACCTATGTTAAAAGAGTTAAAAATAGAGAATTTAGCTATAATAGAAAAAGTAGATTTAGAGTTTGAAAAAGGTTTGATTGTATTAACTGGTGAAACAGGAGCAGGGAAATCTATAATTTTAAGTGGTATAAATTTATTGATTGGAGAAAAAGCTAACGCAGATATGGTTAGAGATGGGCAAGATTATCTTTTAGCTCAAGGTGTTTTTGCTGTCAACGAAGAGCAGTCAGCAGAATTAAAAGAGATGGGAATAGATGCAGAAGACAATGAGGTAATAGTAAGAAGACATATTGATAAAAATGGAAAAGGAAAAGCTTTTGTAAATAATATAAGAGTTCCGATGTCTAGTTTAAAAGAGATAATGGGAACTCTAGTTGATATAGTAGGTCAACATTCACATCAAATGCTTTTGAATAAAAATAATCATTTAAAATTGATAGATAGATTTTTAGGAGAAAATGGAGTTATTCTGAAAAAGAAATTAGAAGGTATGTATAATGAATACTCGAGTTTAGAAAGAAGAATCCAAGATGTGGAAAAAAACAAACGAGAAACTTTAGAAAAAAAAGAGTTCTATGAATTCCAGCTTCAAGAAATTGATAAAGTAGGTTTGAAAAGTGGAGAAGATGAAAAGCTAGAAGAGGAATATAAAAAACTATTTCATGCAGGTAAAATAAAAGAAAAGTTATCTTTAACAGAAGATTTATTAAAAGACGGAGAAAAAAATGCATTAAGTATAATTTTTAATAGTAGAAAAAACTTAGAAATTATTTCGAAATATGGAAAAGAGTTTCAAGAGAGTTTAGAAAGATTAGAGAGAGTATATTATGATTTACAAGATTGTGTAGATTCTATAAAAGATTTAAATGATGACATAGAAGCTGATGATATGAGATTAGAAAAAGTAATATCAAGACTTGATTCGATCAATCGTTTAAAATCAAAATATGGAGATGAAATATCAGATGTAATTGATTACAGAAATAAAATAGAAGAAAAACTTCAACTTTTAGATGAAAATAGTTTTCAAGTTAAAAAACTTGTGAAAGAAAGAGATGAAGCTAAAAAAATCTATTATTCATTGGCAAAAGAATTAAGTGAAATAAGAAAGATAAAAGCTAAAATAATTGAAGATAATCTACAGGCAGAATTAAAAGGATTAAATATGGGAGATGCAAAATTTAAAGTTCAATTTGAAGAATCTTCATCAATGTCTTTAAATGGAATTGACTTAGTAGAGTTTATGATATCAACAAATCTTGGACAAAGTTTAAAACCTCTTTGGAAAGTAGCTTCGGGAGGAGAGGTGAGCAGGATAATGTTAGCTATAAAAGTTATATTTTCAAAAGTTGATAATATACCTATTTTGATATTTGATGAAATAGATACTGGTGTCGGTGGTGAAACTGTTAGAAAAATAGCTAATAAACTTAGAGAAATTGGAGAAACAACTCAAGTTGTAAGTATTACTCATTCTCCAGCTATAGCAGCAAAAGCTTCACAACAGTTCTATATAGAAAAAAAATTAATAGACAACAAAACAGTGACACATGTAAAAAAATTAAATAACGAAGAAAGAATTGAAGAGATTGCAAGAATGTTAGCAGGAAAAAATATATCTGAAGCTGTAATAGAACATGCTAAAGAGTTACTAGGTGATGAATAATGGAATTATTAAAAGATTTTTTAAAATATAAATTGGACTCTAAAAGTTTAAAAAAAGAAACTTTAGATTTATATTTTGGGGATATGAAAGACTTTGAAGAATTTTCAAAAAAAGATTTTTTGAATGTTGAAAAAAAAGATATCTTAAAGTATATAGAATTTTTAAAAAGTAATTATCAACAAAATTCAATTCTAAGAAAAATAAGCACAATAAAAATATTTTACAAATATTTATTAGAAAAAAGAATGATAGATGATAATCCAACAGATGGGATATCAATTGAAAAAGCTCCTGAAAAAGAGTTAGAAACTTTAGAGCTTTGGGAAATTAATAATATTTTGGACACGTGTAAAAAAGATTTTAAGGGAATTAGGGATAGATTAGTAATTAAACTTCTTGTAGAAACAAATCTATCTATAAATGATATTCTTAAAATTAAAGTTTCTGATTTAGAACTTTATTCTTATCAATTTATTTTCAACGAAGACAAGGGTAATAAGATAAAAATATCTGAAGAATTGTCAGAAGAAACTAAGCTATATGTAAATGAAGTTAGAAAATCTTTTTCTGGTGGAGGTAGTAATTTAGTTTTTTATAGTTTTACAAGACAATCATTTAGAGCAAGGTTTATAGCTTTAGGTAAAAAATGTGGAATCGAAAGAGAAATAACTCCAAATATGTTGAGAAATACTTTGAAAACTATGGTAAAATATAATGATGAAATTAATGAAGAGCAATTCCTTTCAAATTTGAAAGAGTTGTATTTTAAAATTGGAATAGGAGATGATTAATAGTGAAAGCTGGATTTATAGCAGTTGTAGGAAGACCAAACGTTGGAAAATCTACATTAATAAATAAACTTGTAAATGAAAAGGTAGCTATTGTTTCTGATAAAGCAGGAACAACAAGAGATACAATAAAAGGAATTTTAAACTTTAATAAAAATCAATATATATTTGTGGATACACCGGGTATTCATAAACCAAAGCATTTATTAGGAGAACATATGACTAATAGTGCGATTAGAGTTTTAAGAGATGTAGATGTTATCGCAATGGTAATAGATGCATCACAAGAGATAAGTACTGGTGATTTATTTGTACTAGAAAAAATAAAAGAAGCAAGAAATACACCAAAAGTTTTAATAGTAAATAAAACTGATAAAGTTGATGATGAAGAGTTAGAAGCAAAAAGAGCAGAAATAGCAGAAAAATTAGGTGAATTTGATGCTATTGTAGAAATAGCAGGTCAATATGCAATAGGAATTCCTAAATTATTAGATGCATTAGATCCTTTCTTAGAAGCTGGAATAAAATACTATCCAGATGATATGTATACTGATATGCCTACATACAGAATAATAACTGAAGTTGTAAGAGAGAAGATATTAGAAAGAACAAGAGATGAAATACCTCATTCTGTTGCAATTGAAATCATAAATGTTACTAGAAGAAACAATGGAAAAGATAAATTTGATATAAATATTTATGTTGAGAGAGATTCTCAAAAAGGAATTATAATAGGAAAGCAAGGTAGCATGTTAAAAGAGATAGGTGTTGAAGCAAGAAAAGATATAGAAAATCTTATAGGTGTTCAAATATACTTAGAGCTTTGGGTAAAAGTAAAAGATGATTGGAGAAAGAAAAAGCCTTTCTTAAAAGAATTAGGATATGTAGAAGAGAGATAAAAATCAAAAGTAGCTGTAATGGCTACTTTTTTCTTTACGAAAATTTATAGTTTTGTGTTGATATGATAGTTATGATATAATAGAAAATAGGTAAAAAAATTATTAGATATGGAGGAACAAAAACAATGCATTTATTGTTAACAGAAGGAATGGGTTGGATAGAGGTTGTAACTGGAAGTATGTTTTCTGGTAAAAGTGAAGAGCTAATAAGAAGAATGAGAAGATCAAAGTATGCAAATCAAAAAATAGTAGTTTTTAAGCATGCTAGCGATAATAGATATGATGATACAAAAGTAGCTTCACATAGCCAGGCTTTTATTGAAGCAGTACCTGCTTCAACGGTAGAAGAGATGAGAAGAATAATTGAAACTGAATATAAAGATGTTAGAGTAGTAGGTATTGATGAAGTTCAATTTTTTGGAGAAGAAGTAGCTCAGTTTTGTGAAGAGTTAGCGGATGCAGGTAAAAGAGTTGTAGTAGCAGGCTTAGATCAAGATTTTAGAGGAGAGCCATTCAAACCTATGGATAGATTAATGGCAAAAGCAGAGTATGTAGACAAATTCAATGCTATTTGTGTTTGTTGTGGAAATCCAGCTTCAAGAACTCAAAGACTTGTAGATGGAGAACCTGCATATTTAGATGATCCAATAGTGTTAGTTGGAGCAAGTGAAAGCTATGAATCGAGATGTAGAAGATGTCATGTAATTAGAAAAAGAGGAGAATAATGAATTTTAGAGGAGTTGAAAAAACTGATAAATGGGGATATATATTTACAGTTTTCTATAATGGAGAAAAATTTCATTCTTTCGATGAAATGGCAGGAAAAAAAACTGTAAAAGGTGAATTTAGAAAAGAGATGAATGAATTAGGATTTACATGGGCAAAAGGAATTCAACAAGGTGGTAGAACAGATGCTAAAGTTTCTGCTGAAAGAAATATGCTTTATGTAAGTAGTAATTTTGACGGAGATTTAAATGAGGTAATATCTAAATTTAATCAGAAAATGAAAGAATTTATTTTTATAAGAAAAGTTCAAAAAACTTTTCCAAACTTATCTTTTCCAGATTACGTAGAAGAGAGAGAGTATCTATATAGATATCCTAAAAAAAGAATAAAAAGATCAGCTGAAGATATTGAAAAAACATTGGTAGAAATAACAGGAACGTATGATGTAAGTAGATTTACTGATAAAAAAGGTCTAGAATTAAAAGAACATGAAAGAAGTGTAGTTGTAACTTTTGAAAAATCAATTTTAAAATTTGTTGGAAATTCATTTATGCCAAAACAAGTTAGAAATATGGCGGGATATATATTAACAGGCGAGGTAGAAACTTTCCCAGGGAAATATTTAACATTGGAAAATGTATATTTGAAACAAGAGTTGTTAGATAAAATAATAGTACCATGTGATAATTTGATAGTTGATGGTGTTCAAAAAATAGAAAAAACAAGTGATAATAAAATGTCTATTTTTTATGTGAAAAAAGATAAAAAAGGCGAAGTGATTGGAAAGAATGCTACAAATATTAAAAGTTTAAGAAAAGAGTTTGGAAACATAATTATAAGGGAGATTTAAATGTTTTCTAGGTTGAAACAAGGTTTTAGATGCTTGTTTTTAAAATTTAATAAAAATCAAGAGTTAGAAGTAAAGACAATACTAAGTCTAGATGAATTCAAAATTTTTAACGAAATGAGTGATTACGATAAATTACATTCATTTTTAATATATAAATCTGTAATGGAAAACGAAGTTCTAAAAGAAGATAGACTTTATTTAAAGTTAGCTTTACTTCATGATAGTGGAAAAGGAAATATAACTTTTTTAAGAAGAGTAAAAAAGGTTTTGATAGGAGATGAAAAATTAGAAAAGCATCCACAAAACGCTTTTGAAAAGTTAAAAAAAATAGATATAGAGTTAGCTAAATTATGTAGAGACCATCATAAAAAAAACGTGGAAAATAAAATGAAAATTTTTCAGAAAATTGATGATGAGTAAAAGGAGAAAAATGAGAGTAGATATAAGTAAACATTTAATGTCAGTAGAAAAACCAGCTCAGTACTTGGGAAATGAAATAAATAGTTTTCATAAAAATTTAGAAACAATAAAAGCTAGAATGTGCTTATTCTTTCCAGATGTTTATGAAGTTGGAATGTCTAATTTAGGAATAAGACTGTTATATACAATAATGAATAAAGTTGATAATTTCTATTTAGAAAGAGGATTTTCTCCTATGGAAGATTTAGAAACTTTAATGAGAGAAAATGACATACCTATGTTTTCTTTAGAAACTAAAACAGATTTAAAAGATTTTGATGTTGTTGGATTTTCACTTTCTTATGAAATGTGTTATCCAAATGTTTTAAACGCTTTAAGTTTATCAAAAATTCCTCTACATGCAGATGAAAGAGGAGAAGAGTTTCCTTTGATAATGGCAGGTGGAACATGTATGATGAATCCAACTCCAATGGAGAAATTTTTAGATTTCTTTGTTATTGGTGATGGAGAAGAAACAATGACTAAATTAGCACAAACTTTAGTTCGTTTAGCAGGAAAAACAAAAGATGAAAAATTAGATGCTATAAAAGATTTTGATGGTGTTTATATTCCAAAACTACATAAAGGAGTAAAAAGAATTGAAAGGGCTATTTTAAAAGATTTGGATAACACAGTATCTTATTCTGAACAACTAGTTCCTTATATTCAAGTAGTACACGATAGAGCTTCAGTAGAAATTCAAAGAGGATGCACAAGAGGATGTAGATTCTGTCAAGCAGGATACGTTTACAGACCTGTAAGAGAAAGAAGCTTAGAAAAAAATATAGAATTAATAGATGATATGTTATTCAATACGGGTTATTCTGAAATATCTCTATCTTCATTAAGTAGTAGTGACTATACTGCAATAACTCCATTAATTGATGGGTTACAAAAGAAATATGAAAACAAAAATTTAGCAATTTCATTACCATCTTTAAGAATGAATACTCACTCTGTAGATGTAGCTGTAAATATAAGTGGTGGGAAAAGACCAGGATTTACATTTGCACCAGAAGCTGGAAGTCAAAAGATGAGAGATGTTATAAATAAAGGTGTAACAGAAGAAGAAATTTTAGAAACAGCAGAAGCTGCAGTAAAAGCTGGTTGGGATAATCTTAAGTTTTACTTTATGATAGGATTACCATTTGAGACAGATGAAGATGTAATGGCAATTTATGAATTAGTAAGAACTGTAACATACAAATGTAGAATGATAAGAAGAAGGGTAAATATAACAGCAAGTATTTCAAACTTTGTACCTAAACCTCATACGCCTTATCAATGGGAAGAGCAGATGAGCATAGAAGAAGCTCAGAGAAAACAAAATATGTTAAGAGATGCTTTTAAAGGAATGAAAGGTGCAACATTAAGAATGCATTCACCAAAGAAATCATACTTAGAAGGATTATTATCTAGAGGAGACGAAAGAACAGGAGCTTTAATAGAAAAAGCTTTTGAAATTGGAGCGAAATTAGATGATTATAAAGATAATTTCTCAATATGGAAAGAAGCTATGGAAGAGTTAAATATAGTTGATGAAGACTATATAGGAAAGAGAGATTTAGATAAGCATTTAGCTTGGGATATAGTTGATGTTGGAGTAGATAAAGAGTTCTTTATAAGAGAGTTAGAGAACAGTGAAAAACAAGCTTTAACAGTTGATTGTAGAGATAAATGCTCTGGTTGTGGAATGAAAAAGTACATAAAAGAGTGTGGTTTATTAACTCTGGATAAAAAATAGGGGTAAATTGTGACAATAATAAAAAATGATTGGGATGATATATTAAAAGCAGAGTTTGAAAAAGAGTATTTTTTTAAAATAAAAGAGTTTTTAAAAAATGAATATGAAAGTAAAGTTGTTTATCCGCCAAAAGAAGAGATTTTCACAGCTTTTAAACTGACACAATATAAAGATATAAAAGTTGTAATATTAGGACAAGACCCTTATCATGGTTTAGGACAAGCTCATGGATTGGCATTTTCTGTAAAAAAAGATATAAAAATACCACCTTCATTAAGAAATGTTTATAAAGAAATTTTAGCTGAAGGAGAGGGAGATACTTTTAATCATGGGTGTTTAGAGTCTTGGGCAAAACAAGGTGTATTTTTATTAAATGCAACTTTGACTGTCAGAGAAAGTGAAGCAAATTCTCATAGTAAAATAGGTTGGACAATATTTACAGATGAAGTTATAAAAAAAATAAATGAGAAAAAAGAATCAGTAATTTTTATACTTTGGGGAAATAATGCAAAAGCTAAAAAAAAATACATAACAAACACTCATCATTTAATAATAGAAGGAGTTCATCCCAGCCCTCTTTCGGCAAGTAGAGGATTTTTTGGATGTAATCACTTTAAAATAGTGAATGAAGAATTAAAAAATAAAAATAGAATACAGATTAATTGGAATATAAAATAAATTATTGACATACAGATCTAAAAAAGGTTAAAATTTATTTTTAATAAAAATAAATTTTAAATGGGAGGTTTTTATGAAAAAAATATTACTTTTATTAACATTAGTAGGAAGTTTAACGTATTCAGCAGAGTATAGAGAAGGGACTTATAGAGGAGTTTATATATCTGGACAAGAAACTCAAGTAGAAATTCAATTTGACTTAAAAGAAGATAAAGTTGAAAAAACGAGATATAGAACACTTTATTACAAAGGTGAAGATTACTTAAAGAACAAAGAGTTAGAGAAAAATAAAAATCAATATGAAGCATTATTGACAGCGATAACTGGAAAAAATGTAAATGATGCAGTAGAATTACTATATAAACCAGCAGATATTGAAAATGCTGGTGCATCTGTAAGAGCTACAAAAGTAAGATCAGCAATAAAACATGGATTGAGCACAGGTGTTTATACACCTGCTAAATAGAAACAAAAACAGAGGAGAAATCCTCTGTTTTGTTTTATCAATATTTTTTTTAATTTAAAAATGCTATAATAAGCTTGAATAATATTAAATGAGGTGTAATTATGGAGAGATTATTTGAAAATATAGATTATAAAGTTTTAAAGTTGGTAGACAAAGATATATATTCTGGAAACTTAGAATATGACTCTAGAAAAGTAAAAGTTGGAGATATATTTGTAGCTTTAAAAGGTAATTTGGTTGATGGGCATAAATATATAGATAGAGCTTTAGAAAATGGAGCTGTTTGTATAATAGTTTCAGAAGAAGTAGAGTTAAAAGGAGATGTAAGCTATTTTTTAGTTCAGAATTTAAGAGAAAAGTTGGGGAAAATTGCATCTAATTTTTATGGTAGACCAGAAAAAAAATTAAAAATAATTGGAATAACTGGAACAAATGGAAAAACAACAACAACATATTTAATAGAGCAGATTTTAGGAACAGAAAAAGTTGCAAGAATAGGAACTGTAGAATATAAAATTGGAGATGAAATAATTGAAGCTCCAAACACAACTCCTGAATCTTTAGATATAATAAAGATGAGTAAAAAAGCAGTTGATAAAGGATTAGAGTATTTAGTTATGGAGGTTAGTTCTCACGGATTAACGAGTGGAAGAGTAGATATGCTAGATTTTGATATAGCTGTATTTACTAACTTAACTCCAGAGCATTTAGACTACCATAAAGATATGGAAGATTATTTTACTGCTAAAAAAATATTATTTGAAAAGTTGAAAGATAAAAAAAATGGAATAATAAATATAGATGATAAATATGGAAGTAGAATTTTTAATGAATTTGGAGGAATTTCTTATTCTTTAGATGGCTTGGCAGATTTAGATAAAACAATAATAAAAGAGATGAAACCAACATTGTTAGGAAAATTTAATATGTATAATCTTCTAGGTGCTATTGGTGTTGGAAAAATTTTAGGAATAAATGAAGAAATAATAAAAGAAAGAGTTAAAAATATAAAAAGTGCACCAGGTAGATTTGAATCAGTTTCTATAGGACAAGATTTTAGAGTGATAGTAGATTATGCACATACAGGAGATGCTTTAGAAAATATTCTTCAAGGTGTATCAAATTTAGAAGATGTTAGGAAAATAATTACAGTTTTTGGTTGTGGTGGAGACAGAGATAAAACTAAAAGACCAGTAATGGCTAAAGTTGCAGAAAAATATAGCAACTTAACTATAGTAACATCTGATAATCCAAGAACAGAGAATCCAGAGAGTATAATCTCTGATATATTAAAAGGATTCCAAAAGGAAAATTATATAGTAGAAATAGATAGAAAAGAAGCAATTAAAAAAGCAGTTTTAAAAGCAGAAAAAGATGATATAATACTAATAGCTGGAAAAGGACACGAAACTTATCAAATAATAGGATTAACAAAAATTCATTTTGATGATAAAGAAGTTGCAATCGAAGCGATAAAAGAATTGAAAGAGGTGAAGTAATTGAAAATAGTTCAAGAAGTAAAAAAGGTAAAAATAGCAAATAAGTTTGAAATAGGTGGAAATAATAGATTTACATTAATAGCTGGTCCGTGTGTAATAGAATCAGAAGAGTTAGTGATGGAAGTAGCAGAAAAGGTAAAAGATATTTGTGATAGATTAGATATAAACTTCATATTTAAAGCTTCATTTGATAAAGCAAATAGGTCTTCAATACACTCGTATAGAGGCCCTGGAATAGAAAAAGGTTTAGAGATTTTAAAAAAAGTAAAAGATAGATTTAATGTGCCAGTAATAACAGATGTACATGAAGTATGGCATTGTAAAGAAGTTGCAAAGGTTGTAGATATAATTCAAATACCAGCTTTTTTATGTAGACAAACAGATTTACTAATAGCTGCAGCAGAAACTGGATTACCTGTTAATATAAAAAAAGGTCAATTTTTAGCTCCTTGGGATATGAAAAATGTAGTTGTAAAAATGGAAGAGCTGAACAATCAGAATATAATGCTGTGTGAAAGAGGTTCAACTTTTGGATATAACAATATGGTTGTAGATATGAGAGGATTTGCAGAGATGAGAAAGTTTGGATACCCAGTGGTATTTGATGTGACTCATGCAGTACAAAAACCTGGTGGATTAGGAACAGCTACATCTGGAGACAGAGAGTTTGTATTTCCTCTAATGAGAGCTGGACTTGCAATAGGAATTGATGCAATATTTGCAGAAGTACATCCAGACCCAACAAATGCAAAATCAGACGGACCAAATATGTTATTCTTATCTGATTTAGAAGAAATATTAAACGTAGCTGTAAAAATAGATGATTTAGTAAAAGGTAGATAGTATGGATATTAAAAAAATAGCTCGTGATTTATTTGATAAAGAGATTTGTGAGTTAGAAAAAGTTAAAGATAAAATCTCGGATTCTTTAGAAACTGTTGTAAACTTAATACTAAATTCAAAAGGAAAAGTTGTAATAACGGGAATAGGAAAATCGGGTATTATTGGAAAAAAAATAGCTGCGACTTTAGCTTCAACAGGAACTCTTGCTGTTTTTATGAATTCAGCAGAGGGATTACACGGTGATTTAGGAATGGTAAATAAAGATGATATAGTTATAGCTATATCAAATAGTGGAAATAGTGATGAAGTAGTATCAATAATTCCATCTATTAAAAAAATAGGAGCTGTACTTGTAGCGATGACAGCTAATCCAAACTCTAGATTAGGAAAAGAAGCTTTTTCAGTTTTAGATATAGGAGTTGAAAAAGAAGGATGTCCTTTAAATTTAGCTCCAATGTCATCTACAACAAGTACGTTAGTAATGGGAGATGCATTAGCAACAGTACTTATTACAGCTCGAAATTTCAAACCTGAAAACTTTGCAGTATATCATCCTGGAGGAAGTTTAGGAAGAAGATTATTGATGAAAGTAAAAGATGTTATGCATAAAGATTTGCCTATAGTAGAATTAAAAAGTGATATGGATACAGTTATTATGACTATGACGAAAAAAAGATTAGGAGTAGTTTGTGTTGCTTATAATGAAGAGCTTTTAGGAATTATAACTGAAGGGGACATCAGAAGGGCTTTAAAGTTGAAGGATAAGTTTTTCAGCATGAATGCTGAAGATATAATGACTAAAAATTATACACATGCTACAGAGGATATAATGGCTTTAGACGCTTTAGAACTAATGGAGAATAGAGAGAATCAAATATCTGTATTGCCAGTTTTAAAAGATAAAAAAGTTGTAGGTGTCGTAAGAATACATGATTTATTAAATGTAGTTGGAAAATAGTTGACAAAAAAAGTAAAGTTTAATATAATTAAAATATAAAATAAAAGTAAAACAGGAGGAATAAAATGGTAAATAAAGATATGAACATTTTAGAAGCAGCACAAAAGTATCCAGTGATTTCAATGATATTTAAGAGACACGGATTAGGATGTATTGGATGTATGGTAGCTGCAGGTGAAACTTTAGGAGAGGGAATAACAGCTCACGGTTTAGATGCAGATGCCCTAATCGAAGAAATGAATGCTTTAATAAAGGAAGCTTCAGCTAAATAATTGTATTTAAAGGACTCTAATTATTGGAGTCCTTTTTTAATTCCTTGATAACCCTTAGAAAATTTGATATAATATATTTCAGAAAAAATTTATATATGAGGGAAAAGGGTATGAAATCTAAATTAGAGAAAATGGAAGATTCACTATTTTTTACTTTAACTTGTGACGAAGTAGGAACTTATGTTTCTTTAGTAGACAATAGGGGAAATGTAGTTTATGATACTACAGAGTTTGAAATAAGTGACGAAAATGATTTGAAGATTATTGAGTTAATTAAAGAGATAAAGGATGATAGCTTTTTCTCTGGATGGGATAATGAAAAAAATGAACTATATATTGATGAAAATATAGAAATTTTAGATTATCTGAAAAATAGCAACAAAGTATTAACCGGGGAAATGAAGCCAATCAAGTGGGTCTTAGGCGGAAATAAAATTGTATTAAAGATTAATTTTGTAGAAGAGGGGTATGACCTTTGCGAAGGGAAACTTCTTTTAAATGGAGAGAAAAAATTTGTAATAATCTCAGATAACTATGTTTTAAGTGATGATACGGTTTATCGTATAGATATTCCCAAAGATACTATTCATATTTTAAAAGAGATGGAGTCTAAATTTACAAAAAATGAACTAGAAAGATATTTGACTTTAGCCTATTCTTTTGGAAGTGGCATAGAGATTGAATTTTTAGATTATGAAATAGCTTTAAATGGAAATATGAAGCCAGCTCAAGAGTTGGTAATAGAAAAAATATCTCAAGATAATAGTTTATACTTAAAAATAGGAGCTTCTATTTCAACAATAGATTATGAATTTTTAAAAGCAAATTCATTAGAAAATGCTTTAGTCATAAAAGATGAGTTGAAAAGAGTTGAAGTAACTAAAGTAGAACCAGCATACTTAGATGAAACAGTAGAAGAGATTGTAAAGATAATTGTGAAACATCAAAAAAACTTGAAAATAAAATCAAGTTTTTATGTAGATGAAAATTTTATAATATTACAAGAAAAGTTAGCAAGGGAGTTTGTAACTCAAGAGTTGCTTCAATTAGCTGGAAAATATAAAGTTGTAGGAACTGATAACTTAAAAAAATATAGTGTAAAAGCAGTGAAACCTAAAGTTGTAGGAAACTTCAAACACGGAATAGATTTTTTAGAGGGAGATGTTCACCTAGAGATAGAAGGCGAAAAGTTTTCAATAGTAGATGTTTTAAATAGCTTTAAAAAAGATTCTTATATTGTATTGAGTGATGGAACAAACGCTCTTATAAATAGAAAATATATGGAGAAGTTAGAAAGAGTATTTAAAGATAATGGAAAATCAAATGTAAAAATATCATTCTTTGATTTACCTATTATAGATGATTTAATAGAAGATAAAGTATTGGCAAATGAAATAAAAAAGACTAAAAGTTTTTATAGAGGAATTAATCAAATAGAAAACTATGGTGCTGAAATACCTGAAATAAATGCAACTTTAAGAGAATATCAAGAGTACGGATACAAGTGGTTAAGATATTTAATTGATAACAAATTAGGGGGATGTTTAGCAGATGATATGGGACTTGGTAAAACCCTTCAAGCCATAACGTTGATAACTAGTTTACATTTAGTTCCAAAAAGAAAAACACTTATAATTATGCCAAAAAGTTTAATTTACAACTGGGAAAGTGAAATTAAAAAGTTTAGTCCTAATTTAAAATGTGGAATTTATTATGGTAATTTTAGAGATAAATCAATATTTGAAAGCACTGATGTTATAATAACAACTTATGGAACAATTAGAAATGATATTGAATATCTAAAAGAAATGAAGTTTGATTTGATAGTTTTAGATGAATCACAAAATATAAAAAATGTAAATGCTCAAACAACAAAAGCAGTAATGCTTTTAGATTCTAAATATAGATTAGCCTTAAGTGGTACTCCAATTGAAAATAATTTAGGAGAGCTATATTCTTTATTCAGATTCCTAAATCCTTCAATGTTTGGAACATTAGATGAATTTAATTATCACTATGCAAATCCAATTCAAAAAGAAAATGATAAAGAAGCTATAGAAGAGTTAAAAAAGAAAATATATCCGTTTATACTTAGAAGAGTTAAAAAAGAAGTTTTAAAAGATTTACCAGATAAAATAGAGAAAACACTATTTATTGGAATGAATCCAGAGCAAAAGAGGCTCTATGAAGAAAGAAGAGCATATTATTATGGCATGATAAACAGTCAAATAAAAACTCAAGGATTGGGGAAAACTCAATTTTATATTTTACAAGCATTAAATGAACTTAGACAATTAACAAGTTGTCCTGAAATGAAAAATCCAAATATAGTTTCTAGTAAAAGAGAAGTACTTATAAATAATGTTCAAGATGCTGTAGAAAATGGGCATAAAGTATTGATATTTACAAACTATATAAAAAGTATTGAAAGTATAACAGGAGATTTAAGAAAAAGAGATATTAAATATCTTGAAATGACAGGAGCAACAAAAGATAGACAAGGTTTAGTTGATTTATTCCAAAAGGATAAAAAATATAAAGTATTTGTAATGACATTAAAAACTGGTGGAGTGGGACTTAACTTAACTGCAGCAGATACAATATTTATTTATGATCCTTGGTGGAATAAAACAGTAGAAAATCAGGCGGTAGATAGAGCATATAGATTAGGTCAAGACAGAACGGTATTCTCTTATAAATTGATACTAAAAGATACAATAGAAGAAAAAATATTGAAACTACAGGAAAGTAAGAGTCAGTTATTAGATAATTTAATTTCTGATGAAGGTGCAACTTTAAAAACTTTAACTGAAAAAGATATAGAGTTTATTCTAGGAGAATAGGAGATGGTATGGCAATAAGTAAAGATAGATTTAGAAAAGCATTAAATGAGAGTTATTCAAAAGAGGTTCTTTTTAAAATTTTTAAAAAATACTTTTTAGATTGGATAGCAGATGGATATATAGGAAGTAATCTCGGGTTGTTTGAAATATCATTAATATCTGAAACAACAAACAAACAAACTTTTTTAGAACTAATGGAACAGATGTATTCTAGAGAAGATTCGTTTAAAAGTATTTTCATGTCACTACCAAAAGAAATCCAAGAAATATTTGAAAGTATAGCTTGGAAAGGTAAGTTTAAAATAAAAAATAGAGATTTATATCTAAAAGATGAAGAAGGATATAATATCAAATCTGAATTAAAAGATGAGTTTTTATTTTTTACTAAAAAAGGTGATCCTAAAAAAGGTGAATACTTAATTTTAAATAATGATATTGTAAGAGTTATGAGAAAATTTATGGATAAACCAAGAGATTATTTTATTTATAAAAATAATGCTTGTCAATGTGAATTCAAAGAAAATAACGAAGAAAAAATTCAAGAGAATCTTAGAAAATATTATTCTTTCTTTAAAGATGGTAAGATGCAACTTTCAAGTAGTGGAAAATTATTGAAAGAATCTAAAAATAATATGAAAAAATATTGTAATATTCAAGAGTATTATGAAGGAATTAAAGATTTAGAATTTTTAAAAACAGAAACTATGGGCTTATTTTTATTCTTATTTAAAGAAGAGTTTTTAAATGATGATTTTATTAGATCAAGCAATTTAAAAACTATAGTAAATGGTTTTTTAGATGGAAGTATAATAAAGAGTGAAGATAACACATATATAAGCCTTTATTTAAACTATCTAAAAGGAATTAAAAATGTTGGAAAGTCAAATGATGAAATAAAAAGAGGACTTGCAACGATAAAAAAGGTATTAACAGAATTTCCAGATGATGGATTTGTATCAATTGATAATATTATAAAGAGTATTCTTTATAGAGATGAATTTATAGAAATTATAGATTTAGAATCAGCTTTTGCTACATTATATATAAATGAAGCTAATTATGAAAGAACTAAAATTGTAGGATATGACAAATACTTAGCATACGTAGTAGAGCCATTTATAAAATCGATATTCTTTATTTTAGCATCTTTAGGAGTTTTAGAGATATGTTATGAAAAACCATCTTCAACAAATTCTCTTTATTTAAAAAATGGATATCTAAGTAAATATGATGGAATTAAGTATGTTAAATTTACAGAGTTAGGAAGATATATATTTGATAGAGTTTCAACTTATGATTTTATTGTTTTAGAAGATGAAGGAAAGATAGTTTTAGATGAGGATAGATTAATTGTAACAGTAATTGGAGAAAGTCCTCTTAGAATGATGACTTTAGAAAAACTAGGAAATAAAATAGCACCAAATAAATTTAAAATTTCAGAAGAAAGTTTAACAAAAGGACTGGATAGTTTAAATGAAGTTCAGGGTAAAATTCAAGAGTTTAAAGAAAAAATAACAAATGATTTACCAGGAAACTGGAATAGATTTTTTGGAGAAGTTATTGAAAAAACTGAGTTAATAACACATATACCAGAATATAAAGTTTTAAGATTAAAGAATGACAAAGAGTTGTTATCTGCTATCACAAAAGATAAAAGATTTAAAAGTTTAATTTTAAAAGGTGAAGATTTGCATATAATGGTAAAAAAAGAGAATTTTGATAAAGTATCACTATTATTTAAAGAATATGGTTATTTTATAAATATATAAAAAATAAGGTATAGCTAGGGCTGTACCTTATTTTTTTTAAACATATTTCAAGAGTTTAAAAATTATGATAGAATGAAGTATAATAGTTTTAGGAGGCTTATCTTATGAAGAATGATTATTTTTATGAAGTTGAAAAAATATATGAAAGCATAAAAGATAAAATAGAGTTTAGGCTACAAGAGTTTAAAGAAGTATGGCTCAATGGTAATAACAAAGATATATACTTTGAATTGGCATTTTGTATACTAACACCTCAATCAAAAGCTATCAGTGCATGGAAAGCTATTAGTGGTTTAAGAGATAGTGGAGTTCTTTTTACAGGAACAGAAGAAGAAATATTGCCTTATTTAAATATAGTTCGTTTTAATAAAACTAAAGCTAAAAATTTATATCTTTTAAGAAAACTAATGATAACCGATAAAAATGAATTTATAACAAAAGATTTTTTTTCAAGTTTTGAATCTGTAGTTGAAATGAGAGAGTGGATTGTGAAAAATATAAGAGGAATGTCTTACAAAGAAGCAAGTCATTTTTTAAGAAATGTTGGTTTTGGAGAAGAGTTGGCAATTTTAGATAGACATATTTTAAAAAATTTAGTGAAATTAGAAGTCATAGAGAGTATACCCAAAACAATCACCCCTAAACTGTACAAAGAAATAGAGCATAAAATGAGAATATACTGTAAAGAGGTTAATATTTCTATGGCTAATATGGATTTGATACTATGGTATTTAGAAGCTAAAACGATATTTAAATAAGCCTACAAGTAAAGAGTTATTGAAAAAGATTGCGATATTGTGGTATAATTTTTAGCATGTTTAAGCAATAAACTGTTAAAAATTTGGAGGAAAAAAGTGAAAAATGCAGCAATTATAACATATGGTTGTCAGATGAATAGTAATGAAAGTGCAAAAATAAAAAAAATATTACAAAATATGGGATATAATATAACAGATGATGTTTCAGAAGCTGACGCTGTATTTTTAAATACTTGTACAGTGAGAGAAGGAGCAGCAACTCAAATTTATGGAAAACTAGGAGAATTAAAGGTTGTAAGAGAAAAAAGAGGAACAATCATAGGAGTAACAGGTTGTTTCGCTCAAGAACAAGGAGAAGAATTAGCTAAAAAATTTCCGATAATTGATATAGTTATGGGAAATCAAAATATAGGTAAAATTCCAAACGCTATAGAAAAAATAGAATCTGGAGATTTTAAGCATGTTATTTATACAGGAGAAGAAGACGAGTTACCGCCAAGACTAGATGCAGAATTTGATTCAAAAAAAACAGCATCAATAACAATAACTTACGGTTGTAATAATTTCTGTACTTATTGTATTGTTCCTTATGTAAGAGGAAGAGAAAGATCAGTACCTATGGCTCAAATACTTGATGAAGTTAAAGGGTTTGTAGAAAAAGATTATAAAGAAATTATGTTGTTAGGACAAAATGTAAATTCTTATGGAAACGATTTTTCAACAAAAGAAAATTTTGCAACTTTATTAGAAGAGATTTGTAAAATAGAAGGAGATTTTTTAGTAAGATTTGTTTCGCCCCATCCAAAAGATTTTGGTGATGATGTTATTGAAGTGATAGCCAATAATGAAAAAATTGCCAGATCATTACATATTCCAGTTCAAGCAGGTTCAACAAAAATGTTAGAGTTAATGAATAGAAAATATACTAAAGAACAATATTTAGAATTAATAAAAAAAATCAAAACAAAAATACCTGGAGTAGCTTTAACTACAGATATTATTGTAGGTTTCCCAAATGAAACTGAAGAGGATTTTTTAGATACATTAGATTTAGTAGATAAGGTGAAATTTGATATAGCATTTATGTTTATGTATTCTTCTAGAGAAGGAACAGCTGCTGCACGAATGGATGGACAATTAGACCAAGAAGTAAAGAAAGAAAGATTGAAAAGACTAATAGACTTACAGAATACAAAATCTAAAGAAACAAGCATTGTTTATCAAGATAAAATAGTAAGAGTTTTAGTTGATGGACCAAGCAAAAAAAATAAAGAAATTTTAAGTGGAAGAACATCAACAAATAAAGTTGTTGTTTTCAGTGGAGATAAAGAGTTAGAGGGGAAATTTGTGAATGTAAAAATCAATGAATGTAGAACATGGTCTTTATATGGAGAGATTGTAAATTAAAAAAATCGGAGGTTTTATGGAGAGATTAGAAAAGTTTTTATTAAAAGATTTGCAAGAAATGGCAAAGCAAATGGAAATAGATTATTCAAATAAATTAAAAAAAGCAGAATTGATAGATTTAATACTTAAATCTGTAGAAGCGAAAGAAGGAATATACTTAGCTTGGGGAAGTCTTGAAGTAATGGCTGATGGATACGGTTTCTTAAGAAATACAAATGTTGAAAAAGATGTATATGTTTCAGCGTCTCAAATAAGAAAGTTTAAATTAAGAACTGAAGATTTTGTTGTAGGTGAAGTTAGAGAAGCTGTTCAAGGTGAAAATAACTATGGACTTAGAAAAGTTTTATTAATAAATAATGGTAGTATTCAAGATGCTGCTTCAAGAATACCTTTTGATGAATTAACACCCGCATATCCAACAGAATTTTTAAAGTTAGAAACAGATTCTAAAAACATATCAGGAAGAATAATAGATTTAATAGCTCCAATAGGAAAAGGACAAAGAGGACTAATTGTAGCACCACCTAAAGCTGGAAAAACAGTTTTAATCAGTAATATTGCAAATTCAATTATTCAAAATCACAAAGATATAGAAGTTTGGATACTATTGATTGATGAAAGACCAGAAGAAGTTACTGATATAAAAGAAACTGTAAAAGGAGCTCAGGTTTATGCTTCAACTTTTGATGATGATCCTAGAAATCACATAAAAGTTACAGAGCTTCTTTTAGAAAGAGCAAAAAGAAAAATAGAAAATGGAGAAGATATTGTAATATTGATGGATTCTTTAACTAGATTAGCAAGAGCATATAATATTGTTATTCCATCAAGTGGAAAATTAATTTCAGGTGGAATAGATCCAACAGCTTTATACTATCCTAAAAAATTCTTTGGATCTGCAAGAAATATTAGAAATGGTGGAAGTTTAACTATTCTAGCAACAGCGTTAGTTGACACAGGTAGTAAAATGGATGATGTTATATATGAAGAGTTTAAAGGAACTGGAAATTTAGATATACATCTAGATAGAAATATAGCTGAATTAAGAATCTATCCATCAATTGATATTCAAAGATCTGGAACTAGAAAAGAAGAGCTATTGGTTGAAAAGAAAAGATTAGAAGCAATTTGGGAAATAAGAAGATATTTAACATCTTTAGACAAAGCATCAGCAACTAGAAAGTTGATAGATACTATTTCATCTACGGAGAGTAATGATAAGCTTATAGAGATGTATGCTAAGTCTTTTGTAAGGGGGAAGTAGAGTGAGGGAAGTCTTTAGAATATTTACTATAATTATAGCAGCGTTTATAACTATGTTAATAGTAGTTTTTAAACCATACAAATCAGAAGTAGTAAATTTACAAAAATTTACAGAGTATTATTCAGAAGAAACAACAGTAGAAGAAGCTGGTGGTTTTGAATTAATAACTGGAAATTTTTATACAATTGAAAAAGAATACAAAATTGAAAAAGAAGTAGCTTTTAAAGTTACTGATGTTGAAAATATTGATTTGAAAAAAATTTATGAGATTCCAAAACTAGAAAGTTATGTAGTATCAAATGGTGATACTTTAGGAAATATAGCAGATAAAAATAAAATGTCTTTAGAAATTTTAAAAGCTAATAACCCAGGAATTTCAAATGAATTGAAGATTGGACAAAAAATAAATATAGTTAAAGCTAATGGAGTGTTTTATAAAGTGAAAAAAGGAGATTCACTTTTTAAAATTGCATTAAACTATAAAGTTGATGTAGAAGATTTAAGAAAATACAATGATTTAAGAAATGATAATATTAGAGTTGGACAAGAGTTATTTGTATCTAATCCAAGTGAAGATAGTTTAAAGAGACTTACTGTAAAAGGTGGAGCGAAAAAGAAACCAACTGTGATAAATCAAAAAAACTTCGGCATGCCTGTAAAGTGGGCAGGAGTTACAAGTCCTTATGGTAAAAGATTTCATCCTGTTTTAAAAAGATATATTCAGCATGCTGGAATAGATATGAGAGCTAGATATGTTCCTTTAATGGCTTCAAAAGAGGGAACAATAGTTTTTGCAGGATATATGACAGGATATGGAAAAATTATAAAAATAAATCATGGAAGTGGATATGAAACAAGATCTGCTCATTTAGAAAAAATGTATGTAAAAGTAGGAGATAAAGTAAAGGCAGGGCAAGTTATTGGAAAAACAGGAATGTCTGGAAGAGTTACGGGGCCACATTTACATTTTGAAATAAGAAAAAATGGAGCAGCGAATAATCCGATGAACTATTTAGTTAGATAGCCCTAGGTAAAATCTAGGGCTTTTTTAAGAGTATATACGAGGTGAAAAGATGAGAGAATCAAGGATTGTAAAAGTAGGAGATTTATCTATAGGAGGGGGGAATAGTATAATTATTCAATCTATGACAAATACTCCAACAGCTGATGTGGATGCAACAGTTGCTCAAATAAAAAAACTTCAAGAAGAAGGGTGTCAATTAGTTAGAGTGACAGTAAATACAGAATTAGCTGCTAAAAAAATAAAAGAAATAAAAGAAAGAATTGATATTCCTTTAGTAGCAGATATACATTTTGATTATAGATTGGCATTGTTAGCGATTGAAAATGGAATTGATAAATTAAGAATTAATCCTGGAAATATTGGTGACGATGAAAAAGTTGAAGAAGTTGTAAAAAAAGCTATAGAAAAAGGAATACCTATTAGAATAGGTGTAAATTCAGGATCATTAGAAAAAAGTATTTTGGAAAAGTATGGAAAACCAACAGCAGAAGGAATGGTGGAAAGTGCTCTGTATCATATGAGACTTTTAGAAAAATTTAAATTTGAAAATATAATAATATCTTTAAAGTCAAGTAATGTAAAAATGATGGTAGAAGCTTATAGAAAGTTGGCAAAATTATGCAATTATCCATTACATTTAGGAGTTACAGAAGCAGGAACAGCTTTTCAAGGAACAGTAAAATCAGCTATAGGAATAGGTTCTTTATTGGTTGATGGAATAGGAGATACAATAAGAGTTTCTTTAACTGAAGACCCTGTAGAAGAAATTAAAGTTGCAAAAGAGATTTTAAAAGTTTTAGGTTTAATAGAAGTTGGAGTGGAAATTATATCGTGTCCAACATGTGGTAGAACTGAAATTGATTTGATAGGATTAGCTCATGAAGTTGAAAAAGAATTTCAGAAAATGGATAAAAAAATAAAAATAGCAGTGATGGGTTGTGTTGTGAATGGACCTGGAGAAGCAAAAGAAGCTGACTATGGAGTTGCTGGTGGAAAAGGTGTTGGTGTTCTATTTAAAAAAGGACAAATAGTAAAAAAAGTTGATGAAAAAAATATTTTAGAAGAGTTGAAAAAAATGATTTCAGAAGATTTTAATTAAAACTTTTTTAATGAAAAAACAGTCTAAACTTAAAAGGCTAATATAACGAGGTATTTAAATGGACTTTGACCAAATATATAATGAATATTTTGATAGAATATACTATAAGATATTATCAACAGTAAAAAATCCCGAAGATGCCGAAGATGTAGCACAAGAAGTTTTTATTAGTGTTTATAAAAATCTTAAAGGGTTTAGAGAGGAAAGCAATATATATACTTGGATTTATAGAATAGCTATAAATAAAACTTACGATTTTTTTAGAAAGAAAAAAATTAACCTCGAATTAAATGATGAAATTTTAAGTGTTGAAAGCAATGAAGATTTCAATATTCCGATTTTATTAGAAGAGAAATTAAAACAACTTCCTTTTATAGAAAGAGAGATAGTTATTTTAAAAGATATTTATGGTTATAAACTTAGAGAGATTGCAGATATGAAAGAGATGAATATATCGACAGTAAAAACAACATACTATAAAGCAATTAAAGATATGGGAGGTGTAATATAAATGGTATCTCCAAAAGATAGAGTGAGAGCTAACATTTATAAATCATTGTTAGAAGAGGAAAAAAAGAAGAGTAAAAGGAAATCAATTTTTTCTCTATCTGTTTTTGTTGTAGGAATTTTCGCAGGAACTTCTTACGAATCAATCAGAAAAAACATTTCTCCCTCAGAAACATTGGTAGCTTTAGAAACGAGAGATTTACAAAAAAAACTTTTTGAGAGAAAAGAATCAGGATTTACAATAGACGATCTATTTGAAGCAAATCAAATAAAAATAGATAAAAAAGATTTCAATACAGAGAATCTTTTTGTCACAGATCTACAAATTTAGTGGAGGATTTTATGAAAAAAATAGTGATGGGAATATTAATACTTGTTGTTAGTATCTCAGCTTATGCTGCATCAGGAATAGGGATAGTAAAAGATGAAGATTTTAAAGCTGTAGGGGTTAGTCAAACGAATATAGAAGAAGCTAAAGCTATAATTGAGCGTGCAAGTATTCAATATAAATTAAAAGTTTTAGACAAAAAAGCTTTAGAGATTCAAATTAACAAATACATATTAGATGGAACAGAAAAAAATCTTGAAAAATTAAATGAATTAGTAGAAAAAATAGGATTATTAGATGCTGAAATAATAAAAGATAGATTGAAATATCAAATAGAAGTTCAAAAGTACATCTCTACAGAACAGTATTTGAAAGCTAGAGAGTTATCATTAAAAAAAATATCACAATAACAAGACAAGTAATACAAAAGAATCTTCTTCCTTAATGTTGCAGGAAGGAGATTTTTTATTTTATTTTTAAATCAATTGTGGTATAATTTATAAGTTAAAGTATAGAGATAAAAAAGGAGTGAAGACAGTGTTTACTAAATTAGAAGAAGTTATAGTAAGGTTTGATGAGTTATCAGAAGCTTTAGGTTCACAAGAAATTTTAAGCAATCCTAAAAAAATGATTGAATGTAATAAAGCTTTAAACGAAATAACACCTATTGTTGAAAAGTACAAAGAATATAAAAGGTATAAAGAAGATTTAGATTTTATAAAAACTAATATCAAAGCGGAAAAAGATTCAGAAATGAAAGAAATGATGCTTGAAGAAATGAAAGAACTTGAAGAAATTATTCCAAATGTTGAGCAAGAGATGAAAGTATTATTACTTCCAAAAGACCCTAATGACGATAGAAACGTAATAATAGAGATTAGAGGAGGAGCAGGAGGAGACGAAGCTGCTTTATTTGCTGGAAACTTATTCAGAATGTATACTAGATATGCAGAAAGAAAAAAATGGAAAGTAGAAATTATTGAAGCTCAAGAGATTGGTTCTGGAGGAATAAAAGAAGCAGTGTTCTCTATTAATGGACAAGGAGCTTATTCAAGATTAAAGTTTGAATCAGGAGTTCATAGAGTGCAAAGAGTTCCAGAAACAGAATCTTCTGGAAGAATACATACATCAACTGCAACTATTGCTGTTTTACCAGAAGTAGATGAAGTTCAAGGTGTTAAAATTAATTCATCAGATTTAAAAATTGATACATTTAGAGCTTCTGGAGCGGGAGGTCAGCACGTTAACATGACTGACTCGGCAGTTAGAATAACTCATTTACCTTCTGGAGTTATAGTTCAGTGTCAAGATGAGAGATCACAATTAAAAAATAGAGAGAAATGTATGAAACATTTAGCTTCAAAACTTTATGAGATGGAATTAGAAAAGCAAAGATCAGCTGTTGAAAGTGAAAGAAGACTTCAAGTTGGATCTGGAGATAGATCAGAGAAAATAAGAACTTATAACTTCCCTCAAGGTAGAATAACAGATCACAGAATTAAATATACTGCTCATCAATTAGAAGCTTTCTTAGATGGGGATATTGATGATATGATAGATGCTCTAACTACATTTGCACAAGCAGAAATGCTATCTAGTTCAGTAGGATAATTATGAAATTACTCGATATATTAAAATTTTCTGAGGAGTATTTGAAAAAATACTCCTTTTCAAAACCCAGATTAGAGAGTGAAAAAGTAATTTCTTATGTTTTAAAACTTGATAGAATAACGCTATATGCATATTTTGATACTCTACTTTCTTATGAGCAAAAAGAAAAAATAAAAAATTATTTAAAATCTATGGCTAGAAATAGATGTACTTTTGATGAGCTACCTAAAGATGAAAAAAATATAATTGAAGAGAAAGATTTTTCAGCTCAAAATCGAGAGTTGTTACAAAAGAGTATAGAGTATCTTTTAAAAAATGATGTAGGTGATAGTAAATTAGATGCTGAATATATTTTTGCTCATGTTTTAAAGGTAAAAAGAACTGTTCTTTCTTTAAATTTAAGAAGAGAAATAACATCTGCTGAAAAAGAAGAAATAAAAGATTTGCTTCAAAAAAGAGCTAAAGAAAAAAAACCATTACAATATCTTTTAGGTGAATGGGAATTTTATGGATTACCTTTTAAAGTAGATGAAAGAGTACTTATTCCTAGAGCAGATACAGAAATTTTAGTAGAGCAGTGCAAATTTATATTAGCAGATTTAGAAAATCCAAAAGTATTGGATATAGGGACAGGAAGTGGAGCTATATCAGTAACAATAGCAAAAGAAGTTCCAAGTGCAACAGTATTAGGAGCTGATATAAGCACAGATGCTCTAGAGGTAGCAGTTCAAAATAGAAAATTAAATGATGTAGAAAATAATTTGAAATTTATAAAATCAGATGTATTTTCAAATATAAAAGATAAAGATTATGACATGATAATATCAAACCCACCTTATATACCTAAATCAGAGTATGAAGATTTAATGCCAGAAGTAAAATTGCATGAACCTTTGGGAGCTTTAACAGATAACGGTGATGGATACTATTTCTATAAAAAGATTTCAGAAGAAGCACCAAAATATTTAAAAGATAATGGTTATTTAGCTTTTGAAGTTGGTTATAACCAAGCTGAAGAGGTAAGTGGATTTATGAAAAAGGCAGACTTCGAAATAATAGGGATTATAAAAGATTATAGTGGAATAGATAGAGTTGTAATTGGAAGAAAGAACGGTGGAAAAGATGTCGACAAAATTAGTTGATTATGATTATCATCTACCAGATGATTTGATTGGTCAAAAGCCTAGAGAACCTAGAGACCACTCAAAATTGATGATAGTAGATAGAGAGAATAAAAAAGTAGATCATAAAAAATTCTTTGATATAATAGATTATTTAAAAACTGGAGATGTTTTAGTTAGAAATTCAACGAAGGTTATACCAGCTAGACTTTTTGGTAAAAAAGAAACAGGTGGAATTTTAGAAATACTTTTAATAAAAAGAGTAAGTTTAGATACTTGGGAATGTTTGTTAAAGCCAGCTAAAAAATTAAAAGTTGGTCAAAAGCTTTCTATTGGAGATAATGAAGAGTTAACAGCTGAACTTTTAGAAATAAAATCAGATGGAAATAGAGTTTTAAAATTCGACTATGAAGGATCTTTTGAAGAGGTATTAGATAAATTAGGTAAAATGCCACTTCCTCCTTATATAGTAGAAGCATTAGAAACAAAAGATAGATATCAAACAGTTTACGCTATAAAAGGTGAGTCGGTAGCAGCACCAACTGCAGGCCTACATTTTACACCTGAACTTTTAAAGAAAATTGAAGAAAAAGGTATAGAGATATTAGATGTATTTTTAGAAGTTGGATTAGGAACGTTTAGACCAGTTCAAACTGAAGATGTTTTAGATCATAAAATGCATGAAGAAATATTTGAAATACCAGAGTATACAGTTGAAAGAATAAAAAAAGCAAAAAGTGAAAATAGAAGAGTTATTGCTGTAGGAACAACTACTGTTAGAGCTTTAGAATCATCTGTTGATGAATCAGGAATATTAGTTTCTAAAACTGGTTCGACGGATATTTTTATATATCCTGGATGTAAGTTTAATGTAATAGATGCATTGATAACAAATTTCCATCTACCAAAATCGACTTTATTGATGCTAGTTTCAGCTTTTACAACAAGAGAATTTATGTTAGAGGTATATAACGAAGCGGTAAAAGAAAAATATCATTTCTTTAGTTTCGGAGATGCAATGTTTATTTGCTAAAAAAGTGAGGTGTAAGTAAAAAATGAGAATAATCGCAGGAGAAGCAAAAGGAAAGAGAATCGAGTGTAGAAAAGGAGCAGACACAAGACCTACACAGGATAGTATAAAAGAATCTCTTTTTTCTATAATAGCTCCAGATGTAATAGATTCTAGATTTCTAGATCTTTTTAGTGGAACAGGAAATATAGCTTTAGAAGCTTTAAGTAGAGGTGCTAGAAGAGCTATAATGATTGAAAAAGATCAAGAAGCTTTAAAATATATAATAAAAAATATAAATAACCTAGGTTATGATACAAAATCAAGAGCATATAAAAATGAAACATTAAGAGCTGTTGAGATTTTAGGAAGAAAAGGTGAAAAATTTGATATCATCTTTATGGATCCTCCTTACAAAGATGAAGTTTGTGAAAGAGTAATGAGATCAGTATCAAAAGCTAATTTATTAGCAGAAAACGGACTTATAATATGTGAACATCATATGTTCGAGAATATGTCTGATGAAGTTGGAGAATTCAGAAAAACAGATGAAAGAAAGTACGGAAAGAAAGTTTTAACATTCTATACAAGATAATCATAGGAGTGAATTCATGAAAAAAGATAGTTTTGAATATAATATTAATGAGATTGATATGATAATTGAAAAGTTAGATAATTCTGAATTATCATTAGATGATTCAATAAAAGAGTATGAAAAAGCTATGAAGTTATTAAAAAAATCTTCAGACTTACTAAATTTAGCTGAGGGAAGAATAATAAAAGTAACATCAAAAGATGAAAAGATTCTACTAGAGGTGGAGAGAGATGCTTAAAAGCTATTTAGAGTCTAAAAGAAAATTGATAGACTCGAATATAGAAATTTATTTGAATAAGTTAACTTATCCTAATGTTATTGCTGAAGGAATGAAATATTCTATTTTAAATGGTGGAAAAAGATTGAGACCAATACTTTTACTTATGGTTTTAGAATTGTATGGTAAAAAATTAGAATTGGGGATTCCAACAGCAGTTGCAATAGAGTTTATTCATTCATATTCTTTAGTTCATGATGACCTTCCAGCTCTAGATAATGATGAGTATAGAAGAGGAAAATTAACTACACACAAAAAATTTGGAGAAGCTGAAGCAATTTTGATAGGTGACGCTTTATTAACTCATTCTTTTTCAATAGTAACTGATGAAACAAAAGAGGTATCTTTTGAAAAGTTAGTAAAAATAATAGGTATGATTTCAAGATACTCTGGAATAAATGGTATGATTGGTGGCCAAATGATTGATATAGAAAGTGAAAAGAAAACAGTTGATATAGAAACATTGGAATACATTCATAAGAATAAAACAGGAAAATTATTAAAATTACCAGTAGAGATAGGTGCCATAATATCAGACGCTACAAAAGAAGAGTTTGAGGCACTAACAAAATATTCTGAAGCTCTAGGTTTAGCTTTTCAAATCAAAGATGATATTCTAGATATTGAAGGGGATTTTGAGAAAATTGGAAAACCTGTTGGAAGTGATTTAGAGTTAGAAAAAACAACCTATCCAAGTTTATTTGGTTTAGCAAAAAGTAAAGAAATTCTAGGTGAAGTTATAGAAACAGCTAAAAAAAGTTTAGATATTTTCGAAAAAGAAAAAGTACAAATTTTTATTCAGTTAGCTGATTATATAGGTAATAGAGAAAATTAAAATAGGGACTCCTAAAAGGAATCCCTATTTTAATTTAATCGTTATTTGATTTTTCCAATTGAGCTTTTCTAGTGTTTTCACCGTTTAAAATATAAATTAAATCACTAGCTAAGTGAATTATATGGTCAGATAATCTTTCAAATTTCTTATCCAATAAAATAAGTTCTGAGCCACCAACAACATTTTCTGGATTCTCTTTCATTTTAGAAAGGAAATACTCAGTGTTAGAATTAATCAAATCGTCAATCTCTTCATCTAAATAAAGAATATCATAAAGTAAAGTAACATCTTCATTTAAAAAAGCCTTTATATATAATCCGAAAAGACCACGTATTTTTTCTGCAATAAACAAAATTTTATCTTTCATAGCATATGCTAAAGATGGAGATTTTTTTTCAATATCTTTTATAAGAGTAAGATTTGCTTTTAAAAGATCTCCCATTCTTTCTAAAACTCTAACACTATTGATAATCATAATTAGTTTTCTTAAATTTTTAGCAGCTGGTTGAAATCTAGCCATTGTAACAATGCAATCTTCTTTTAGTTTTACTTCTAAAGAGTTGATAAAATCCTCAATCATTTTAGCTTCTCCATAAAGAGTAGAATTAAAACTATTGTTATGTAGCATTTCTAAGTTGATATCAAAATTTCTAGCAACATATTTTAAAGTTTCTAAGTAGTGTTCATCCAATCCTTTTAAAGATTCATTTAAATTTTTCATAAACTCTCCTTTTATCCAAATTTTCCAGTTATATAATCTTCAGTTTTTTTAACTTTTGGTGTAGTAAATATTGTAGATGTTTTATCAAACTCTTCTAAAACACCTTGGTAGAAGAAACCAGTATAGTCTGATATTCTAGATGCTTGCTGCATATTGTGTGTAACAATAACAATACTATAGTTTTTAGCTAATTGAACAATCAACTCTTCAATTTTAGAGGTAGATATTGGATCAAGAGCTGATGTTGGCTCATCCATTAATAAAATTTCTGGATTAATTGAAATCGCTCTAGCTATACAAAGTCTTTGTTGTTGTCCTCCTGATAGACCAAGAGCTGATTGATGCAATTTATCTTTAACTTCATCCCAAAGAGCAACAGCTTTCAAAGAAGATTCAACAATCTCATCTAATTTCTTTTTATTATTTTCACCATGTAGTTTAGGAGCATAAACTAAATTTTCATAAATAGATTTAGGAAATGGATTTGGCTTTTGAAAAACCATACCAACTTTTTTTCTAAGCTCAACAATATCAAATTGTTTATCAAAAACATTTTGATCATCAAGTAAAATTTGACCTTCGTATTTTACTCCTGAAATAAGATCGTTCATTCTATTTATTGATCTCAGAAAAGTTGATTTTCCACATCCAGAAGGACCTATTAGGGCAGTAACTTTATTTTTTAATATATCCATATTTATATTTTTTAAAGCTTTAAAATCACCGTAGTAAAAATTAAAGTCTTTAACTGATATTCTAACATTATCTTTCATTATATATTCCTCCAAATTATAAGAATTACTTTTCAAATTTATTTCTAATATATGCACCGATTAAATTAAATCCAACAGTTATAAACACAAGAATGAATAAAGTTCCATGCATATTGCTTTGAGGCATATTTGGAACCTGTGTTGAGATAACATAAAGGTGATATGGTAACGTCATAACCTGATCGAAAATAGATTCTGGTAAAAACGGTAGATAAAATGCAGCAGCAGTAAATAGTATTGGAGCAGTTTCTCCAGCTGCTCTTGAGATACTTAAGATTACTCCTGTTGTTATTCCAGGGAGTGCAGCAGGAATAATAATTTTTGATATAGTTTCCCATTTTGTTGCACCAAGAGCAAGAGAAGCTTCTCTTAAATTATTTGAAACTGCTAATAAAGATTCTCTTGTGGCTGTAATAATAACTGGCAAACACATTATTCCAAGAGTTAACGATCCTGATAGAATTGAAACTCCTAATTTAAAGTAGATTACGAATAGTGCCATTCCAAAAAGACCATATATTATACTTGGAATACCAGCTAAATTTATTATAGTTAGGTTTATTATTCTTGTAATTAAGTTATCTTTTGCATACTCAACAAGATATACTCCTGTAAAAATACCAAATGGTACAGAAACTGCTATAGTTCCTAATGTAAGATAAATTGTACCGACAATAGCTGGGAATATTCCACCAGCTCTCATTCCTCTTTTAGGAACCTCTGTTAAAAACTCCCAAGTTATTGCAGGAAAACCTTTGTATACAATATAGCTTAATATTAATAAAATTGGAATTATAGAAATTAAAGCTATTGATTTAATTAAAAGTTCTATAAAATATCCACTTTTTCCTTTTAAAATATTCATTTTACTCCTCCTTCTATTTTCCCATTAGCTTTCTTGATTTACGTATATATCTATCGGCAATACTGTTTGTAAGGAAACTAATTAGAAACAAAACTAATCCGATAGCAAATAAAGCATAGTAGTGTTGACTTCCTTGAACAACTTCTCCCATTTCAGCAGCTATTGTGGCTGTTAAAGTTCTTACAGGTGAAAGAGCAGTTTTAGCCATTATTGGAGCATTTCCAGTTATCATAAGAACAGCCATTGTTTCTCCAATTATTCTACCAAATCCAAGCATAATACCAGCAAATATTCCAGGGAAAGCTGCAGGTAGTAAGATTTTAAATACTGTTTCTAGTTTGTTTGCACCAAGAGCAAGTGATGCCTCTCTATATGAACTGTCAAGAGCATTTAGTGCATCGTCAGATAAACTAACTATAGTGGGAATGGCCATAAAAGAAAGCATGATTCCACCAGTAAGTGCATTAAGACCACTAGTTAATCCAAACGTGTTTTTTATAAAACCAGAAAGAACATAAAGTCCTAAATATCCCAAAACAACAGAAGGTAAAGCTGACATCGTTTCAATAATGATTTTTAATATTTTCTTAGTTTTTTTGTTAGCAAACTCTGATAAGTATATAGTTGTTATAATTCCAACTGGAATTGAAATTCCTAAAGCTACAAAAGTAACCCAAAACGACCCAACTAAAAGTGGTAAAAATCCATACTTTTCAGATAATGATATCCATTCAGTTCCTGTTAAGAATTTTGAAAGTGGATAATCTTTAAAGAAAGAGATACTATTTACTAAAATAAAGATGAATATAAGTAGAACAATCAGAATGTTAAAGACACCAACTACAGAGTGTAAACCTCTCATAAAAGAATCTTTAATCTTTCTTATACTATTCATGAATGAAACCTCCTAATCCTATGTTAAAAAATTTAAAAAAATTTAAACTTTTTTTAAACAAATATTAAAACTGATATCAATATTGTATATGTTACTTGTTAAAATCGGATTAAGTATATGTAAAAGATATGTAAAAAAAAAATTACATATCTTTTACATTATTTTTAAATTGAATTAACATTCTTGTTGTATAATATTTTTGAAAAGATAAGAATGAAAAAAGATAATATCTGAGGAGGGGTTTAGAAATGAAAATGAAAAAGTTTTTTTTAATGGGTTTGATATCAATAATGGGTAGTTATTCAACAACAGCGATGGCATCAAAAGTTATTCAAGTGAAAGGTTCAGATACAATAGTTAATGTTTCACAATACATAGCTGAAGAATACATGGGGAAAAATAAAGATGCTAGAATAGCTGTAACAGGTGGAGGATCAGGTGTAGGAATTTCATCATTAATAAATGGAACAGCTGATATTGGAATGGCATCTAGAAATATAAAAGAAAAAGAAATTAAAACAGCAGAAGAAAAAGGTTTAAAGTTAAAAGAAGTTGTAATAGGTTATGATGGAATAACGGTTATAGTAAATGAGAGCAATAAATTAAAAAATATGAATCACTTAGATTTAGCAAAAATATTTAGAGGTGAAATTACAAACTGGAAAGAGTTAGGTGGAGATGATGCTAAAATAGTAGTTTTATCAAGAGATTCATCATCAGGAACTCATGAATTCTTTAAAGAACATATAGTAAGAGAAGAAAATACTAAAAAAGATGCAGAATATGGAAAGAATACATTATACATGCCATCAAACGAAGCTATAAAACAAGAAGCTAAAAGTAATAAATATGCTATAGGATACATTGGAATGGGATATATGGACAAAACTGTTAAAAGTTTAAGTGTTGATTCTGTTGAACCAAATGTACAAAATGTTGCAGATAAAAAATATCCAATTGCTAGAGAGATTTATTGGTACGTTCCAACAACAGAAAATAAAACTGTAAATGGATTAGTTGACTTTGCATTATCAAAAGATGGACAAAGAGTAGTTGCTGATGAAGGGTTTGTTCCAGCTAAATAACATTATAAGGTGTTCTTCTGAAAAAAGAACACCTTTTTTCTATTTGTGATATAATAATACTAAAAAAGGGGAGAGATGATATGAAGGTACTAGTAGTTGAAGATGATTTGGAAATACAAGCATTAATAAATTATTATTTTACAAAAGAGGGGTATAAAGTAACTGTAGCATCAGATGGATTAGAAGGATTGAAGTATTTAAAGAAAGAAAAACATGAATTGATAATTTTAGATTTGATGTTACCTAATTTAGATGGAATAAATTTTACTAAAATAGTTAAAGAAATGGAAGATGAGTATGGGGCACCTTACATAATAATGTTAACAGCAAAAACAGAGGTTGAAGATGTATTAAAAGGACTTGAAGTTGGAGCGGATGACTATATGAAAAAACCATTTGATCCAAGAGAGTTACTTTTAAGAGGTAAAAAATTATTAAATCAACAAGAGAAAAACAAGAAAATTAGAAATAGATTTTTAGAATTAGAAATAGATGAGGAAAAACATTTAGTGACAAATGCTGGAATAGAGGTAGAGTTATCAAAAAAAGAATATGATTTACTGTTATTATTAGTAAAGAATAGAGGTATAGTAATTAGTAGAGAAAAAATATTGGATAAAGTATGGGGAAGTAATTATTATTCAGGAGATAGAACTGTTGATGTATATATATCTAAATTGAGAGAGAAAATTTCGTTTTTAACAGAGTGTATAAAAACAGTAAAAGGAGTTGGATACAGATTAGAAGAAAAGAGATAATAGCACTATTTTTTATAATAATAATAGAGATGTTTTTTGTTGTTTCGAATATATCTTTTTTATCAACACTTTATGAAGATGGAGCAAAACAAAGTTTAAGAGAAAACATACTTATAGTGTCTAATTTAATAAGAGAGTATGAAAAAGAAGAATATCAACAGATATTTAAAAATTCAGATATCAGGTTTAATATAATAGAAATGGATGGTAGGGTTATATATGACTCTAAAAAATATAAAGAAGAGCAAGAGTTAGAAAATCATAGTAATAGAAAAGAAGTTTTAGAAGTAAGAGAAATAGGAGTTGGATTTGATATTAGAAAAAGTTCTATTTCAGATGAAACTATGGCTTACTATGCAGTTAGAAGAGTAAATAAAGAAGGAGAAAAAGTAATACTTAGAGTTTCAAAAGATTATGGTAAAACTTTAAAAATATTAAGATTTTTACTGATCGGAGAGCTTTTATTTTTTACTTTTTTAAACTTTATAATTCATATTTTTTATAAAAAATATTTAAAAAGAGATTTGTACAGGAAAATCGAAATAATAGAAAATTTTTTAGAGAACAAAGGAAATGGAGAGAATTTGTATTTTGAAAAAGATCCTTGGATTTTGAATCTTTGGGATGTTGTTCAAAAATGGCAAAAGCAAAATTTGGAAAATATAATTAATTTAAATAGGGAAAAAAGAATATTGCACCAAATCATAACATCTATTGATTCTTCAATATGTTTGTTTGATGAAAATTTAGAGCTTATAATCAAAAATAGTAGATTTAATTATCTTTATGAAAAAGAGAAAACGAACTACCTTAATTTAATAAAAGATTTAGATATAATACAGATTATGAAAAAAGCAATGAATGAAAAACAAAATCAAAAAGCAGAAATATATCTATTGAGATTAAAAAGATACTTTAGCATTAATGTGAAATATTTAGAGCAAGACCAAAGATATTTGTTGTCAGTAAAAGATATAACACAAACAAAAGGAATGATAGAAGTTCAAAAAACTTTTATTAGCAATATAAGTCATGAGCTAAAGACACCTTTAACTAATATAAAAGGATATGTAATTGCGTTAGAAGATGCTCCTGAGCCTTTAAAAGTTCAATTTATAAAGACTATAAAAAATAATATTGATAAACTCGAGAATATAATTATAGATTTTTTAAATATAAGTAAAATTGAGAGTTCAAACATCGTAAATGTAGAAAAGGTTCCTGTCGCTAGAGTAAAAGCAGAATTACATGCAGCACTAAATGAAAGAATTAAAATTAGTGGTGCGAATCTAACATATAGTTTAAACCTTTTAAATAAAGAAAATGAACTAAAAATAGATTTTGAAAAAGTTTTAACTATTTTGAAAAACTTGGTAGAAAATGCAATTATATATGGTGGTAGATTAGCTCCTGAAGTTGAAATATCTATAATAGAAACTAAAAATAGATACAAGGTTGGAGTAAAAGATAATGGTATTGGTATAGGAGAAGAAGAAGTTCAAAAAATATTTGAAAGGTTTTATAGAGTTGATAAAGCAAGAACGAGTAACAAAGCTGGTACTGGATTAGGGTTATCGATTGTAAAAGAGTTGGTAGAAAGATGTGGTGGAAAAATAGATGTCATTTCTAAAGAAGGAAAAGGAACTATTTTTATTTTTACAATCTTAAAATAAAAATTTTACAAATTAAAATAGGTATGCTATAGTAAATTAGAACAAAACAACCAATAAAGGGGGATAAAATGGCTAAGTTAAGAAGTGTAGTAGTTGCACATGCAGCACAAATGAGTCAACAAATAGGAGGAGCTGTAGATATTTTTGGCTCTTTTGATAATATAATTCAACCGTTATTTCCGCATCCAATGATGAGATTGTCAATCGTTTTAACTTTTGAAGAAATAACAAAACCTACTGTATTTGAAGTTAGATTAAATGGACCAGATGATGATTTAATATCAAGAGGAGAGTTAACTCCTATGGTAGATCCTTTAGGAGTAGGAAAAAAGATAGTTGATATAGATAAATTCCTAATTAAAGCTAGAGGAAAATATACAATAGATGTGTTTGAAAAAGTTGGAGAAGAGTTAAAGTTTTTAAAAACTGAAACTTTATTTATTGCAGAATATCCACCTCAAAGAAACTTTACAAACGAGCAAATTGAAGAAATTTCAAAAAATGATGAATTGATTAGAAGTGTAAAAACTGAATTTAAACCGTTTGGATTTGAAACCTCTATAAAGTTACAGCATAATTTATCAGAAGAAGCTCCAATAGAAGATGGATTCATAGCTATTCCTAAAAATGACAGAATTATAATTGATGGACAAGAGTTAGAATTAACAGGAGTTAGAAGACAAATTGAATGGATGTTTGGAAATCCAATTCCAAAAGAAGAACCAGCAACTGAAAAGATTGAATCTGAAGAAAAATAGTTGTTTAGAGCTGCTTTTAAAGCAGCTTTTTTTTTATTTTTTAAAAAAGTATTTGACATAAAATAAAAAATATGATACTATTTCTTTGTACGGAAGGTTATCCTAATTGGTAAGGAATCGGTCTTGAAAACCGACGTCGTAAGACTTCAGAGTTCGAGTCTCTGATCTTCCGCCATACAATGGTGAAGTGGCAGAGTGGCCTAATGCACTCCCCTGCTAAGGGAGAGTACGGTTAATCCCGTACCGTGAGTTCAAATCTCACCTTCACCGCCATTTATAAAAAAACTTTAAGGTAGAGTAACTACCTTTTTTTTATAACTAAAATCTGCACTCGTGGCTCAATTGGATAGAGCACTTGACTACGGATCAGGGGGTTAGGGGTTCGATTCCTCTCGGGTGCGCCATAAAAAGAAAATAAAAAGACAGTCTGACTGTCTTTTTTTGTTATAAAAATTATTTAGATTTGTAAGCATTTCCAGCTAATCCAACAGCAATTTTAGCAGCAGTTATTTTTTCTTGGGCAATAGCTCTAGCTTTAGCAGCACCTTTAGCTAAAACCTCTTCAACATATTCCATATTATTAGCTAACTCTTCTCTTTTTTCTCTTGCATTCTTAAAATACTCAAGAATAGCATTTAAAAGCTCTGTTTTTGCATGACCATAACCATAATTTCCAGCAATAAATTTATTCTTCATAGTTTCAACTTCTTCTGCAGATACGAAAAGTTCATAAAGTTTAACTATATTATTGTCTGGATTTTTTGGTGATTCTAATGGCGTTGAATCACTTACAATACTCATAACTTGTTTTTTTAACTCTTTTTTAGATGCAAACATATTAATTGTATTTCCATAAGATTTACTCATTTTTTGTCCATCAGTACCAGGAATAACAGCTAAGCTTTCTAAAATTTGTGGTTCTGGTAATTTAAATAGTTCAACTTCATACTGTTGATTAAATTTAGAAGCGATATCTCTTGTCATTTCTAAATGTTGTTTTTGATCTTTTCCAACAGGAACGATATCAGCATCATACATTAAAATATCAGAAGCCATAAGAACAGGGTATGTCAATAAACCTGTATTAGGAGAGAATCCTTTTGCAACTTTATCTTTGTATGAATGACCTCTTTCTAAAAGTCCAACAGGAGTGATACTAGAAAGTAACCACATAAGCTCTACATGCTCAGGGACATCTGATTGTAAAAATATTGTAGATTTTTCAGGATCAAGTCCCAGTGCTAGATAATCTAAAACGATATTATATGAATTTTCTCTTAAAGATTTAGGATCAGTAAGTGATGTTAATGAATGATAATCTGCAATAAAATAAAAACCTTCATGGTTTTCTTGATTTTCTATAAATTGTTTCATAGCTCCAAAATAATTTCCAAGATGTAAAATTCCACTTGGCTGAATACCCGATATACTTCTTTTCATAAATACTCCTTTTGTTTTTAATCTATTTTCATTATAATTTTACATTATTTTAGTAAAATTATCAATAATGCTTCGAAAATTCTTGTTAAACAGGTAAAAATTAAATATAATTAGTAAAAGGTGGTGAGGTTATTTTATGAAAAAAAATATAGAAAAATTTAGAAACATAATAAAAGAAAAAAGAATGATAGATTCAATGTTAGCTATACTTCAGTGGGACTTGGAAACTCAAACACCAAAAGGTGGTTATAAATTGATCTCTGAGATAATAGGAGAATTAAGTTTAAAGAGCTATAATTTAACTACTTCAAAAGAAATTTTAAGTGTAATAAAAAAAATAAAAGAAACGGATGAAAAGTTAGATCCTGTAATAGAGAAAGAGATAGAGTTTTTAGAAATAGAGATTCAAAAGTTAAAAGTTATTCCAGCAGATGAATACAGAGCTTATTCACAGCTTACAGCAGCAGCTCAGGGTATTTGGGAAAAAGCAAGAGAAGATAATAACTTTGAAGATTTTGCACCAGTTTTAGAAGAGATTTTTAATTACAATAAAAAGTTTGTAGAATATAGAAATCTTCAGACAGATGTTTATTCAACGATACTTGATGATTATGAAAAGGGTATGAATGTATCTAAATTAGATTTGTTTTTTGATGGATTGAAAAAAGAAATTGTTCCTTTTTTTAAAGAAATAAATGAAAGAAAAAGAAATTTTTCAGATAAACTAGCTTTTAAAATTTCAAAAGAAGATCAAAAGAAATTTTCAAAAGAGATTTTAAAATACATAGGATTTGATTTGGAAAGAGGAATAATATCAGAAAGTGCACATCCGTTTACTCTAACGGTGAATAAAGATGATGTTCGTTTAACAACGAGATATTTTGAAGAGTTACCATTCTCAAGCATTTTTAGTAGTGTTCACGAAGGTGGTCATGGAATATATGAGCAAGGAGTTGCTGAAGAGCTAAAAGATACAATTTTAGCAGATGGTACATCAATGGGAATTCATGAATCGCAATCTAGGTTTTATGAAAATGTTGTTGGTAGAAGTAGAGAGTTTTGGTATGGTCTTTTAGATAAAAGTAAAAATAAGTACAAAGAGCTAGAAGAGTTGTCACTAGATGAAATATATAAAGGGATAAATGAAGTATCACCATCTTTAATAAGAGTTGAAGCAGATGAGTTGACATACTCTTTACATATAATGGTAAGATATGAAATAGAAAAAGGAATTTTATCTGGAATATATAAAATAAAAGATTTGCCTAAAATATGGAATGAAAAAATGTATGAATATTTAGGAGTAGTTCCAGAGAACGACAGAGAAGGAGTTCTTCAGGATGTTCATTGGTCATGTGGGTTGATAGGATATTTCCCTTCTTATGCTCTAGGAAATGTTTATTCTATTCAAATACTAAATGCCATGAAAAAAGATATGAATGTTGAGGGAGCACTTGAAAGAGGAGAACTTAATAAGATAAAAAATTGGTTAAATGAAAAAATACATAAACATGGAAAATTAAAATCACCAAAAGAGATAATGGTATCAGTTACTGGAGAAGAATTAAATCCAGATTACTATATACAGTATTTAAAAGAAAAATATACAAACATTTATGATTAGGAGGGAGAAAGTTATGAAATATTTTGTAGGGGTAGACATTGGTGGAACAAATAGTAAAATAGGAATGCTGGATGATAAGGGTAATATTTTAAAAAGCACGAGCATTAAAACAGAATCAATAGAAGGTGTGGATTATACTTTGAATAAAATATGGGAAACTGTATTAGAGTTGGCTCGTGAATTGGATATAAGTTGTGATTTGATAAAAGGAATAGGGATGGGGATACCTGGTCCTGTAATTAATCAAAAAAAAGTAGCATTTTTTGCAAATTTTCCTTGGGAAAAGAATTTGGATATAAGTCAAAAAATGGAAGAAATTTCAGGAGTAAAAACAAGGTTAGATAACGATGTAAATGTAATAGCTCTTGGAGAAACTCTTTATGGAGCAGGAAAAGGATATTCTAAAAGTGTAACTATAGCCTTAGGAACTGGAATAGGTGGAGGGATATTTATAGATGGAAAATTAATTTCAGGTGCAACAGGTGCAGGTGGAGAGATTGGACATATGAAGTTAGAAAGAGATGGAAAGTTATGTGGATGTGGTCAAAAAGGATGTTTTGAAACTTATGCATCAGCAACAGGAGTTGTGAGAGAAGCTCTTTCTAGATTGCAAATAAATAAAACTAATGGACTTTATAATGCTATAAATGGAGATTTAAATAAGTTAGAGGCAAAACATATTTTTGATGAAGCTAAAAAAGGAGATAAGTTCTCTTTAGATATAGTTGACTATGTTTCAGATTATTTAGCTATGGGAATTGGAAATGTACTTAATATTATAAATCCAGAAATTATAATATTATCTGGTGGAGTTGCTTTAGCAGGAGATATTTTATTGGATAAAGTAAAAGAGAAACTTCCAAACTATGCTTTAGCTATAACAATAGAAGAGTTAGAAATGAAATTGGGAGAGCTTGGAAATGATGCTGGAATAAAAGGAGCATCAGCTTTGACGATGTAAAAAAAATAAAGTTAAGTATTTATTGACAAAAACTTATTTAAAGGTTAAAATACTCCTTGCGAAAAAAAAATAATTAAGGAGTAAAAAAAAGAAATGAATCAAAACAATCATGTTAAAATTGAAGTAGCAGATCCGTCAGCTTTAGGTCTGTTTGGTCTTGCAATGGTTACGTTAGTAGCATCTGCAAATAAGTTTGGAATTGTAAGTGGAGTATCAATGGTAATCCCTTGGGCAATATTTTTAGGAGCGTTTGCACAATTAGTGGCATGCTTAAATGACATCAAACACTGTAATGTTTTTGGAACTACAGCATTTGGTGGATATGCATTTTTCTGGTTTGGAATGGCTATGAGTTGGATGGTACAACTTGGAGTATTTGGAGAAGCTATGAAAGCAGCAGCAGATCCAAAAGCTTTTGGATTTGTATTTATAGGTTATTTAATATTCAGTTTATTTATGACGTTAGGATCAATAGAAACTAATAAGACGTTATTAATCATATTTATACTAATTGATTTCCTATTTATAGGATTAGCAGGATCAGCATTTGGAATTGCACCACACGCAATGCATATGCTTGCTGCAGTAGCAGAGATATCAATCTCTTTAATGTCATTCTACGGGGCAGCTGCAAACGTATTAAATAAAACTTTTGGAAGAGAGTTTTTACCTCTAGGAAAACCTTTAGGAATCTTCAAAAAGTAATTGACAAAGTAAGAAAAAGTAGATATAATAGATAGGTATAATAAATCCTTTCCCACAAAGGAATGCCGTTCGTTATATTAAAATAAATATAACTATTTTCGAGGAGGAAGAAAAACGTGAAAAAATACACTGCAATGCAAAGAAAAGAAGACGTTGTTAGAGAATTCGTTCAATACGACGCAGAAGGAAAGATATTAGGAAGATTAGCTGCTGAAATAGCTAAAAAATTAATGGGTAAAGATAAAGTTTCTTACACTCCACATATTGATGGAGGAGACTTCGTAATCGTTACAAACATCGAGAAGGTTGCTGTAACTGGAAAGAAATTAACAGATAAAGTATACTACAGCCATTCAGGATTCCCTGGTGGACTAAAAGAAAGAAGATTAGAAGAGATTCTTGCTAAGAATCCTAAAGAGGCTTTAATGCTAGCTGTTAAAAGAATGCTTCCAAAGAACAGATTAGGAAGAGAGCAATTAACAAGATTAAGAATATTTATTGGTGCTGAGCACGCTCATACTGCTCAAAAACCAGTAAAAGCAGAATTTTAATTAGGAGGGATTGACAGTGGCAGAAATGATTCAATTTAGAGGAACTGGAAGAAGAAAAACTTCAGTAGCAAGAGTAAGACTTATCCCGGGTGGACAAGGTGTAGAAATAAACGGAAAAACTATGGCAGATTACTTCGGTGGAAGAGAATTACTTTCTAAAATCGTTGAGCAACCTTTAGTTTTAACTGAAACTTTAAACAAATTTGAAGTTAAAGTAAACGTAATTGGTGGAGGAAACGCTGGTCAAGCCGGTGCTATCAGACACGGATTATCAAGAGCTTTATTAGAAGCTGACGAGACTTTAAGAGCTGCTTTAAAAGAAGCTGGATTCTTAACAAGAGACTCAAGAATGGTAGAAAGAAAGAAATACGGAAAGAGAAAAGCAAGAAGATCTCCTCAATTCTCAAAGAGATAATTGTTTTTATTCAAGAAGTTTTGCAGATACATTTATGTATCTGCTTTTTTTTTATTAAAAAAAAGTGTACTAAAAACAAAAATATGCAGATATAAAAAATATATACGTTAAAACTGATGACTAAATATTCAGTGAATATATACTTTACAAAAAAATACAAAAAATAAGTATATATTTATAAAATAGCTCGTTTTATAAAAAGTTTAAATATAGTAGACGTAAAAGAGTTGTAAAAAGTTTGGAAAATAATAAAAAAGTGTTTACAAATCTTTTAAAATATTGTATAAACTACGTAACGGGAGAAATTCAAAAACGGGGATTTCTAAAAAAATAAAATAACTGGAGGGAATTTACATGAAAAAGTTAGCACTTTTATTAGGTTCTTTATTAGTAGTTGGAGCAACAGTATCTGCAAAAGAGGCTGTAGTAGCACC